>CAJLPI010000003.1:0-153038 GCA_905208535.1 uncultured Collinsella sp. | reverse complement strand
CCCGAACCCCGTGAGGGCCGGCGCCTTTAGACGCGTGCCGGAAATCCAAGGGTTATACCCTAAGAGCAAACCACCCCTTTTAGGGGTGGTTTTGATTTATCGGTCCCTCGGCATCGGTTGCTCAAACTGCCATGTTCTGTGATTTGCGTCGTATCGGGTGCCCTGCCGTTGGGCAATAAAATTGCACCATTCGAGCAATAATTTGCGTTGACCTGCTGAAGAATTGTCTCTGCCTTGTAGCGACATATAGTTCCAGCGGTAAGATGCTTGGGTATCGCAATTTGGTCTGCGGCTGTGTGCCGCACGCATGGGGCGCTTTTGCGCCTGCGAAAGGATCTTTGAATAACATGAAGGCAATCATCCCCGCCGCCGGTCTTGGCACGCGTTTTCTGCCTGGCACCAAGTGCACGCCCAAAGAGATGCTGCCGGTGCTCGACAAGCCCGTCATTCAGTACGTCGTCGAGGAGGCGCTCGAGCCCGAGGAGGTCGACGATGCCATCATCGTTACTTCTCCCGGTAAGCCCGAGCTACTGAACTACTTCCAGCCTGATCGCTCGCTCGAGAACCTGCTGCGCGAGCGCGGCAAGAACGCCTATGCCGATGCTGTCGCCCACGCTGGCGGTATGCCGGTCGACTTCCGTTATCAGTACGAGCCCAAGGGCCTCGGCCATGCTATTCGCTCTGCTGCCGACGCCGTGGCAGGGGAGAACTTCCTGGTTCTTCTGGGCGACTACGTTGTGCCTAACCGCGATATCTGCGACAAGATGCTCGCCGTTTCCAAGGAGCACGGTGGCGCTTCGGTTATCGCCGTCGCTGCTTGCTCGCCCGAGGAAGTCAGCCGCTACGGCGTTATCGCCGGCGAGCGCGTCGGTTCGCTCGAGGGCGCCGAGAACGTTGCCGATGCCGAGCCGGGCGCTGTCTGGCGCATCGGCGGTCTGGTCGAGAAGCCCGCTCCCGAGGCGGCTCCGTCCAACCTGTACATCGTCGGTCGCTACCTGCTGAGCCCGCTGGTCATGGACTTGCTGGCAGATCAGCAGGCCGGCAAGGGCGGCGAGATCCAGCTCACCGACGCCATGGCCCGTTCGCTCGACCGCGAGGCCATGTACGCCGTCGTCATCGACCCGCTGTCGGGCTACGACACCGGCACTCCCTCTGGTTGGATGGCCACTAACGCCCTCATGGCTGCAAACGACCCCCGCTTTGCCGATGCCTTCTGGGACGCCATCGACGAGCGCGGCGGATTGATGCGCAAGTAAGCCATCGGGCACCGACATTTACGGGCGTGGACCTCGGTTCGCGCCCGTTTTTTATAAGAGCTGCGATTGCTGGCTCTCTGTTCACAGAAAATATATGAACAGATGTTCGATACACATACATCTACCTGCGTGTTTTCTGTCGAAAAACTTTGTTACTCCAAAAACTCAATCGCGTCAAGGCTTTTCTTGCCCAACGGTCGGTACCTGATAAACTATTAGGTTGCGATAACTGGCGAAGCTATGCCTCGCCAACCCACCGAGCATTTCCGTGAAGGAGGAAAAACCTGGTGACCTACGCATACACTGCCACTGAGCGCAAGCGCGTCAGCTTCGGGAAAATCCCGGAGGCCATGGAGCTCCCCAACCTTATCTCTGTTCAAAGGGAATCCTTTGAGCGTTTTAAGGACGAGGGCCTTCGTGAGGCGTTCAAGGAATCCAGCCCCATCCAGAGCCAGAACCATGTTCTCGAGGTTACCTTCGGCGAGCATCAGTTCGGCGACCCCGCGCACACCGTCGAGGAGTGCCGCGAGAAGGATATGACCTATCAGGCTCCGCTTCTGACCGACGTCCGTCTCACCAACAAGGAGACCGGCGAGATCAAGGAGCAGCTCGTCTTTATGGGCGACTTCCCCATGATGACCGATCAGGGCACCTTCATCATCAACGGTACCGAGCGTATCGTCGTCTCGCAGCTCGTCCGCTCCCCGGGCGTGTACTACAGCTCCGAGATGGATTCGGGCAAGCAGATCTACAAGGCCCAGATCATCCCGTCCCGCGGTGCCTGGCTTGAGTTTGAGGTCGACAAGCGCGACCAGCTCATGGTCTCCATCGACCGTAAGCGCAAGCAGAGCGCCACGATGTTCCTGCGCGCCCTTGGCATCGCCGTCACCAACGACGACATCATCGAGCTGCTCGGCAACTCCGATGTGATCAAGCGCACCCTGGAGCGCGACACCGCCCTCACCCGCGAGGACGCCCTCATCGAGATCTACCGTCGCCTGCGCCCAGGCGAGCCTCCCACCGTGGACGCTTCCCGCAGCCTGCTCGAGGGCCTGCTCTTTAACCCGCAGCGCTACGATCTGGCCCGCGTCGGTCGTTACAAGGTCAACAAGAAGCTCAACCTCACCACCGAGGAAGAGGTCACGGTGCTCACCGACGAGGATATCGTCGCGACGCTGCGCTACCTGCTGTCCCTCGCTGCCGGCGAGCAGGGCTTCAAGGTCG
Organism: uncultured Collinsella sp.; assembly: GCA_905208535.1. Lineage (GTDB taxonomy): Bacteria > Actinomycetota > Coriobacteriia > Coriobacteriales > Coriobacteriaceae > Collinsella. Next base: position 150,558 of record CAJLPI010000003.1, on the reverse strand, counting down.
ACGACATCGACCACTTTGGCAACCGCCGTATCCGCACCGTTGGCGAGCTCGTCGCCAACCAATTCCGTATCGGCATGAGCCGTATGGAGCGCGTCGTCCGTGAGCGCATGAGCTCCCAGGACATCGACGAGATAACCCCACAGTCGCTCATCAACATCCGCCCGATCGTGGCCTCCATCAAGGAGTTCTTCGGTTCCTCGCAGCTCTCGCAGTTCATGGACCAGGCGAACCCCCTGACCGGTCTGACCCACAAGCGCCGTCTGTGCGCACTCGGCCCTGGTGGTCTTGCCGGTCACAAGTCCGGCTCCAGCCGCCGCACCAACGTGCCGACGGCCGTCCGCGACGTTCACAACTCGCACTACAGCCGCATGTGCCCGATCGAGACCCCCGAAGGCCCCAACATCGGCCTGATCGGCTCGCTCGCCCTCTACGCCCGCGTCAACGAGTATGGCTTCATCGAGGCCCCGTTCCGTCGCGTCGAGAACGGCGTTGCCACCGACCAGATCGACTGGATGACCGCTGACGAGGAAGAGAAGCACGTTATCGCGCCGGCCAACACGCCGCTCGATCCCAAGACCAACGAGTTCATCACGACCGATGCCGAGGGCAAGCTTGTCCGTCCGCACACCGTGATCGCCCGTACCCGCGACTTCGACGGCTCCTTCGGCGCTCCCGCCGACGTGCCCGTCGAGGACGTCGACTACATGGACGTCTCGCCGCGTCAGATGCTCTCCGTCGCAGCCACGCTGATCCCGTTCCTTGAGCACGACGACGCCAAGCGTACGCTGATGGGCGCTAACATGCAGCGTCAGGCCGTGCCGCTGGTTCACCCCGCCACTCCCTATGTCGGTACCGGCATGGAGCGTCGCGCCGCTCTGGACTCCGGCGAGGTCACCCTGGCCAAGAACGCCGGCGAGGTCATCTTTGCCGACGCCGCCAAGATTATCGTCAAGCATGCCGGCGGCATGGACGAGTATCATCTGGCCAAGTACCAGCGCTCCAACCAGTCCACCTGCATCAACCACCGTCCGCTCGTGCGCGTCGGTGACACCGTTGAGCAGGGCGAGCCTCTGGCTGACGGTCCTTCGACCGATCATGGCGAGCTCGCACTGGGTCAGAACCTCACTGTGGCCTACATGCCGTGGGAAGGCTTTAACTACGAGGACGGTATCGTCGTGTCCGAGCGCCTGGTGGCCGAGGACCTGCTGACGACCATCAACATCACCCGTCACGAGATCGACGCCCGCGACACCAAGCTCGGCCCCGAGGAGATCACCCGCGAGATCCCGAACCTCTCCGAGGACATGCTTGCCAACCTCGACGAGGACGGCATCATCCGCATCGGCGCCGAGGTCGGCCCTGGCGACATCCTGGTCGGCAAGGTCACGCCTAAGGGCGAGAGCGCTCTGACCGCCGAGGAGCGCCTGCTGCGCGCCATCTTTGGTGCCAAGGCCCACGACGTCCGCGATACCTCCCTTAAGATGCCTCACGGCGCTTACGGCCGCGTCATCGATGTCGTCCGCTTTAGCCGCGAGAACGGCGACGACCTGGCCCCCGGCGTCAACGAGCAGGTGCGCGTCTACGTCGCCCAGCGTCGTAAGATCCAGCAGGGCGATAAGATCGCCGGCCGCCACGGCAACAAGGGTGTTATCTGTAACGTTCTGCCGGTCGAGGACATGCCCTACATGGCTGACGGTACCCCGATCGACGTTATCCTCAACCCGCTGGGCGTTCCTTCGCGTATGAACGTCGGCCAGCTGCTCGAGTGCCACCTTGGCTGGGCTGCTGCCTGCGGTTGGGATACCGAGCAGGCCGACTCCGACAAGTACGTCCCCGGTCCGTTCTTCACCGCTACGCCCGTCTTCGACGGCGCCAAGGAGGACGAGATCGCCGAGGTCATTCGTCGTGCCAACAAGAACATGCTCAACAAGGCCACCGCTGCCTTTGGCGATCACATGCGCCCCGAGTTCGTCACCCAGCTTGACGAGCGCGGCAAGACTCGTCTGTTCGACGGCCGCACCGGCGAGGAGTTCCGCGAGCCCATTACCGTGGGTACGTCCTACATCCTCAAGCTCGGCCACATGGTCGACGACAAGATCCACGCCCGTTCGACCGGCCCTTACAGCCTGGTTACCCAGCAGCCTCTGGGCGGCAAGGCCCAGTTCGGCGGCCAGCGCTTCGGCGAGATGGAAGTTTGGGCACTGTACGCTTACGGTGCTTCCAACGTCCTGCAGGAGATCCTGACCGTCAAGTCCGACGATACCGTGGGCCGCGTCAAGACCTACGAGTCCATCGTCAAGGGCGAGAATGTTCCGGTCCCGGGTATCCCCGAGTCCTTCAAGGTTCTCGTCAAGGAGATCCGCTCCCTCGCACTGGACATCGAGCCCATGCACGATGCCGACGAGGACGCCTCCGCCCCTGTGACCGCCGAGGAGACCTCTGCTCTCGACGACCTGGCTGCGCTCGCCGGCGTTGACGCCGACGTCGAGGCCGAGGATGCCGAGACCGCCGAGGCACCCGAGGCTGTCGCCGCCACGACCACTGATAAGGAGTAGTTGACTGTGGCAGATTTCGAAGCTACTGATTTTGACTCGGTAAAGATCTCCCTTGCCTCCGCCGACCAGATCCGTTCCTGGTCGCACGGCGAGGTCAAGAAGCCGGAGACCATCAATTACCGTACCCTCAAGCCCGAGAAGGACGGCCTGTTCTGCGAGAAGATCTTCGGTCCCGCCAAGGACTGGGAGTGCTCCTGCGGCAAGTACAAGGGCATCCGCTTTAAGGGCATCGTCTGCGAGCGCTGCGGCGTCGAGGTCACCTCGGCCAAGGTGCGTCGCGACCGCATGGGCCACATCGAGCTCGCCGCTCCCGTGTCCCACATCTGGTACTTCAAGAGCCCCACGAGCTTCCCGATGAGCCGTATGCTCGACATCAAGTCCAAGGACCTCGAGAAGGTTCTGTACTTTGCCAGCTACATCATCACCGAGGTTGACTACGAGGCTCGCGAGGCCGACGCCGACGACCTGCGCGAGGAGCTCGCCGCCGATCTGGAAGAGATCGATGCCGAGTGCGCCCGCCAGATTGAGTCCCTCAAGGAGCAGGGCGACCCCGAGAACTTTGACGAGTTCTCCGACGAGGAGCCGCTGACCCCCGAGGAGATCGCCTCTGGCATCGTCGACATTGAGGAAGAGTGCAAGGACGAGAAGCAGCTCCGCACGGACGCCTTCAACGCCTTCATGAAGCTCACCGAGCGCGACCTCATCTCCGATGAGCCGCTGTTCCGCGAGATGACCCGCTACTACTCCATGTACTTCAAGGGTGGCATGGGTGCCGAGGCCGTCCGCGACCTGCTCGCTGCCATCGACCTCCCCTCCGAGGCCGAGAAGCTCAAGGCCATCATCGCCGACGAGGACTCCCAGAAGCAGAAGCGCGAGAAGGCCGTCAAGCGCCTCGAGGTCGTTGACGCCTTCCTGAAGGGCGGCAACAGCCCCGCGAACATGATCCTGGACGTCATCCCGGTCATTCCGCCCGATCTGCGCCCGATGGTCCAGCTCGACGGCGGCCGCTTCGCTGCGTCCGACCTCAACGACCTGTATCGTCGCGTGATCAACCGTAACAACCGACTCAAGCGCCTGCTCGACCTGGACGCACCTGCGATCATCGTGAACAACGAGAAGCGCATGCTCCAGGAGTCCGTGGACGCCCTGTTCGACAACGGCCGTCGTGGTCGCCCGGTCTCTGGCCGTGGCGGTCGCCCGCTCAAGTCGCTCGCCGAGGCCCTCAAGGGCAAGCAGGGTCGTTTCCGTCAGAACCTGCTGGGCAAGCGTGTCGACTACTCCGGCCGTTCGGTTATCGTTACCGACCCCAAGCTGCTGCTGCACCAGTGCGGTCTGCCCAAGACCATGGCGCTGGAGCTCTTCAAGCCCTTCGTAATGAAGCGCCTGGTAGAGCTTGGCAAGGTCGAGAACATCAAGGGCGCCAAGCGCGCTATCGACCGCGGTGCCACCTTTGTGTGGGACATCCTCGAAGAGGTCATCGACGGCCGCGTCGTGCTGCTCAACCGTGCACCGACCCTGCACCGTCTGTCCATTCAGGCCTTTGAGCCGGTGCTGGTCGAGGGCAAGGCTATCCACCTGCACCCGCTGGTCTGCTCGCCCTTCAACGCCGACTTCGACGGCGACCAGATGTCTGTTCACGTGCCGCTGTCCAGCCAGGCTCAGGCCGAGGCTCGCGTGCTCATGCTCTCTGCGAACAACCTGCGCTCGCCGGCATCCGGCAAGCCGGTCAACATCCCCTCGCAGGACATGATCATCGGTGTGTACTACCTGACCCAGGTCCGCGACGGTCTGCCGGGCGAGAACCACGTGTTCTCGAGCTTCGACGACGCGCTGCACGCCTATGATTGCCGCTCCGAGGTCGACATGCAGGCCAAGATCCAGGTCCGCGTGTCTGCCGAGAACGCCAACGTCATCAACGAGGACGGCACCCGTATCTTCCGCGTCAAGAACGGCAAGAACGAGTTTGTCGACTACGACGTCACCGGCAACAAGACCGCGCGCTTCGAGACCTCTATCGGCCGCATTATCTTCAACCGCCAGTGCCTGCCCGAAGACTACGAGTTCATGAACTACAAGATGGTCAAGGGCGACGTAGCCAAGCTGGTTGCAGACTGCTGCGATCGTTACCCCGAGGCCAAGGTCGGCCCGATTCTCGACGCCATCAAGTACTCCGGCTTCCACTACGCTACCCGCGCCGGCCTCACTATCTCGGTGTGGGACGCTCTCATCCCTGCCGAGAAGCAGGAGCTGCTCGACCGCGCCCAGGCCAACGTCGACCAGATCAACGAGTACTTCGAGGAGGGCTTCATCAACGAGACGGAGCGCCACATCGAAGTCGTTAACGAGTGGACCGCTTGTACCGATAAGGTTGCAGCGCTCATGCTCGACATGTTCGACGAGGAGAACCCGCTGTACATGATGGCCGACTCCGGCGCCCGTGGTTCTAAGACCCAGCTGCGTCAGCTCGGCGGCATGCGTGGCCTGATGGCAGACATGTCCGGCGAGACGATCGACCTTCCCATTAAGGCGAACTTCCGCGAGGGCCTGCTGCCGCTCGAGTACTTCATTTCGACCTACGGCGCCCGTAAGGGCCTGGTCGATACCGCATCCCACACCTCGGACTCTGGTTACCTGACCCGTCGTCTGGTCGACGTGGCCCAGGACGTCATCGTCCGCGAGGAGGACTGCGGTACGCACGAGGGCGTCACCTACAACCTCATCATCCCCGGCACCACCGATCTCAACACCGACCTCGTCGGCCGTTGCTTCATCGAGGACGTCGTGGCTCCCGATGGCACCGTGCTCTTTGAGCAGGATGGCTACATCGAGAAGGTCGCCGACATCCAGAAGATGGTCGATGCGGGCCTCAAGAAGGTCAAGCTCCGTGCGCTGCTCACTTGCCGCTCCAAGTACGGCGTGTGCCAGAAGTGCTACGGTTGGGATCTTTCCACCCGTCGTCCGGTCGCCATCGGTACTGCCGTCGGCATTATTGCCGCCCAGTCCATCGGCGAGCCCGGTACGCAGCTTACGATGCGTACCATTCACTCCGGCGGCGTCGCTGGCGTCGACGATATTACGCAGGGTCTGCCTACGGTCAGCCGTATGTTCGATATCGTCGGCAACGTCAACGAGAAGATCCTGGGTCGCGAGGCCGAGCTGGCTCCGTACTCCGGTCACCTCTCGATTAAGCCCGAGAAGTCCGAGTACGTGCTGACGCTCACCGACTCCGAGGATCACACCCGTGTCCTCGACGAGCGTCGCGTCCCCGCTTCGGTGCGCTTTATGCCCGAGATCGAGGACGGCTGCGAGGTTCGCGCCGGTGACCAGATCACCAAGGGCTTCGTCAACTTCCGCAACCTGCGCAAGCTGACTGACATCGAGTCGACGATGCACACCTTCGTCGAGAGCGTTAAGGACGTCTACACCAGCCAGGGCGTCGACCTGAACGACAAGCACATCGAGGTGCTCGCACGTCAGATGCTGCGTCGCGTTCAGATCACCAACCCCGGCGACTCCAAGTACCTGCTTGGTCAGTACGTCGACCGTTACGAGTTCGCCGACGAGGTCGAGCGCGTTGCCCGTCTGGGCGGTCAGGCTCCCGTGGCCGAGCCCGTCATCCTGGGTACGCTCAAGGTCGCGTCCAACATCGACTCCTGGCTGTCGAGCGCTTCGTTCATCCGCACCGCCGGTGTCCTTACCGAGGCTGCCATCGAGGGCAAGGTCGACCACCTGCTCGACCTTAAGTCCAACGTCATCGTCGGTAAGAAGATCCCGGCTGGTACCGGCCTCAAGCCGTACGCTAACGCCAAGCTGACGTATCGCACGGCCGACGGCTACGTGGACATCGACGGCCCGGCTTCGCCCAACGCCAAGTCGCTGCCCGAGTGGGCTCCTGTGGAGCTCAAGGACCTGGACGAGCAGCTCCCGCAGCAGCTCGACTGGGCCGGCTACGACGAGTTCGGCGGTGCTGACGGTTCGTTCACCCGCAACGGCCACACCATCTCCGCCGAGAAGGCTCGCCTGTACCTGTTTGACGATCTGGGCGTGTCGCAGCGCTGGACCAACAAGTTCAGCGAGGTCGGCATCGAGACGGTCGGCGACCTGGTTGGCAAGTCCGAGGAGGATCTGCTGCGCATCGATGGCATCGGTGCCAAGGCGATCGAGGAGCTCCGTGACGGCCTCGAGGCCCACGACCTGCTCTACATCCTCGAGAACAACGACGATGTTGCCGACGAGGAAGACCTCTCGCAGCTGCTGCAGATGGTCTTTAGCCCCGACGGTCCGGACGATATCCTGCTGGGTACCTCCGCTCCGACGCATCACGCCGACGCCGACGAGGAGCTCCTGGGCGCCCCGATCGACGACAAGAAGGCTCCCGCCAACGGCGCGATCAACGAGGACATGGCTTCCCTCGACGAGCTGCTCAACCAGCTCGTGGACACCGACGACGCCGAAGAGGCCAAGGACAACGACGAGGAGTAATTTCCTAGTACGTTAACCGCCCTTCCAAAGACCCGCTTCCCAACAGGGGAGCGGGTCTTTTTTGGTGAGGAACGTTGCCCCGACGAGCACGTCGGATTCCCGGAACGGGCGGCCCGCTGTTAAAGTTTGTCGCGAGTTCCGCACGCAAAGGAAAGCACTTAATGTGCTTTCCGTCTTGTGCAGGACTGTAGAGCAGCAAACTTAAACAGCGGGCCGCCCGTTCCGGGAATCCGCCCCCGCGCACAGAAGGGGATTCCTTTTGCCAATAAGGGACAGGTTTATTTTGGTAGGTTTTTCCTGCTTGGATTTGAAACATTTCGTTCGGCCAAAGCGTATCTATGGTGAGGACCTCATCAAGAACCATCAGCGTCACCGGGAGGTGATTATGGAAGAACAAGCTTTTAGACAGGCGGTCGAAGACCACCGGGATGTCGTGTTTCGAATCGCTTTGACGTACCTGCGCGATCGCGCCGACGCCGACGATGTCGCTCAAGACGTCTTTCTAAAGTTACTCAAAAGCGATACGCATTTTGAAAGCTGGGAGCATCTTCGCCGATGGCTTATCCGGGTCACGATCAATGAATGCAAATCGCTCTTTCGAAAGCCATGGAGGCGTGTGGAGGATATTGAGAACCTGGCCGATTCGCTTTCGACGGCGCAGGATGAGACTAGGGCCGTCCTATTAGACGTCATGCGGCTTCCGGAACGATTCCGTATCCCCATCGTGCTCTATTACTATCTGGGCTTTTCGACCTCAGAGATTGCCGAGTTATTGCATGTGCCAGCCGCGACCGTTCGAACGCGTTTAGCTCGCGGTAGATCGAAGCTCAAGTTCATCCTAGAGGAGGGCGACCGTGAAATCCAACCAGATCAAGCAGGCCTTCGAGTCCGTCCAAGCCGATAGCGATCTTGCTGACCGTGTTCTTTATGCCGCTGCTGGCGAGCCGCTTCACCGAAAGGGTCACGCGAAGCCTCTGTATGTTGCCGTAATCGGATGTCTTGCCGGAGTGCTGGCGACCGGAGGGGTCGCCTACGCTGTTGTCAATTCCAGTTATTTTGCCTCTGCCTGGGGAAACCATGGCAACGGAGAGTCCGTTACCTGGACAAATGGCGGCTCGTCGGGGACGAAATATACCTACACCAGAGAGTTTGGTGATGGTATCGCGCCCCAAAGCCTGGAGGGTGCAGTCCAGAAGGTCAATCTGTCCGTCGAGGGCAACGGCTATACACTCGACATTCATGATATGGCTATCGATAAAAACGGTTGCGGTGCCGTGACGTTTACGTTGTCCAATCCAAATGGTGTTAACTGCTACAAGCCGGCAGCAGAGACTGGCGAACTTGTTCTCTATGGTGAAGAAGAACAAGGCATCGGCACGCCCAGCATGAACTTCGGCGAGGAATGGGCTGACACGCGCTGCACAATTGACAAGGACACATCAAGCGACACGGTCATTAACGGCACAATGTACTTTGCCTCATGGAATCGCGATCGAGATTTAGGACATGCTGTCACCTGGAATATCAGCTGGACGGAGGGCGAAGGTGAGGATGCGAAGCATGTCGAGGCATCGACACCCGAGTTTAGCGTCGGAGCGTACGTCGATACAAAGGAGCTCCGCTCCGACGACTCGCCTCTTGAGATTAGCCCGTTTTCCATCCAGACGCACATCGATGATCTGGGCATTGACGCAGTCACGGAAAAGTTGACCGTTACCTACAAGGATGGATCGGAGCAGATTATCGAAGACGATGCTGCAGGCGCGTACAATTCCTATTTTTCGCTGACGCGCAATAGCGGGGAGAACATCTCGGTTCCGACAAAGCTGATCAATGTCAATCAAGTGGTCTCGGTAACCCTTGAGGGCACGAGGTACACATCAACAGGAGAGACCGAAACAGAAGTACCCTTTACCATCGTCTACTCGTAAGGCTTGAGGCCGCTTCCCACTAGGGGAAGTGGCCTATTTTGCGTTATATGGACGGTTATTTTGAGCGATATTCGCCTGAATTTCGGAAGTATGCGGCAAAATCTCGATGGGCCGACCACACCGCATATACTCAAGCGCTCTACCTGCGGGTTTATTATCGCAAAACCCCGGCGTGCTCGGCAGGTCCAGAATTTGCCGCATACTTCCGAAAGCGCCGCCGATTTCCCTATGACAGATGAGGGCGGATCACCGCTGGAGCGCGACGTTTCCGCAGATAAAACCGACCAAAACAAACCTTTCCCTTTTTGGCAGGTAACGTTGCCCCGACGAGCACGTCGGATTCCCGGCCCGGGCGGCCCGCCGTTTAAGTTTGTCGCGAGTTCCGCACGCAAAGGAAAGCACTTAATGTGCTTTCCGTCTTGCGCAGGACTGTAGAGCAGCAAACTTAAACGGCGGGCCGCCCGGGCCGGGAATCCGCCCCCGTGCACAGGAGGGGATTCCTTTTGTGTAGGCTTTGCGGAAATGTGCCAATTTTGGGATACGCCCGGCGGCGTGGTCTGTTGACGGCACAGCTAACGCCACGTATCCTATCAAAATGCGTGTTTCGTAGGGGGATGCTGACCCCTCGATTCAAGCCGTTGCACTTTACAGAAAGCTGGAATCATTCGAGAAGGAGTACGCTTTGCCTACTATTAACCAGCTGGTTCGCCAGGGCCGTCGTTCCGTGCCCAAGAAGTCCAAGAACGCTGCTCTGCAGCACAACTCCCAGAAGCGCGGCGTGTGCACCCGCGTCTTCACCACGAGCCCCAAGAAGCCGAACTCGGCTCTTCGTAAGGTTGCCCGTGTTCGCCTTGTCAACGGCATCGAAGTCACTGCTTACATCCCGGGTGAGGGCCACAACCTGCAGGAGCACTCCATCGTGCTCGTCCGCGGCGGTCGTGTCCGTGACCTCCCTGGTGTCCGTTATCACGTCATCCGTGGCGCCTACGACGCTGCTCCGGTCCAGAACCGTATGCAGGCCCGTTCCAAGTACGGTGCTAAGCGCCCCAAGGCTAAATAAGCCAGATAACGTTTTGATACTTTCGCCGTGTGCCGCCTAAGCGCCGCACGGTAGACACTTAAGGAGATTTCACATGCCGCGTCGTGCAGCAGCTAATCGTCGTGAGGTTCAGCCTGACGCCGTTTACAACAACCGCCTGGTGACTCAGCTCATCAACAAGGTCCTTCTTGACGGCAAGAAGGCCACCGCTGAGCGCATCGTTTACACCGCTTTCGAGATCGTTGCCGAGAAGTCTGAGGGTGGCGACGCTCTCGCTACCTTCAAGAAGGCTATGGACAACGTCAAGCCCACGCTCGAGGTTAAGCCCAAGCGTGTCGGCGGCGCTACCTATCAGGTCCCGATGGAGGTCAACTCCCGTCGTTCCACCGCTCTGGGTATCCGCTGGATCGTCAACTTCTCCCGCGCTCGCAAGGAGAAGACCATGGCCGAGCGTCTCGCCAACGAGATCCTCGACGCCTCCAACGGCCTGGGCGCTTCCGTCAAGAAGCGTGAGGACGTCTTCAAGATGGCCGAGGCCAACCGCGCGTTCTCTCACTATCGTTGGTAAGTTAAGGTAAGGAACTAACATGGCTAAGCCTAAGTACAAGCTTTCCGATACCCGTAACATCGGCATCATGGCCCACATCGATGCCGGTAAGACCACCACGACCGAGCGTATTCTTTACTACACCGGTAAGACCCACAAGATCGGTGAGGTCCATGAGGGCGCTGCCACCATGGACTGGATGGTTCAGGAGCAGGAGCGCGGCGTAACCATTACCTCCGCTGCTACCACCTGCTTCTGGAACAAGGACGGCAAGGACTACCGCATCCAGATCATCGACACCCCGGGCCACGTTGACTTCACCGCCGAGGTCGAGCGCTGCCTGCGCGTCCTCGATGGCGCTGTCGCCGTCTTCGACGCCGTTGCCGGCGTTCAGCCCCAGTCTGAGACCGTTTGGCGTCAGGCTTCTACCTTCAACGTTCCCCGCATCGCCTTCATCAACAAGTATGACCGCGTGGGCGCTGACTTCTTCAACGCTATCGAGACCATGAAGGATCGTCTCGACGCTAACGCCGTGGCCGCTCAGGTCCCGATGGGCGCCGAGGACAACTTCTGGGGCGTCATCGACCTGGTCACCATGACTGCATGGGACTTCAAGGCCGACGAGAAGGGCATGACCTACCCCGAGCCGATGGACGAGATCCCGGCTGAGTTCGCCGACATCGCTGCCACCAAGCGCGAGGAGCTCCTCGACGCTGCTGCCAGCTTTGACGACGAGCTCATGGAGAAGATCCTCATGGAGGAGGACTTCACCGTCGAGGAGCTCAAGGCTGCTCTGCGTAAGGGCGTTCTGGCCAACGAGCTCAACCTCGTCTTCGTGGGCTCCGCCTACAAGAACAAGGGCGTCCAGGAGCTGCTCGACGCTGTCGTCGACTACCTGCCCAGCCCGCTCGACGTTGAGGCCGTCACCGGTACCGATCCGGACACCGGCGAGGAGATCCAGCGTCATCCTTCCTTCGACGAGCCCTTCTCCGGCCTGGTCTTCAAGATCATGACCGACCCGTTCGTCGGTAAGCTCACCTACGTCCGCGTTTACTCCGGCCGCGCCGAGTCCGGCTCCTACGTTGTCAACGCTTCCAACGGTCAGCGCGAGCGCCTCGGCCGCATCCTCGAGATGAACGCCGCCGAGCGTATCGACCGTGACGACGCTGCCGCCGGCGACATCGTCGCTTGCGTCGGATTCAAGAACTCCACCACCGGTGACACCCTGTGCGCCGAGGGCAAGGAGATCGTCCTCGAGAAGATCGAGTTCGCTAAGCCCGTTATCGACGTTGCCATCGAGCCCAAGACCAAGGCCGAGCAGGACAAGATGTCCCTGGCTCTGACCAAGCTCGCCGAGGAGGACCCGACCTTCCAGGTGTCCACCAACCACGAGACCGGCCAGACCATCATCGCCGGCATGGGCGAGCTGCACCTCGAGATCATCGTCGACCGTCTGCTCCGCGAGTTCAAGGTTGACGCTAACGTTGGTAAGCCCCAGGTTGCCTACCGCGAGACCGCTGGTCACGACGTCGAGAAGGCTGAGGGCAAGTTCGTCCGTCAGTCCGGTGGTCGCGGTCAGTACGGCCACGCCGTCATCAAGCTCGAGAAGATGGAGGAGGGCTTCGGCTACGAGTTCGTCAACGCTATCGTCGGCGGCGTCGTGCCCAAGGAGTACATCCCGTCCATCGACAAGGGCATCCAGGAGGCCCTGAACACCGGTGTTATCGCCGGCTTCCCGGTCCTCGACGTTAAGGTCACCCTGTTCGACGGTTCTTACCACGAGGTCGACTCCTCCGAGGCCGCCTTTAAGATCGCCGGTTCCATGGCTATCAAGGACGCTCTCAGGAAGTCCGATCCGCAGCTGCTCGAGCCTATCATGGCTGTCGAGGTCGAGACCCCCGAGCAGTACATGGGCGACGTTATGGGCAACCTCTCCGGTCGCCGCGGCAAGATCGAGGGCATGGAGGATCGCAAGAACAGCAAGCTCATCCGCGCCAAGGTGCCGCTGGGCGAGATGTTCGGTTACGCTACCGACCTTCGCTCCCAGACCCAGGGCCGTGCATCCTACACGATGCAGTTCGACTCTTATGAGCCCGCGCCCAAGTCCATCGTGGACGAGGTCATGAGCAAGAACGCCTAAGTTCGAGCTCCCTGTTACGTAATCCGCGAGAACATCTCTCGCACTCTTTGGAGGTTTAAGTTGGCTACCCAGAAGATCCGCATTCGCCTCAAGGGCTATGATCACGAGGTCGTCGATCAGTCCGCGAAGCTCATCGTCGAGACCGCTCAGAAGACCGGTGCTCGCGTTTCCGGTCCTGTCCCCCTGCCCACCGAGCGCAACCTGTACACGGTTATCCGCTCGCCGCACGTGAACAAGGACTCCCGTGAGCAGTTCGAGATGCGCACCCACAAGCGCCTCATCGACATCCTCGACCCCACCTCGGGCACCGTTGATTCGCTCATGCGTCTCGACCTCCCCGCTGGCGTCGACATCGACATCAAGCTCTAAGCGATATCGCTCATAGCTTACAGAGCCCCGCTGCCATGTTGGTAGCGGGGCTCTTTTGTTTTGAATGATGGTTTGGACTGCCGGGTAATGCTGCCGAGCAGGTGGCTGCGGCGCCCTATTCGCTCAAGGGGCGCAGCGATGCCTCCTCAAAATGGAAGGATCGCAAGTCGTCTTCCGTTTCGATACACGCGCGACCAAAGGCATCGACGGTTTTAAAGATGCCGCGTGCCAGCTCGTTTCCTGCGGGGGAGCGGGCGATAACGTGCTCCCCAATCCAATTGAGGTGAGCGACATATTTGCCGTGGACGGGCGCGAGCGGTCCGGCGTTTTCTTCCATGGCGTTGAGCAGATCTGCCCACGCGTCTACAGCGTTTACGACGGTGTGATAGACCTCATCGAGGAGCATATCGACGGCGGGAACGTTCTCGTTGAGGTCCGAGAGACCGATTGCCGGCAGGCCACCATCGGGCACCTCCGCGGGCACATAGTTCACGTTGACGCCAATGCCACAGACCGCAAAGGGGTTGCCTTCGTTATCGCGTGCGGCTTCGACCAGAATGCCGCCAAGCTTGCGTCCTCGCGCGACCAGGTCGTTGGGCCATTTGAGGCCAATCTCGTTTGCAAGACCCTGCTTTTCGAGCGCCTCGAGCACCGCTAGGCCGCTGACGGCGGCAAGACCAGAGTACTTTGCAGGATTAACGCATGGACGCAGGATAATCGAAAGCAATAGGTTGCCGGCGGTTGAATCCCACTTGTGGCCGCGCCGGCCGCGTCCTGCTGTCTGAGCCCGGGCGGCAAGTCCTGTGCCGTGCGGCGCTCCCTGTTTTCCTGCTTCGAGCAGGTCATCGTTGGTCGATCCGGTTACGTCGACTATCGTTAATTTGGCATCCATAACGGCTGCTACCTCCTTAATGAATAAGTGAATAACGCAATGGTGTCGAGAGACAGACACAATGTGAAGCCTTTGTCGCATTTGGACAATTTAATGTTAACACGTCAACAACGACTGAAATGCGCTATCCTCTCTTGGTCGATGTAAACACGTCAACAACTCAAAGGAGGTTAGTGATGGGTTTCACGATTCTTGGAACAGGCTCGGCGCTTCCTAAGCGCAGTGTTTCCAATGACGAGCTGTCCGAGTTCCTCGATACCTCGGATGAGTGGATTTTTACCCGCACCGGTATCAAGAGCCGCCACGTCTGCACCACCGAGTCACTTGACGACCTTGCCGTAGCGGCGAGCGAGCGGGCACTCCAGGTGTCCGGAATCGATGCGAGCCAGCTGGATCTTGTCGTCTGCTCGACGACGACGGGTGACCATCTTGTTCCCGCTGAGGCGTGTGCCGTTGCTGAGCGACTAGGCGCGACGTGCCCTGCCTTCGATGTCTCGGCGGCCTGCGCCGGCTTCGTATTTGCGCTCGATGTCGCCGAGGGCTATATCGCCCGCGACCGTGCCGAGCGCGTGTTGGTCATTGCTGCCGAGCAGATGACGCGCGCGCTCGACTGGACCGACCGCGCCACCTGCGTGCTCTTTGGCGATGGGGCAGGCGCCGCAGTGATTGAGGCTGGGGGAGACAGCCCCCTTGCCGTTGAGCTTTCGACGGCGCCCGACGTCGAGACGTTGCGCGTTCCCGGTCTGGTCGGCACCTCGCCGTTTAAGGCCTCCGCAGATAGCGAGAGTGTGCTGTCCATGAATGGCCGCCGCGTGTTCAAGTTCGGCGTCAACGCCATCTGCGACACGGTCCATAAGCTTGCGAGCGATGCGGGCATTTCGGTCGAAGACATCGATCATTTTGTATTCCATCAGGCTAACGAACGAATCCTGAGTCAGGCGGTCAAGCGCCTCGGCGTACCAGACGAGCGCGTGGTTCGAACGCTGCGCGAGACCGGCAACATTTCGAGCGCCTGCATTCCCCTTGCGCTTGACCGGCTGGCACGCACCGGCGCGCTGCACGCGGGTGACACCATCGCCCTCGTTGGATTTGGCGCCGGCCTGGATATAGGTGGCTATCTGCTTCGTTGGAAGTAGTCGCACATAGGAAATAAAAACGCCCCTAGGGCACAAACAAAGGAGAACTACCATGGCAGATCAGAAGACCTTCGAGCGCGTTTGCGACGTTATCCGCGAGACCGCCGGCCTTGACGACGTCGAGATGAAGCCCGAGTCCACGCTCGAGGAGATTGGCCTCGACAGTCTGGGCACCGTCGAGATCCTCGTCGCCGTCGAGGACGAGTTTGGCATCCAGCTCGATACCGAGGAGAATCCCAAGACGGTCGGCGAGTTCGCCGATACGGTCGAGGCGGCATTGGAGAAGTAGAGATGCTCAAGACTCCTCTCTGCGATCTGCTCGGCATCGAAAAGCCCGTGTTCCAGGGCGGTATGGCCTGGATTGCCGACGCCTCGCTGGCGTCCGCAGTGTCCGAAGCGGGCGGCTTGGGGATTATCGCGGCCATGAACGCCGACGCCAACTGGCTGCGCGACCAGATTCACGAGCTGCGCGCCAGGACGGATAAGCCCTTTGGCGTTAACGTCATGCTCATGAGCCCATTTGCCGACGAGGTCGCGCAGGTTGTGATTGACGAGCGGGTGCCGGTCGTCGTGACGGGCGCCGGCAATCCCACCAAGTACATGAAGGCGTGGAACGAGGCAGGCATCAAGGTCATTCCGGTCGTTGCCTCGGTGGCGCTGGCGCGCCTCGTGGCGCGTCGTGGAGCCACGGCGGTTGTTGCCGAGGGCACCGAATCGGGCGGCCATATTGGCGAGACCTCGACGATGGCACTGGTGCCGCAGGTCGTCGATGCGGTCGACATTCCCGTCGTGGCTGCCGGCGGTATTGCCGACGGCCGCGGCGTAGCGGCCGCCTTTATGCTGGGCGCCGTAGGCGTGCAAGTGGGTACGCGCTTTCTGGTCGCAGACGAGTGCACCGTATCGGAGCAGTACAAGGAGATGGTCCTGAAGGCCAACGACACCTCGACGCGTACGACCGGTCGCTCGACGGGACATCCGGTTCGCGCCCTCAAGAGCCCCTTCGCCAACGCGTATGCCAAGAACGAGGCGGCGGGCGCAAGCCCCGAGGAGCTCGAGGCCATGGGCACGGGCGCGCTTCGTAAGGCCGCAAAGGACGGTAATTACGAAGAGGGTTCGTATTTGTGCGGACAGATTGCCGGCATGGTCAACGAGCGCCAGAGCGCTCGCGAAATCGTCGACGATCTGGTCGATGGCGCCGAGCACGTCCTGAAGGGTGCGTCCGCATGGGTAGCATAGCGTTTCTGTTTGCCGGCCAGGGTGCCCAGCATCCCGCGATGGGTGTCGACCTCATCGAAGCATCGCCGGCGGCCGCCGAGGTGTTCGCCATTGCCGACGAGGTGCGCCCGGGGACCAGCGAGCAGTGCCGGAGCGCCTCCAAGGAGGAGCTCTCGCAGACCGAGAACACGCAGCCTTGCGTGTTCGTGCATGACTTGGCTGTCGCCGTCGCCCTGCGCGAGCGCGGCGTGATGCCTGCCGCCTGTGCGGGATTCTCGCTGGGCGAGGTCGCTGCACTCACCTTTGCGGGGGCATTCGATACGCGAGCGGGTTTTGAGCTCGTATGTGAGCGCGCGGCGCTTATGGCCGCGGCTGCCGAGCGCCATCCGGGCGGCATGCGCGCCGTCATCAAACTCGATGCGGCACAGGTCGAGGGCCTGGCAAAACAGGCCGGCGAGGACTGCTGGCCGGTCAACTACAACAGCCCCCAGCAGACGGTTGTGGCTGGAGCGCCCGATGCGTTGCAGACCCTCGACGTCCTGGTAAAAGAGGCTGGCGGTCGCGCTATGAAAGTCGCGGTGTCGGGTGCATTTCATAGCCCCTATATGGCCGAGGCGACTGAGGGGCTGGCGACGTATATCCAAGCCGGCCACGCGCCGTCTCCGCTGCTGATTCCGGTCATGGCAAACATGACGGCGGCGCCCTATCCGGCCGACCCGCAGGCGGCATCGGAGGTGCTGGCCAACCAGGTGAGTCATGCCGTGCGTTGGGTCGACACGCTGCATACTCTGCAGGATCAGGGCATCGACACGTTTATTGAGGTCGGCCCTGGCAAAACGCTGTCGGGCTTGGTCAAGCGTACGCTGAGCGACGTTCGCGCGTATTCGTGCGAAACGGCCGAGCAGGTCGCAGCTATTGCCGACGAGCTCGCATAGCCCACAGGACTGTAACCCGAAAGGAATGACATGGGCAACTTGAACAACGGCGCGCTCGAGCACAACGACTCACGTCGCGTGGCACTGGTCACGGGCGGCTCGCGCGGTATCGGCCGCGCCTGCGCCGTCGGTCTGGCGGAGGACGGCTTTGATATTGCCGTCGTCTATGCCGGCAGCGTCGATGCGGCGCGCGAGACGTGCGAAGCCTGTGAGGCGGCTGGCGCCGCGGCATGCGCATATCAATGCGACGTGGCCGATCCCGCTGCCGTCAACGCGTGCGTGGAAGCGGTCCTCAACGATTTTGGCTCCATTTGGGCGCTCGTCAATAACGCTGGCATCACCTCCGATGGCCTGCTCATGCGCATGGGCGATGACGCTTTCGACCGCGTGCTCGATGTCAATCTCAAGGGAACATTCAATATGACGCGCGCACTCACCAAGACCTTTATGCGCCAGCGCGGCGGTTGCGTCGTCAACATGAGCTCGGTCGTGGGCCTGATGGGCAATGCCGGGCAAGCCAACTACGCTGCCTCCAAGGCGGGCGTGATAGGCCTGACCAAGGCGGTGGCGCGCGAGCTTGCGCCCCGCGGCGTACGAGCGAACGCGGTCGCCCCCGGGTTTGTCGAGACGGATATGACGGCAAAGCTCTCGGAGAAGGTGCGTGCGGCAACCGAGGAGCAGATTCCCCTTAAGCGCATGGCGCGCCCCGAGGAAGTAGCCGGCGTGGTGCGCTTTCTGGCGAGCGATGCGGCTGCCTACATTACGGGCGAAGTCGTGCGCGTCGACGGTGGAATGGCGATGTAGAAACCAGGGCCGAAGAACGGCTTGAATGAGGAGATCAAGATGGAACAGAGAGTTGCAATCACCGGTATCGGTGCCGTATCGCCGCTCGGTAACACCGCGCTTGCCACCTGGGCGGCCATGTGCGCCGGGACCTGTGGCATCGGCCCGATCACGCACTTCGATACGGATGCGTTTGCCGTTAAGGTGGCGGCCGAGGTCAAGGGCTTTGACGGCAACGAGTACTTTGGCAAGCGTGATGCCAAGCACCTGGACCCCTGCGTTCAGTTTGCGATGGCGGCTTCGGACGAGGCCATGCACGATGCGGGCTTTGATGCCGAAGGTGCCATCGATCGCGAGCGCCTGGGCGTCTATGTGGGCTCGGGCGTGGGCGGCATGACGACGCTCGTCGATAACGTCCATACGATTGCCGATCGTGGGCCCCGCCGTGCATCGCCCTATATGATCGCGATGATGATCCCCAACATGGCATCGGGCAATATCGCAATCCGCCACAAGGCAAAGGGCCCGACCCTGCCCGTGGTGACCGCGTGTGCAACCTCCGCCCATGCGGTGGGCGAGGCGTTCCGCGCCATCAAGCACGGCTATGCCGATGCGATCCTCGCGGGCGGCGCCGAGGCGGCCATTATCCCCGATGCCGTTGCGGGCTTTACGTCCTGCCGTGCATTGACCACCAACCCCGATCCCGCGACGGCTTGCCGCCCGTTCGATGCAGACCGCGACGGCTTTGTGATGGGCGAGGGCGCCTGCGTGCTCGTGCTCGAGGGTATGGAGCACGCACAGGCGCGCGGTGCGCACATTTATGCCGAGGTCGTGGGCTACGGCAACACCGATGATGCCTATCACATCACGAGCCCCGATCCCGAGGCTGCCGGCATTGCCCGCGCGATATCGCTGGCGGTGGCCGAGGGCGATGTCAAGCCTTCCGAGGGCCTCTATATCAATGCCCACGGCACCTCGACCAAGCTCAACGATTCGTCCGAGACGGCGGGCATTAAGCGTGCGCTCGGCGAGGACGCGGCGCGCGCTGCACATGTCTCGTCGACCAAGTCGATGACCGGCCACATGATTGGTGCCACGGGCGCCATCGAGGTCATGGCCTGCGCCATGGCGCTCGAGCAGGGCGTGGTGCCGCCGACCATTAACTACCACACGCCCGATCCCGCCTGCGATCTTGACTACACGCCCAATCGCGCGGTTCGCGCCGACCTTACCTGGGCGCTTTCGACCAACCTGGGCTTTGGCGGGCACAACGCCGCCATCGCGCTGCGTAGATATACGAGGAGCTAGAGCATGGATTCCAAAAGACTTGCCGAGATAGCCGATGTTATGGAGGACCGCGGCCTCACGCGCGTACGCGTTGAGGAGCCCGATGGCACCGCGGTCGAACTCGAGCGCGCGAGCGCCGCGCAGCCGGTTGCCGTGCCCATGCCTATGCCGGGTGCCGTGACTGCTCCGGCGGTGGCTCCTGTCGCCATGCCCGCCGCCGCACCGGAACCCGCCGCGCAGGCGCCTGCCGCTACACCGGAGCCCAAGGGCACCGAGGTGACTGCTCCCATGGTGGGCGTCTTCTATGCTGCCCCTGCGCCGGGCGACGAGCCGTTTGTGCGCGTGGGCTCCAAGGTCAAGGCCGGCGAGACCCTCTGCATCATCGAGGCCATGAAGGTTCTCAACGAGGTGACGGCCGAGGCAGACGGTGAGGTGCTCGAGATCTGCGTGGCCGACGGCGACCTCGTGGAGTTTGGCAGCTGCCTCATGAGGATCGGATAGGTGATATCCATGAACAAAGAAGAGCTCAAGAAGCTGTTACCGCATCGCGAGCCGATGCTTTTGCTCGACGAAGCCGAGCTGGTGGGCGACGAGGCCCACGGCAAGATCACGATTACAGGCGACGAGTACTTTTTGCAGGGACATTTTCCGGGAAACCCGGTTGTTCCCGGCGTGATTCAGTGCGAGATGCTCGCCCAGAACTGCTGCGTGCTGCTGATGGGTGATGAGGAGGCGCGCGGCGCGACGCCGTTCTACACGAGTCTGGACAAGGTGCGCTTTAAGCGTCCGGTGCGCCCGGGCGACACGGTGGATCTAGTGTGCTCCATCACGCGTGCGCGCGGGCCGTTCCGCTTTGCGACGGGTACTGCGAGCGTCAACGGTGAGGTTTGCTGCCGCGCCGATGTGTCTTTTGCACTCATGCACGAAAGTTAAGGAAGGCTCCATGTTCGACAAAGTGCTCATCGCCAACCGCGGCGAAGTCGCGGTCCGTGTTATCCGCGCGTGCCGCGATATGGGCATCAAGACCGTCGCCGTTTATTCCACGGCCGATGCGGACGCGCTACACGTGCAGCTTGCCGACGAGGCGTATTGCATTGGCGGCCCGCGTCTTGCCGAGAGCTACCTCAACGACGATGCCGTGCTCACCTGTGCCGTAAAGTCGGGAGCTAAGGCAATTCATCCCGGCTATGGCTTCTTTTCCGAGAAGGCGAGCTTCGTGCGCGACTGCGACAAGTTCGGTCTGGCGTTTGTCGGTCCTTCGGCCGAGGTGATCGACAGCATGGGCGACAAGGACGCCGCACGCCGAACGGCCGCTGCTGCGGGCGTGCCCATCGTGCCGGGCTGCGATTTGCTCAAAAGCCCCGAGGAAGCAACGGCCGAGGCCGAGCGCATCGGCTGCCCCGTGCTTATTAAGGCGCGCGCGGGCGGCGGCGGTCGCGGTATTCGCAAGGTCGAGCGCGTGGAAGATGCGGCAAAGGCGTTCATCGAGGCGCGTGCCGAGGGTGAGGCCGTTTTTGGCGACGGCGAGTGCTACATGGAGAAGCTCGTTGCGCCGGCGCATCACGTTGAGGTACAGATTATGGCCGATAAGCAGGGCCATGTGTTTTCGCTCGGCGAGCGCGAGTGCTCGGTGCAGCGCCGCAACCAAAAGCTGATCGAGGAGAGCCCCGCGCCGTGCCTCGACGGACGCGATGATATTCGCGCGCGCATGCACAAGGCCGCGCGCGACCTGGCTCGTGCCGTTGGCTATGAGGGCGCTGGCACCATCGAGTTTTTGTACTCAGATGACGGCAATTTCTACTTTATGGAAATGAACACGCGCTTGCAGGTGGAGCATCCGGTTACGGAGTTTGTGACCGATACCGACCTGGTTAAGTGGCAGCTGCGCGTGGCTGCCGGCCAGCCTCTGCCCTTTGAGCAGGAGGACGTACCGGTCCGCAACCACGCCATGGAGTGCCGCATCAATGCCGAAACGCCGGACTTTCTACCGTCATGTGGAACGGTCACCGCGTTGCGTGTGCCGGGTGGTCCGCGCGTGCGCTGGGATTCCGCCATGTTTACCGGAGCGAAAGTTCCGCCGTACTACGACTCCATGCTCGGCAAGCTCATCGTGTGCGCGCCCACGCGTGACGGTGCCATTCGCAAGATGCGCTCGGCCCTGGGCGAGCTCGTGATTGAGGGCGTGAGCGAAAATAGCGAGCTTCAGCTCGACGTGCTGGCAAACGACGAGTTTTTGTCGGGCATGTATCACACCGATCTGATGGGGCATCTCTATGCTGATGAATAGAAAAGCGAAGACGGTCAATGTCCTTGAGGGGCCGATAACCGAGTCGTGCGCCGAGTTCCCCGCGCGCCACGTGTTTGTCAAATGCCCGGAGTGCCGCCGTGTGATCGATGAGGCGCGCCTGCACGACAACCTCGAGGTCTGCCCTCGTTGCGGCAAACACTTTCGCGTGAGCGGTCGCGCGCGCATGCGCATGACGGTCGACGCGGGTACCTTTGAGGAATGGGATGCCAATCTGGCGTCGAAGGACTTCCTCTCGTTTCCCGGTTATGCCGACAAGCTTAAGAGCGTGAGCGAGCGTTCGGGCGAGCGCGATGCCGTTGTGTGCGGCAGGGGCAAAATCTGCGGCTGCGATACCGCGCTCTTCTTTATGGATGCCAACTTTATGATGGGCTCAATGGGCTCCGTGGTGGGCGAGAAGATCTGTCGTGTCTTTGAGCGCGCGGCCGAGTTGGGGCTGCCGGTCGTTGGCTTTACCGTATCGGGCGGCGCCCGCATGCAGGAGGGCGTGACCTCGCTCATGCAGATGGCCAAGATTTCTGCGGCGGTTAGGCGCCACAGCGAGGCGGGCGGCCTGTATATCACGGTGCTCACCGATCCCACGACCGGAGGTGTAACCGCGAGCTTTGCCATGGAGGGCGACATTATCCTGGCCGAGCCCGATGCCCTGACGGCATTTGCCGGCCCGCGCGTGATCGAGCAGAACATGCACAAGCGTCTGCCCAAGGGATTTCAGCGTTCCGAGTTTTTGCTGGAGCACGGCTTTTGCGATGCCGTTGTTCCGCGTGGTGAGATTGCGCTCACGGTAGGCGAGCTGCTGGCGCTGCACGAAGGGCACGCGCCCGGCCTGGGGGCACCGCATGAGATCGTGCATACGGGTCGTCGCGACAAAAAGCTGGGACACTTGTTTAAGCGCTCGGTCGCACCAAAAAGCGCGCTCGAAATCGTCAAACAGACTCGCTCGGCGAACCGCGCCACGGCAGGCGAGATGATCTCGTTGGGTCTCGACGGATTCGTAGAGCTGCACGGCGACCGCTACTTTGGCGACGATGCTGCCGTGGTGGGCGGCATCGGCTGGAAAGACGGGCGACCCGTGACGGTTATCGCCATCGAGCGCGGTACCACGACCAAAGAGCGCATGCGTCGCAACTTTGGTATGGCACATCCCGAGGGCTACCGCAAGGCACGTCGCCTGATGCACCAAGCCGAGAAATTTGGTCGGCCGGTTCTGTGCCTGGTTGATACTTCGGGCGCGTTTTGCGGCATCGGTGCCGAGGAGCGCGGCCAGGGCGAGGCGATTGCCCAGAATCTCATGGAGATGAGCGGCCTTAAGACGCCGATTGTCTCGGTGGTGACAGGCGAGGGCGGCTCTGGTGGCGCGCTGGCGCTGTCCGTGGCCGACCGCATCCTGATGCTCTCAAGCTCGGCCTATTCGGTCGTGAGCCCCGAGGCCTGTGCGTCGATCCTGTGGAAGGATACCGAGCGCGCGAATGAGGCCGCTGAGGCGCTTAAGCTCACGGCCCCCGATCTGTTGGCGCTCGGCATCATCGACGGCATTGTCGACGATAGGGGCCTGTCGCATGAGGAGATCGCCGGTGCCGTCATGTCCTCGGCATTTGATGCCTTCGATACGCTTGGGCAGCTCGACGACGCGACCCTCACAAACCTCCGCTACGAAAAGTACCGCGCAATCGGTCAGTACCGCACGATGTGACAAAGGGACAGCCCGCATGTCACATTGGGAAAGGCGTTCCATGTCACAAGTTTCTAACACCTCGTTTACAACGACGGTTTCATCAAACGCCATGGCCGTGGTGGACTATCTGTCCAAAAGCATGATGTCGGCGCTGCCGTTTATTGTTTGCGCGGCGTTGTTCCGCACCGCCGCCGTCGTTATGGGCGAAGGCATGCTGGGCCTGTGGTCTGCCGATTCCGAAATCTATCGCCTGTTCTACAGTTGGCTCTATAACGCCGGCTACTACTTTCTGCCCATTTATCTTGGTTGGGCGGCCGCCCGCCAGCTCGGTTGCTCGGAGCAGCTGGGCATGATGCTGGGCGGCGTATTGATTGCGCCCGATCTGCTTAAGCTCGTCGATGCCGCATCGACGACGGGGGCAGCGATGGCTTTCGTGTATGGTCTGCTTCCCGCGCCGGTCAACGATTACACAACGACTGTTATTCCGGTTCTCATCTCGGTGCCCGTGCTATGGCAGGTGGAGCGTTTTTTTAAGCGCACTATCCCTCAGGCTGTGGCGTTTTCTTTTGTACCGTTTGCAACCATGCTCGTTATGGTTCCGGTGTCGCTGTGTGTTACGGCGCCGGCAGGCAGCTATCTGGGCATGCTGTTGGGACAGCTTATGTTTATGCTTGGCAATTCCGGTGGCATCGTGTCGCTGCTCACGCTCATGGGGCTTGCCGCGGGCTGGGAGTTTCTTAAGATCGCGGGTGTCAGCAACGTTGTCCTATCGCTCGCCTATGCGCAGTTTATGAGTGTGGGAACGGATTCGTGCATCCTGATCGCCGCGACGATGGCAACGTTCGCCGTTTGGGGTATGCCCTTTGGCGCGTCGCTCCGCGTTGCGGATAAGGACGAGAAGGCGCTCATGCTGGGCTATTCAATCTCGGGTATTCTTGGCGGCGTAAGCGAGCCAGCGCTGTACGGATGCGGCTTTAAATATGGCAGGTGTCTGACGTGCATGGCCGTTGGCGGCGCCGTCGGAGGCCTTGTTGCGGCCGTAGGCCACGTTACGGCTTATACTATCGGTATGACGAATGTTCTTATGGTCATTGGCTTTGCCACGGGCGGCATCTCGAATCTGCTGTGGTGCTGCGCTGCCGGCGGCGCAGCATTTGCGGTGTCTGCGGCGCTGAGCTACTGCTTTGGCGTGGTGCCGACAAAGGTGCAGGCGGCAGAAGACGAAGCTGATTCGCTCGAAACAGTGGCGAGCGCTGCTGAAGCAAGCGCATAAATCTGTGCGACAAAAGGACGATTCCTTTGTCATATTCCAAGGCTGCGGCCCGTGTGGGCTGCGGCCTTTTTGTATCTGGAGGACAAAGTGGCTACACTACAATCCGTTTGAGCAATAGATATATAGGTAGTACCGTGGGGACTGATGAGGATGGTCGAGTGGATTGTTCGTCGTGCGCAGGGCGACCGTGCGCGCGTGGGAACGTTGACGGGCATAGTGTGTATTCTCGCCAATGTTGCGCTTTGCGCTGCGAAGGGTGCAATTGGCGTGCTGTCGGGATCGGTTTCGATTGTGGCGGACGCTATGAACAACCTGTCTGATGCCAGCTCGAACATCGTGAGCGTGCTTGGCTTTAAGCTGGCGGGCAAGCCGGCCGACCCCGAGCATCCTTACGGACATGGCCGCTACGAGTATCTCTCGGGTCTGGTCGTGGCGGCGCTCGTGCTGCTGATTGGCGTTGAGCTGGTGAAGTCGTCGGTGGAGCGAATTGTCAACCCCGAGCCTGTCGAGTTCTCGCTTGCCCTGGTGGCGGTTCTAGTGCTTTCGATGGTCGTAAAGCTCTGGATGGCGGCCCTCAACCAAAAGCTCGGCGATCGTATTGAGTCCGAGACGCTGCATGCGACCGCTCAGGACTCAAAGAACGATGTCCTAGCTACGGGTGCTGTGCTGGCGTGCGCAATTGTTTCGCAGGTGACGCACATCAATCTTGACGCATGGGTCGGCCTT
The DNA here is from genome assembly GCA_905208535.1 of uncultured Collinsella sp. Classification (GTDB taxonomy): domain Bacteria; phylum Actinomycetota; class Coriobacteriia; order Coriobacteriales; family Coriobacteriaceae; genus Collinsella. The sequence continues at coordinate 125,268 of CAJLPI010000003.1, read as the reverse complement.
GCCGTTGGCGCCTATATTGGCTGGAGCGGCTTTGAGCTCATCCAGGATACGGTAAGCCCGCTTTTGGGCCAGGCACCCGATCCCAAGTTGGTCAAGCACATCCGAGACAAGATCATGAGCTACCCCGGCGTTTTGGGTGTTCATGACCTAATGGTTCACGATTACGGTCCGGGCAGGAAGTTTGCAAGCGCGCACGCCGAGATGGCGGCCGAGGCAAGCCCGCTGGAAAGCCACGACACGCTCGATAACATCGAGCAGTCGTTTAGGAACGAAGACGGCATGATCGTCACGCTCCATTACGACCCCATCGTGACCGACGACCCCAAAGTGGCGAGCATGCGCTTGCGCATTCACGCCATGGCTCAGGAGATTGATAGCCGCCTTTCGATTCACGACTTGCGTTGCGTACCGGGCCCCACGCACACCAATGTGATTTTTGACTGCGTGCGACCCTCGGATTTGGCGATGAACGCCGAGGACCTAAAGCGCGCGTTGGCGAAACGTGTCGAATCCGAATATCCCAAGTCGATTGCCAAGATCACGATCGACGAAGACTACGTAGGCCATACCCACGAGTAGGGCTGCGCCGGTAGAGCAAGTTATACAGAAGGGGAGAGCATGAAGCGTCTATATCTACTCCGCCACGGTCAGACAGAATTCAACGTTAAAAAGCTGGTCCAGGGCCGCTGCGATTCTCCGTTGACCGACCTCGGCCGCAAACAAGCGGGAATGGCAGCCGCATGGCTCAAAGCCCACGGCGTCGTCCCCGACAAAGTGGTCTCTTCGCCCTTAGGCCGAGCCATGGACACGGCAAGTCTCGTCGCAACCGAACTCCTCGGCCGGGATGCAGCAGTCGAGCCCTGCGAAGGCATCATCGAGCGCAGCTACGGCACCTTCGAAGAAGGCCCCCACGACGCCCTACCCACCGACGTCTGGGACCCCGGCGAGGACCTGATCCCATTTGGCGGAGAAGGAAGCCATGCCCTGCAGGAGCGCATGGTGGGCACCCTCACCAATCTCATGGGCTCTGAGGGCATCGAAACCCTTCTAGCAGTAAGCCACGGCAGCGCCAGCCGCCAATTCATCAAAGCTGCAGCCCCAGAGGGCTTCGAGTTCCCAACAAAACTCCCCAACTGCGCCATCATGATTTTCGATTTCGAAGAGGAAAAGTCGGGAGAAGAAGGCAACGCGCCCCAATCCAAGTTTATCTTGCAGCAAATCATCGATCCTCAACAAAGTAATTAGCTGAGCGAGCAGAGTTAAGCAGACATCAACGTGTCGTCTCCCGAGCACGGCGGAGGGCCGGAGAAATATATTAAGGTCCCTGCTCTACAGTCCTGCGCAAGACGGAGAGCACATTAAGTGCTCTCCTTTGCGTGCGGAACTCGCGATGACCTTAATATATTTCTCCGGCCCTCCGCCGTGCTCGGGAGCCATCCACGCACTTTACCTGCGTAAACAATGTGAGTGAAATATGAATCTCGATGGATACGCCCGCAGCCGTGTATACTAAACAGCTGTGTGAAACCAGGGGAGTATTCTGGCTGGACAAAATGCCTGCTTAATAGGGTTGTCAGGTAGTCCGGGCGAAATACAAGGCTGGGGAGCACGTCGTGTAAGTAGTGGTCCTCTAGGGGCGTACGCTCGGTGGTGTACGCATTGTCCCAAGACCACGCGAGAGTTGGGATCATATCTTGATCAGCATGATTCTCGGCCGCAAGATTGGCATGACCCAGGTTTGGGACGAGGACGATAACGTCGTTCCCGTCACGGTCATCCAGGCTGGCCCCTGCGCTGTCTCGCAGGTTAAAACTCAGGCAACCGACGGCTATGACGCCGTCCAGATCGGTTTCGGCGACATCAAGGCCAAGAACGTGAACAAGCCCATGGCTGGTCACTTCGCCAAGGCTGGCGTCGAGCCTGTCCGCTTCCTTCGTGAGGTCCGCGTCGAGAACGGCGAGGAGCACAAGGTCGGCGAGGTCGTCACCGTCGCTGATTTCGCTGATGTCGAGAAGGTCGACGTCATCGGTACCTCCAAGGGTAAGGGCTTCCAGGGTCGCATCAAGCGCTGGGGTCAGCGCCGCGGTCCTATGACGCATGGTTCTCACTTCCAGCGTCACCCCGGTTCTATCGGTCAGTGCGCCTATCCTGCGCGCGTCCTCAAGGGCGTCAAGATGGCCGGTCACATGGGTAACGAGCGCGTTACCGTCAAGAACCTTTCCGTTGTCCGCATCGATGCCGAGCAGAACCTCATCTTGGTCAAGGGCGCTGTCCCGGGTGCCAAGAATGGTCTCGTCGCCATCCGTATGGCCTAAGGGCCCAGCCCATTTAGCCCAGCGTCATACCAAGGAGAACACTTAAATGGCAAAGTTTGAAGTAAAGAACAGCGAGGGCAAGAAGGTCGCCGAGGCCGAGCTCGCCGCTGAGGTGTACGGCATCGAGCCGAACATCCACGTTATGCACCACATCGTCAAGTGCCAGATGGCCTCTTGGCGTCAGGGCACCCAGTCTGCTAAGGGTCGCTCTGAGGTTTCCGGTGGCGGCAAGAAGCCTTGGCGTCAGAAGGGCACCGGCCGTGCCCGCCAGGGTTCCATCCGTGCTGCCCAGTGGCGTCACGGTGGCGTTGTCTTCGCCCCCAAGCCCCGTTCCTACGCTAAGCGTATGAACAACAAGGAGGTCAAGCTGGCTATGCGCTCCGCGCTGTCCGCCAAGCTGGCCGATGGCGAGCTCGTGCTCGTCGACGACTACGGCTTCGAGAAGCCTTCCACCAAGGCTGCCGTCGCCATGCTCAAGGCTCTCGGCCTTGAGGGCAAGCGTCTGACCATCATCGTTCGCGATGAGGACGTCAACGCCTACCTGTCGTTCCGCAACATTCCCAAGACGTTCATCATCACTGCCGACGAGGCCAACACCTACGATCTCGTCAACAACAACGCTGTGCTGATGCCCGCCGACATCGCCGCTCACTTCGGGGAGGTGCTTGCATAAATGACCGCCCACGAGATCATCATCCGTCCGATCGTGTCCGAGCGTTCCTTCTCCGGCATGGAGCAGAACAAGTACACGTTCGAGGTCGCCAAGGATGCTAACAAGTATCAGATCAAGGACGCTGTCGAGGAGATCTTCGGCGTCAAGGTCGTTCGCGTGAACACCCTGACGGTCAAGCCCAAGACCAAGCGCGTGCGCTATGTCGCCGGCAAGACCCGTTCTTGGAAGAAGGCCATCGTCACGCTGGCCGAGGGCGACACCATCGAGGTCTTTGGCAACCAGGCCTAAGACTCGCTGTTGTTGAGTGAGCTCATGCCTCCCAAATAGGGGAGGCGAGAGCTCAAGGTTTTGGGCGTATAAAATGGACACGCCCGGAACCGTGTATACGTCCGGTGTCATCGCACCCGAGGCAGAACCTCGAATCCCTGTCTGCGATGGCTAACGGATTCCTATTGAAAGGGATTGTAATGGCTGTAAAGCACCTTAAGCCGACCTCCGCTGGTAGGCGTTGGCAGACGATCTCCGATTTCTCCGAGATCACCTGCACCAAGCCCGAGAAGTCTCTTCTCGAGCCCCTGCCCAAGAAGGCCGGTCGTAACAACAACGGCCGCATCACCACCCGCCACCAGGGCGGCGGCGTGAAGCGTCGTTACCGCGTGATCGACTTCAAGCGCAACAAGGACGGCGTGCCCGCCAAGGTTGCCACGATCGAGTACGATCCGAACCGTTCCGCTCGCATCGCTCTGCTGCACTACGCTGACGGTGAGAAGCGCTACATCCTGGCCCCCAAGGGCCTCGAGGTCGGTCAGACCATCATGTCCGGTTCTGACGCCGACATCAAGCCGGGCAACGCTCTGCCCCTCGCCGACATCCCCGTCGGTACGCTCATCCACGCCGTCGAGTTCCAGCCGGGCGAGGGCGCTGCTATCGCCCGTTCCGCCGGTAACTCCTGCCAGCTGATGGGTAAGGAGGGCAAGTACGCTATCGTCCGTATGCCTTCCTCCGAGATGCGCCGCATCCTCGTTACCTGCCGCGCCACCGTCGGTGAGGTCGGCAACGCCGATCACGCCAACATCGTCATCGGCAAGGCCGGCCGTAAGCGTCACATGAACGTGCGCCCGACCGTCCGCGGTACCGTCATGAACCCTGTCGACCACCCGCACGGCGGTGGCGAGGGCAAGAACCACACCTCTGGTCGTCCCTCTGTTACCCCCTGGGGTAAGCCGACGAAGGGCCTTCGTACGCGCAAGAAGAAGAAGGTCTCGAACCAGCACATCATTCGTCGCCGTAAGAAGTAATTTCGGATACCGAGTTTTAGGAGAAAGCACTTATGAGCAGAAGTCTCAAAAAGGGCCCGTTCGTGGAGACTCGCCTTCTCTCGCGTATCACCGCGATGAACGAGGCTGGCAAGAAGGACGTCGTGAAGACCTGGTCCCGCGCGTCCACCATCTTCCCCGAGATGGTTGGTCACACCATCGCCGTCCACGACGGCCGCAAGCATGTGCCCGTGTATGTTACCGAGTCCATGGTTGGTCACAAGCTCGGCGAGTTCGCGCCGACTCGTACGTTCCGTGGCCACAAGGCCAAATAGGGGGTTAACCGTAAATGGCAACTAAGTCTATTGAAACTGAGGCCACCGAGGTTCGCGCCGTCGCTAAGTACGTGCGTGTTTCCCCCAGCAAGGCCCGCCTGGTGGTCGATCTGATCCGCCGCAAGCCTGTCGCTCAGGCCTTCGACATCCTCCACTTCTGCGACCGCGCCGTCGCCGTGGATGTCGAGAAGGTTCTCCGTTCCGCCGTTGCGAACGCCGAGAACAACAACGGTCTGCGTGCCGACAACCTGGTTGTCGCCGCTGCCTATGTTGACGAGGGTCCGACGCTTAAGCGCATCCGTCCCCGCGCCAAGGGTTCCGCTTCTCGCATTCTGAAGCGTACTTCCCACATCACCGTCGTCGTTGCTCCTCGAAAGGAGGCGTAAAGCTGTATGGGTCAGAAAGTCTACCCCACCGGCTTCCGTCTTGGCATCACCGAGAACTGGCGCTCCCGCTGGTTCGCAGAGAAGGATTACGCTAAGACCCTCGGTAACGATCTCGAGATCCGCAAGTACCTCGAGAAGCGTCTTTCCCGCGCAGCTGTCTCCCGCGTCGAGATCGAGCGCGCTGGCGACAAGGTGAAGGTCATCATCCTCACCGCTCGCCCCGGCGTTGTCATCGGTAAGAAGGGTGCCGAGATCGATACCCTCCGCACCGAGCTCGAGAAGGTCGCTGGCGTCTCCAAGGGTCAGCTCTCCGTCGACGTTGTCGAGATCAAGCGCCCCGAGCTCGACGCCAACCTCGTTGCTCAGTCCATCGCCGAGCAGCTCGAGGGCCGCGTTGCCTTCCGTCGCGCTATGCGCAAGGCTGTCCAGTCCGCCCGCAAGGCCGGCGCTAAGGGCATCCGTATCCAGTGCTCCGGTCGTCTCGGCGGCGCCGAGATGGGCCGTCGTGAGTGGTACCGTGAGGGTCGCGTGCCTCTGCACACCCTCCGCGCCAAGATCGACTATGGCACGGCTGTCGCCAGCACCACCATGGGCGCTTGCGGCGTGAAGGTCTGGATCTACCTGGGCGAGAAGCTCCCGGGCCAGCCCGTTCCCAACCCTGCACTCGAGGGCTCTTCCCGTCCTCGTCGTCGTAACTCCGAGAGGAGGGGTCAGTAGTGCTTGCCCCTAAGCGTATTCTTCACCGCAAGGTGCAGCGTGGCTCCATGAAGGGCCAGGCCAAGGGTAATACCGAGCTGCATTTCGGCGAGTTTGGTATCCAGGCTCTCGAGGCCCATTGGATCACCAACCGTCAGATCGAGGCCGCTCGTATTGCCATGACCCGCTACATGAAGCGTGGCGGTCGTGTCTACATCACGATCTTCCCCGATAAGCCCATCACCAAGAAGCCTGCCGAGACTCGCATGGGTTCTGGTAAGGGTAACCCCGAGGAGTGGGTGGCCGTCGTCAAGCCCGGCCGCATCATGTTCGAGGTCAAGGGTGTTCCCGAGGAGGTCGCTCGCGAGGCTCTGCGTCTTGCACAGCACAAGCTTCCCATCAAGACCAAGATTGTTGCTGCTAAGAACGCTGAGCAGCGCATCGAGAAGGAGATGGCTGAGGAGGCCGCTCTCGAGGCCAAGTGGGCTGCTGAGGACGCCGCCGCCGCCAAGGAGGAGAACTAATGAAGCCCGCAGAGATTCGTGAGCTCTCGGACGCTCAGCTCGTTGAGAAGCTGAAGGAAATGCGCGCCGAGCTCTTTAACCTTCGTTTCCAGATGGCCACCAGCCAGCTGGACAACACCGCTCGCGTCAACACCGTGAAGAAGGACATCGCTCGCGTCCTCACGGAGCAGCGCGCCCGCGAGATCGCAGCGGAGAAGTCCGCTGTCGCCGAGTAGGACCTAAGGAGAGAACATGACTGATTCGCGTAACTCGCGTAAGGTCCGTACGGGTGTCGTTACCTCCGTCTCCGGTGCCAAGACCATTGTTGTCACCATCACCGAGCGCAAGCGTCACCCCAAGTACGGCAAGATGATGACCAGCTCCAAGAAGCTGCACGCTCACGACGAGGAGTGCACGGCTGGCGTGGGCGACACCGTCCGCGTTATGGAGACCCGTCCTATGTCCAAGATGAAGCGTTGGCGCCTCATCGAGGTCGTCGAGCGCGCTAAATAAGCAGTCGCTCTTACGACTTGTACGTTTCCGAAGATGTGCGTATGCCTGGCTTGCATACCACGGGCCGTATAAAGGCTGCGCACCTCTCTTCGGTTCTTAGTTCGGAGGAACATCTACCATGATTCAGATGCAAACCATGCTGAACGTCGCCGACAACTCCGGCGCTCGCAAGATTCGCTGCATCAAGGTGCTTGGCGGTTCCAAGCGTCGTTATGCAGGCATCGGCGATGTGTTCATCGGTGCTGTCCAGGAGGCTACCCCTGGCGCCAACGTCAAGAAGAAGGACGTTGTCCGTTGCGTCGTCGTTCGCACCGTTAAGGAGATCCGCCGCAAGGATGGCTCCTACATTCGCTTTGATGAGAACGCCTGCGTTGTCATCAACAACGATGGTTCGCCCGTCGGCACCCGTATCTTCGGGCCCGTCGCTCGCGAGCTTCGTGACAAGAAGTACATGAAGATCGTCTCGCTCGCTCCCGAGACCCTGTAGTTAGGGGAGATATATGTATATCAAGAAGGGCGATAAGGTCCAGGTTCTCTCTGGTAAGGATCGCGGCAAGCAGGGCGTTGTCCTGCGTGCTCTCCCCGCCGAGAACAAGGTCGTTGTCGAGGGCGTTTCGGTCGTCAAGAAGGCCGTCAAGCCCAACGCTGCCAACCAGCAGGGCGGCATCGTTTCGCAGGAGGCTCCCATCGACGCCTCCAACGTCAATCTCGTCTGCCCCGAGTGCGGTAAGGTTACCCGCGTCGGTCACGAGAAGGACGGCAAGAACAAGCTGCGCGTCTGCAAGAAGTGCGGCCACAAGTTCTAAGCTGCCCGCAACATCAAGTTGCTAGCAAAGGCCCGGATGCCACGGCACCCGGGCCTTTTTCTATCCCCACTCATTGGGGACAGACTTAAATGAGTGCCCTTAATGGGCAAGCATAGATGAGCGGGTGCGCTGTACAAATTGCTTGTGTGCGCGTTTATGCGCGTTAGATTGCGTTAATTGCACACCCATGCGTATAGATGCGCCGTTTTCGGGACAACAATGACCGTTTAGCGGTGAGATACGCAAAAACGCGCACAGAAGCGCGTGTTTGTGCGAATATAGAGCTATCAGAAAGCAAGGCGTTCTATGACACAGGAGGCACATAATGGCAGATTCCAAGCAGGCTCCGCTCGACGCCGCGGCAGCCGCCAAAGCAGCGTTCGCTTCGGTCCAGGACAAGCCGTTCCCCGACGATATTTTTACGGCTCCCGAGCTCCATTGGGCCGTCATCGGTTGCGGCGTTATCGCCAACCAGATGGCTCAGTCCCTTGCTCTTGCCGGTCGCAAGCTTGCGGGCGTCGCCAACCGTACGCTGTCCAAGGCTCAGGCTTTTGCCGAGCAGTATGGCATCGAGAAGGTCTACGACACGGTTGAGGACCTCTACGCCGATCCTGGCATCGACGCCGTCTACATCACTACCCCGCACAACACTCATATCACCTATCTGCGCGCTGCCCTGGCAGCCGGCAAGCACGTGCTCTGCGAGAAGGCCATTACCCTCAATTCCGCTGAACTCGATGAGGCCCGTGCCATTGCCGCCGAGCACAACGTGGTCCTTATGGACGCTACCACGGCGCTCCACATGCCCTTGTATCAAGAGCTGCGTCGCCGCATGGATGCCGGCGAGTTCGGCCGCATGAACCTCGCTCAGCTCAACTTTGGTAGCTACAAGGAGTACGGCGACCTGACCAACCGTTTCTACAATCGCAACCTTGCCGGCGGTGCCATGCTCGATATTGGTGTGTATGCCCTGTCCGTCATGCGCCTGTTTATGGCGAGCCAGCCCGCCGAGGTCGTGTCTCTAGGCAACACCTGCGAGACTGGCGTCGATGTTGCGGGCGGCATCGTCTGCCGCAATGCCGAGCAGCAGCTGGGCGTCGTGAGCCTTACGCTTCACTCCAAGCAGCCCAAGCGCTCGGTCATTAGCTTCGACAAGTGCTATATCGAGGTCAACGATTATCCGCGTGCCGATCACGCGACCATCGTGTGGACTGCAGACGGTCACCGTGAGGAGGTCCACGCTGGCACCGAGGCATACGCTCTGTGCTACGAGATGGCCGACCTGGAGAGGGCCGTTGCCGGCGATGATTCGAAGCGTGAGCTTCTGGGCTATGCTTCTGATGTTATGGAGCTTATGACCAAGCTTCGCGCCGATTGGGGAGTCGTGTACCCCGAGGAGGAGTAAGCGATGCTAGCGGAAGATAGGCTCAACGCGATCGTGTCGATGGTTCAGCAGGCCGGCTCGGTTACCGTGCCGGAGCTTGCCGAAGCCCTGGGCGTGACGGCGTCTACCATTCGGCGCGACCTGCAGACGCTCGACCGAGCACACCGTATCGCCAAGGTGCACGGAGGCGCGACAAGTCTGGAGCGCGCGCACGTGACGCGCGACCTAACGCTTAATGAGCGCAGCGACCTCCATAACGACGACAAGGAGCGTATCTGCGCCCGTGCGGCGGCACTTGTGGAGCCCGAGAGCTTTGTATACATCGACTCGGGTTCGACGACGCTCAGGCTCATCGAGCATCTTCCACACCTTGAAGATGTCACCTATGTGACCGATTCCGTGCTCCATGCTCAACGCCTTGCTTTGCGCGGCATGCGTACCGTGGTGCTGGGTGGCGAGCTCAAACCCGAGACCGAGGCGCTCGTTGGCCCCGATGCCTTGGCAACCTTAGACCGCTACAACTTCAACTGTGGCTTTTGGGGCTCTAACGGCATTGCCGCCGAGCAGGGCTTCACGGCGCCCGATATCGAGGAGGCGCAAGTAAAGCGTATCTCGATGCGCCATACGGCCAAGCGCTTCGTAATCTCGGACGCCAGTAAATTTGGCATGGTGGCGCCCGTCAAGTTCGCGGACTTCCGCGACGCAACGGTTATAACCGCGGGCGAGGTGCCCGCCAAGTACCAGACGATGGAAAACGTCATCACGGTTTAGTAACGGGGCAAGGCCAAAACCATTTAGTTCTCTCAATAGAAAAGCGGCAACGTCCATTACGGGCGTTGCCGTTCTTGTTATCCGCCGGTTTGTCTAAGTCTGTAACAACTAGACCGTTAAAAGTGGGCTAGGTGTTACAGATCGAGATGCTTCCGAACCGCGTCGTCCCTTTGTCTCAATCTGTAACATCTGGGACCGATTTTGCCGAGTTACTGTTATAGATCGAGATTTTCCCTTAAGGGGGATTCGAATGTCTCGATCTGTAACAGATAGACCGGAAAATGGGTTCTAACTGTTACAGATCGAGACGTTTTGGGACCGCGGCTGAGTCATCGTGGCGGCTTGACGTTTGACCAGATAAAACCTGCCAAAATAAACCTGTCCCTTATTGGCAGGTTTTAGGGCTCCCAGGGGCAGGGGGCTTCGATGTGGATGTGCTCGCCGGTTACGGGATGCGTGAAGGACACGCTGTGGGCGTGGAGCATCAGGCCGCAGGGGCGCGGCGTTCCGTACAGGTCGTCGCCTACCAGGGGATGACGCTCGCTGGCCAGATGCACGCGGATCTGGTGCTTGCGGCCGGTGAGAAGCTCGACATCGATATACGAGCGCGTGGGCAGGCCTCGGCGGCTCTTGAGGCGCTTGAGCACCTTCACGCGCGTTTGAGACGGCTTGCCGCTGGCGCCGACGCGCATCTTTCGACTGTCGTGTCGGTCGCGGGCGATGGGCTTGTCGATGAGCTTTTCGTTCCAGTCGATCTTGCCCTCGGCGAGCGCCAGGTAGTGCTTTTCGAACGCGTGGTCGATGACCATCTGGTCAAAGGCGGGCTGCGTCTGCTTGTCGAGCGAGAACAGCACCACGCCGGTGGTGTTGCGGTCCAGGCGGTTAAGCGGCTGCATGTCGGTTGCGGCAAAGCCGTCGCCCATGGCAAGCAGCAAGTCGCTGGCGTAGTCGGTAAGCGTGCGCTCGCCGGTGCCGTCGCCGTGGACGATCATGCCGGCGGGCTTGTCGATGGCCATGAGCCAGGCGTCGCAGTAGAGGACTTGAGGTTCTTCGTTCACGTGTAAGCCTTTCGGTTAGCTAATTCCCACAAACATGCAGCCCGAGGTGGCCCCGCGCAGGCGGGCGGCGGGCTTACGGCCGGCCTGCGCGGCCTCGACGGCGCGACGGACGCGTGCGACGGCGCGGCCCAACTCATCCGTCTCGAGCAGCGTGCCGTCCACCATAAGACGACGGACGCCGGCGTCGAGCAGCTGTGGCACCTGCGGCGTGAGGTCGATGGGGTAGGCGTCGTACAAGCGAGAGCGGCCATGGATGTCGGTGCGCACGGGCATGACCTTGCCGTCGATATTCTTGAGCGACAGCTTGCGGGCGCGCAGACGGCAGTTGGCGCAATCGTGGATGCAGCCATTGGCCACCTGCAGGATGCAGTGCTCGCTCGTCATAACGCGCGGGCGGCCGAACACGGTGATGCCCAGGGCTGCGGGCGCGGAGGTGCCAAGCGAGACGATCTCGTCGAGCGTGATCTCGGGCGAGAGCCAAAACGCGCCGGCTCCGCGCTCGGCAAGTGCCTCCATGCAAGGGGTGTTGTGCACGGGCAGGCAAGAGCGGATCTCCGCCGTGGCGCCAACCTGGGCGGCCAGGGCAAGCTCAGAGATGTTGCCAATAGCGACCGTGGCGCCGGCAACAACCCACGGGTCGACGCGTACGTGGTCAACGGCGCGGCAGACCTCGTCGAGTACGGGTACGATGCCCTGCTCAAGCGCATCGGCGGGGGAGAGCTCGGCCGCATCGAGCGCGTCGGTGGTCATGTAGATGCGCGTTGCACCCTCGGCGCGAGCGGCCTCGGCGGCCTCGAGCGAGGTGACGGTGGCGCAGATCTGCGGCTCATCGCGGTAGTGCTCGGGCGCGGGGCGGGAATCACTGGTGACAATCGCCGGCAGCTCGAGCGTGCGGGCACGCTCCTCGTACGGCGCCAGAATGGCCTTTTCCAGCGCCTTGCAAGCGGCGGTGCGTACCTTGTGCACAGCGGAGAAGCCCATGCCGCAGCCTTCATCGAGCGCCACATCAAAGCTCGCGGCCTCAAAGGGAGAGGAGCCCATGCGGCCCACATGCTCAACCAGATCGGATGCCTCGACGGCGCGGGTCTTGGCAGCCTCGACGGTAAAGCCCGTGGCCGTGGCCGTAAGCGATGGGGCGTCGCAGCAGGTGAGCGTGACGACAAACGGTTCGCCCAAACGCGCCACAACGGTTACATCAACGGCGCGGCGGCGCAGCACGTCGCGCTTGAGCGCGGCGCCGGCGGCGTCGATGGCGCGCTGGCTGCGGATGATGCGCACGCGGCAGCCCTCGGGCATGCTGCGGGGCACGCGACATTCGATGATGTCACCGGCGGCGGCATCATCGGTAGCGATAGTGGTTAGGAACTGATCGAACTCGTCGTCGTGGCGAAGTTCCAACAAGTCGCCCTTGCCCACGGGCTCAAACAGCTCAATGCGGGCGATGGCGGCGCGGCGACGACGATCGTCGGGTTTGAGCCCGCGCACGTCGCGGTTGGCCAGGCGGCTGCCCAGTACCGTGCCCACAATCTGGCCGCGGTTGTTGGAGCGCTCGTAACTCATCATCTCGTCGCCCGAGGTGCCGTCCTGATAGGCGTGCGTAAAGTCGCGGTTAAAGCAGCGCTTGAGTTGGCGCTGGCGAGCGGCGTCCTCGTGCTTATCTACGGCGACCCCGGCCAGCATGTCATCGATTTGATGACGATACACATCGACGATGGAGTACACGTAATCGGGCGCCTTCATGCGGCCCTCGAGCTTGAGCGATGCGGCGCCGGCGTCATACAGACGGCGAACGAGCTGCGAAGTGTTGGTGTCGCGCGGGCATAGAGCGCGCTCGCGTCCGGCAGGGGAGAGCGCGCGGCCGTTCTCGTCGATCAGCTCGTAAGGCAGGCGACAGGGCTGAGCGCACATGCCGCGGTTGGCCGAGCGGCCCGCCATGGCAAAGCTCGATAGCAGGCACAGGCCCGAGTAGCAAAAGCAGATGGCGCCATGGCTAAAGACCTCAAGGTCCACATCGGGCGCGGCATGGTGAATGGCGGCGATCTCGTCGATGGAAAGCTCGCGCGAGAGGGTCACGCGGTCAGCGCCCTGCTCGCGGCACCAGATGGTTCCACGGTCATCATGGATGTTCGCCTGGGTCGAGATGTGTGTCTCGATGCCGGGCATGGTGTGCTTGACCTCAAAGAACAGGCCCCAGTCCTGGATGATAAAGGCGTCGGCGCCCAGCGTGGAGCAGCGGTGGATGAGTTGCAGTGCGTCGCCCAGCTCGGACTGCTTGATGACGATGTTGACCGTGACATAGACGCGCGAGCCGGCCAGGTGTGCAGCACGGCAGGCCTGCTCAAAGGCCTCGTCGGTAAAGTTCGTTGCCTTGCGGCGGGCGTTGAAGCTGCCCATGCCACAGTAGATGGCGTCTGCCCCGGCAGCGAGTGCGGCGGCAAAGGGTTCCGGGCCTCCGGCGGGGGCCAAGAGCTCGGGTCTGCGGTTGGTGGTTCGACTGGCGGTTGCGGTCATATCCTGCCTTTCAAAATGCTCAGATACTCAAAAGTATAGTGGCGCTGGCGCGACAGGCGATGCCCGTGGTCCAAGCGGGATAAAGTCTTCAGCAGCTTGGGGTGGCTGCCACAGAACAGAACCGTTCGGCGGTTCGGAGAAACCGTTGGGCGATAAATCTTTCTCGCACAATAATAAAATTCTTGCACAGCGCGAAATCCTTGGTTACTATCCCAATCAAGCGCGGTGTTCAGACCGAACTGTGCCTCCCGGTGTGAACACCGCGCTCACGCTCTCTCAACTGATCGTAAGGAGAAAAACATGAGCAAGACCGTCGTGTCTTCCGATAACGCACCCGCAGCCATCGGCCCGTATTCCCCCGGTATCCAGACTGGCAACATGGTGTTCCTGTCCGGCCAGCTGGGCATCGATCCCGCGACCGGCAAGCTGCCCGAGGGTGTCGAGGCCCAGGCCAAGCAGTCCCTCGCCAACGTCGAGGCTCTGCTGACCGCTGCCGGCGCCACGTTTGCCGATGTCGTCAAGACCACGGTCTACCTGGCCGACATCGCCGACTTTGCCGCCGTGAACGAGATCTACGCCTCCAAGTTCGAGGCCCCGTTCCCCGCGCGCAGCGCTTTCCAGGTTGCCGCTCTTCCGGCTGGCGGTCTGGTCGAGATCGAGGTCGTCGCCGCTCTCTAAGGCGTTGGCCACAACTAAACATGACATGCAAAAAGACCCTGCAGCGCGTGCGAGCTGCAGGGTCTTTTGTCAAGCGATGCGACAAAAATGATCCGTTTCCCTTCGTCCCCAAGGGATCACGTTTAGCCCTCCTTGCGGACTTTTTGCAGGTAGCGGTACACGCTGGGCTCCGAGATGCTCAACGCGGTGGCAGCGCAGGCCACGGCGCCCTTGAGCATGAACACCCCGTTGCCGTTGAGGTGGCGAATGACGTCCACGCGGTCGTTCTGACCAAGCGACGCTACATCCAGCCCGCGCGCGCTCAGCAACTCGGCAATGCTGCGGTCGATGAGCTCCTGGGTGGACTCCGAAAGGCTTTCGACCTCGATAGGGGCGGGCTCCGTGCGCGTCGGCGCTGCGTCGAAGCACGCCATGAGCTGCTGCGCCATGGCGTTGATGGAGCGTACGGTCGAGAGGTCGGTGTTGACGCAGAGCATACCGACGATCTCGTCATCCTCGCGGATAAAGAACGTCGCGGACTCCAACGTCTTGCCGCCGGCACCGCGCCCCTCGTAGCCCGTAATAAACGGCAGGTCGCGATACTTGGGGTCGTGCATGATCTTGAGCGCCAGATCGGTGGCGGGACCGCCGATCTTACGGCCGCTCACGATGCCGTTGCGAATATCGACGATGGCGTGGTCGGGATCCGAGAAATCGTGCAGCACGATTTCGCTGTTCTTACCGAGTATCTGCTCCAGGAAATCGACCATCGGCAAAAAGCGGCGTACGGTCTCGTTCACGGGCAACTCCTTTGGGTGAAATCGGAAATGTTCATAACAATTTTTTCTCATGGTAACACGGTGTCTATTGACTCGCATATTCGCAGGTACATTGCGTAATACAGACGAACGGTATGATTTTGGCGGTAAACGGTTGACCAAAAGAAAAGTTAGATGTTATTTTGACAAGACACTTTCCTGACCTGCGGAAATGCATTGTCTCAGCTCAAGAATAGTCTGATAACAAAAAATTATTATTGAGAATGAGAATCATCTTTAATACGATATGCAACGAAGGCACAACCTCAACCCCGCACTGCGTCACAATAGAGCGTTAGATGCGAAAACAACTATTTCGAGGATTGGTGGTCAAATGACCCAGGAGACGGTTACGAACGGCACTGAAGCCCTGTTCACTCGCGAAGGCATGCCTCCCGTTAAGGAAATGATCCCGTGTGCCCTTCAGCACGTACTGGCATCGTTTGCCGGCATCATTACCCCGGCGGTCATCATGGCCGGCGTCTACGGCTTTAATAGCCAGCAGAGCACCGACATCATCCAGGTCGCGCTCATTCTTTCGGCGATCGATACGGCCCTTCAGGCCTTCGCTCCCTTCCGTCGCATCGGCGGCGGCCTGCCCATCGTCATGGGCGTTTCGTTCGCGTTCCTGCCGGCTCTGCAGGCCATGGGTGCCTCGGGCTTTAGCTTTGGTGCGCTGCTGGGCGGCGAGATCGTCGGCGGCGCCGTCGCGGTCCTCTTTGGTCTGGCCTACAGCAAGATCAAGTGGCTGTTCCCGCCCGTCGTGACCGGTACGGTCATCTTCTCCATCGGCGTTTCGCTGTATCCCACGGCCGTCAAGTATATGGCCGGCGGTATGGGTACGCCGCTGTGGGGTACTCCGCAGGCCTGGTGCGTCGCTCTTATCACCTTCGCCGTGGTCTTTGCGCTCGCCAACTTTGGCAAGGGCACGCTCAAGCTGGGATCCGTGTTCTTTGGCATGATCGTTGGCATGATCGTTTCGATCCCCTTTGGCATGATCGACTTCTCCAGCGTCGCCACCGCTCAGGTCTTCGCCCTTCCCAAGCTCATGCCCTACGCGCTCGAGTTTGATCCCGAAGTCTGCATTACCCTCGCTGTTGTGTTCCCCATGGTTGCCATCCAGGTTATCGGTGACGTCTCCGCCGCCTGCCTGGGCTCCATCGACCGTATGCCCACCGAGCGCGAGCTCTCCGGCGCTATCGTGTCCCAGGGCCTCACCTCTATGGTCGGCGGCCTGCTGGGCGGTCTTCCCACCAGCGCCCTTGGCCAGAACGTGGGCATCATCTGCTCCAACAAGGTCGTCAACAAGTGGGTCTTTGTGATCATCGCGGCCGTCTTTGCCATCGCCGGTCTGTTCCCGCAGCTCTCTGCCGTCCTTTCCGCTATCCCGCAGCCCGTCATCGGCGGTGCTACCGTGGGCGTGTTTGGCACCATCACCATGAACGGCGTGCGCATGTTCACCCGCGAGGGCCTCACGCAGCGCACTACCACCATCGTCGGTACCTCCGTCGTCTTTGGCCTGGGTATCTGGATGGCCAGCGGTTGCCTTGCCGGCGAGGGTATGCCCGCCTGGGTGTCCACCGTCATCGGCTCCAATGCCGTAACCCCCACCGCCATCATGGCCATCGTCCTTAACCTGATTCTTCCGCAGACGCCGGTCGTGGCTCAGCACATCGATGCTGCCAAGGACGCTGCCGTGGATCTGGTCTTGCCCGAGAGCAAGAAGTAGCCAATTCGGTGCTATTCGTCGGCGGGCGCATCGCCTCGTCCGCCGACGTCATGCGGCGCCAAGCCGCACTTCAAAGGGTTTGTCCCTTTGGTGAAGCGTTGACGGGAGAGGGCCCGTTTCCGGTGTAGGCCGGCGCTTCGCACTCCGCCATGTCAGAGGTGTCAAACCCCGCCCCTGATGTTGAAGGGAGCATCCATGCTTCTGGTCGCTAACGGTTCTGTCTTTACCCGCAATGCTCAGACCCCGTTCATTCCAAAAGGTGCGGTCGCCATTGACGGAGATACGATCGTCGAAGTGGGCCCCGAGTGCGAGCTCAAGGCCAAGTACCCGGATGCCGAGTACGTCGACGCCCGGGGCAACCTCATCATGCCCGGACTCATCAACTGCCACACCCACATCTACTCGGGTTTGGCCCGCGGCCTTGCCATTAAGGGCTGTAACCCTACCAACTTCCTGGAGAATCTTGAGCAGCAGTGGTGGAAGATCGACGACAACCTGACGCTCGACGGCACCAAGGCCAGCGCCTATGCCACGATTCTTGACTCCATCCGCGATGGCGTCACCACGATCTTCGATCACCATGCGAGCTTCTGCGAGATTC
This sequence comes from uncultured Collinsella sp., assembly GCA_905208535.1. Taxonomy (GTDB): domain Bacteria; phylum Actinomycetota; class Coriobacteriia; order Coriobacteriales; family Coriobacteriaceae; genus Collinsella. The sequence continues at coordinate 108,256 of CAJLPI010000003.1, read as the reverse complement.
CGGGAAGCCTCTTTACCATTAAGGATGCCGCTCAGGAGCTGGGCATGCGTTCGTGCCTGTGCTACGAGGTCTCCGATCGCCGCGGCCAGGAAAAATGCGACCAGGCCATTGCCGAGAACGCCGAGTTTGCCCAGTGGGCCGCCAAGGAGCGTCGCGATAACGACAACCACATGATCGCCGCCATGTTTGGCGGACATGCCACCTTTACGCTGTCGGACGAGACCATGGATAAGATGGCCGAGGCCAACAACGGCCTGACCGGCTTCCACATCCATGTGTGCGAGGGCATGAATGACGTGTGGGACTCCCGCCTCAACCGCGGTGGCATCAGCCCCGTCGAGCGCCTGCTGCAGCACAATCTGCTGGGTCCCGACACCATGCTCGGCCACTGCATCCACGTGACGCCTGCCGAGATGGATATCGTCAAGGAGTCCGGTACCTGGCTCGTCAACAACCCCGAATCCAATATGGGCAACGCCGTGGGCTGCGCCCCCGTGCTCGAGTTCTTCCGCCGCGGTATCCCCGTGTGCATGGGCACCGACGCCTACACCCACGATATGCTCGAGAGCCTTAAGGTCTTCCTGATCATTCAGCGCCACAACGCCGCCATGCCCAACGTGGGCTGGTGCGAGGCCATGACCATGCTGTTCGAGAACAACGCCAAGATGGCGAGCAAGTACTTCGATCGCAAGCTCGGCGTGCTCGAGGCCGGCGCTGCCGCCGATGTCATCGTCATGGACTACAAGCCCTTTACGCCGCTGAGCGAGGAGAATATCGACGGCCACATGCTCTTTGGCATGATGGGCAAAAACTGCCGCACCACCATCATCAACGGCCGCGTCCTGTACAAGGATCGTGAGTTCGTTGGGATTGATGAGGACAAGATCAACGCGTGGACCATGGCCGAGTCCAAGAAGCTCTGGAGCACGCTCAACGATCGCGTGTACTAATTCCAATTGGAGATTCGCGCGCGTCGGATGTTTCGCCGCATCCGACGCGCGCATAGGCGGCCTCCGCGGGGTCGCCGGCGCTGTGCTAGCGCTACACCGTATTTGCGCCCGCCGCGCGGTCTCGCCGGGCGTTACAGAGAGGAGCTCACTATGAGCGACATCATGAGGCCGATCCCGTTTTCGCAGCTGATGAACTGGATCATCGAGGAGCACAAGACCCAGGACGCCATCTTTGGCGTGCGTAAGATGGTCACGACCAACCAGGAGGGTGCGCTTCCCATTTTTGACGAGCGCATCGAGACTCCGTTTGGCCCGGCTGCCGGTCCCAATACGCAGCTGGCCCAGAACATCGTGGCCTCTTATGTGGCCGGTTCTCGCTTCTTTGAGCTCAAGACCGTCCAGGTTATGGACGGCGAGGAGCTCTCCAAGTGCGTCAACAAGCCCTGCATCGTGGCTCAGGACGAGTGCTACAACTGCGAATGGTCGACCGAGCTCGAGGTTCCGCAGGCCTTTGCCGAGTACGTGAAGGCATGGTTTGCCTGCCACCTGATCGCTCGCGAGTACGGTCTGGGCAGCCCGGACGGCTTTGTCTTCAACATGTCGGTGGGCTATGACCTGGAGGGCATTAAGAGCCCCAAGGTCGACGCCTACATCGAGGGCATGAAGGATGCCAGCGGCTCCGACGTCTGGAACGAGTGCCGTGCCTGGGCACTCGCCAACCTGGACAAGTTTGAGCATGTCGACGCCGCGTTTGTCGAGTCCATTCCGGCGCGCGTGTCCAACTCCATCACCGAGTCCACGCTGCATGGCTGCCCGCCCGCCGAGATCGAGCGCATCGCGACCTACCTCATCACCGAGAAGGGCCTCAACACCTACATCAAGTGCAACCCCACGCTGCTGGGCTATGAGTTTGCCCGCCAGCGTCTGAACGAGCTGGGCTTTGATTACATCGTCTTTGATGACACGCACTTCCGCGAGGACCTGCAGTGGGCCGACGCCGTGCCCATGTTCGAGCGCCTGATTGCCCTGTGCGCCGAGCGCGGCCTGGAGTTTGGCGTCAAGCTGACCAACACGTTCCCCGTCGACGTGACGAGGAACGAGCTGCCTTCCACCGAGATGTACATGTCCGGCCGTTCGCTGTTCTCGCTGACCATCGAGGCCGCCCGCCGCATTACCGAGCAGTTCGATGGCAAGCTGCGCATCAGCTATTCCGGCGGTGCCACGGTCTACAACATCCGCGCCCTGTACGATGCCGGCATTTGGCCCGTTACTCTGGCGACTGACGTGCTCAAGCCCGGTGGTTACGAGCGCTTTAGCCAGATGGCCGGCGAGTTTACCGACCTGGACGGCAAGCCGTTTGAGGGCGTCTCGCTCGAGGCCGTGACCGCGATCCAGACCGACTCGCTCACCAACCCGCTCTACAAGAAGCCGCTGCGCCCGCTGCCCGATCGCAAGGTCGCCGGCAAGAGCCCGCTTTCCGACTGCTTTACCACGCCGTGCCGTACGAGCTGCCCCATCCAGCAGGATATTCCCGCCTACCTGGCGGCTGTTGACGAGGGCCGCTACGAGGACGCGCTCAACATCATCATCGAGCGCAACGCCCTGCCGTTCATTACCGGCACCATCTGCCCGCATCCCTGCGGCCGTGCCTGCGAGCGTGCGTTCTACGAGCCCGAGGGCGCCCAGATTCGCGCCAGCAAGCTCAAGGCCGCCCGCGAGGCCATGACTGCCGTGCTGCCCAAGCTGCGCGCCCAGGCTATCGCCAACGACGGCGAGCGCAACGTTGCCGTTATCGGCGGCGGCCCGGCCGGCCTGGCGACGGCGTTCTTCCTGACGCGCGCCGGCGTGCCCGTCACTATCTTCGAGGCCCGCGACTCTCTCGGCGGCGTGGTCCGTCACGTGATCCCCGAGTTCCGTATCGCGAGCGACGATATCTCCCACGATGCCGAGCTCTGTCTGGCCTTTGGCGCCAAGGTGCAGCTCAACGCCCGCGTGGAGTCCATTGACGAGCTCAAGGCCCAGGGCTTTACCGACGTGGTCGTGGCCACCGGTGCCTGGATGCCCGGCTCTGCGGGCTTGGGCGAGGGTGCCGAGCTCGACGTGCTGGAGTTCCTCGAGGCCGCCAAGAAGGGCGAGAAGCTCGAGCTGGGCGAGGACGTCGTGGTCATTGGCGCCGGCAACACCGCCATGGACGCGGCTCGCGTGGCCAAGCGCCTGGCCGGCGTGAAGAACGTGCGCCTGGTGTATCGCCGCACCAAGAAGCAGATGCCCGCCGACGAGGAAGAGCTCGATCTTGCTCTTGCCGACGGCGTTGAGTTCTGCGAGCTGCTGGCGCCCAAGGCGCTCAACGGCGCCGTGCTGACCTGCGACGTCATGGAACTTGGCGAGCCTGATGCAAGCGGCCGTCGCAGCCCCGTCGCCACGGGCGAGACCGTCGAGCTTCCTGCCACCACGGTGATTTGCGCCGTGGGCGAGGGCATCGATGCCAGCCTGTACGACGCCGCGGGCGTCGAGCACGACCGTCGCGGCCGCCTTGCCGCCACCTCCACCGGCGTCGAGGGCGTTTGGGCTGCAGGCGACTGCCGTCGCGGTCCTGCCACTGTGGTCGAGGCTATTGCCGACGCCGCCGAAGTCGCCCGCGCCATCGCCGGCGTGGACTTTAACAAGTACGTCGACTGCAACGAGCAGGCCGGCCGCGAGGACACCTGCTACGAGCGCAAGGGGTCGCTGTGCCGTGACAAGCGCAACTGCACCAAGACTCGATGCCTGGGCTGCGGCTCGGTGTGCGAGGTCTGCTGCGATGTGTGCCCCAACCGCGCCAACGTGGCAATTAAGGTGCCGGGTCTCGCCAAGCATCAGGTCGTCCACGTCGACGGCATGTGCAACGAGTGCGGCAACTGCGCTGTGTTCTGCCCCTACCAGGAGGGCCGTCCCTACAAGGACAAGCTCACCCTGTTCTGGAGCGATCAGGACATGGAGAACTCCGAGAACGAGGGCTTCCTGGCCGTGGACGAGGACCACTTTAAGGTCCGCGTCGCCGGCACGGTCCGCACCGTCTCGGTCGATGCCGTCAACACCGGCCTTCCCGAGGCCGTCCGCCTGACCATCAAGGCCGTGCGCGACGGCTATCCGTATCTCCTTAAGAAATAGGCGAGTCTCTTATGGCCAAATCCATTCAACATAACGTGGCCTACGTTGCCTGCGGAAGCGGTTGCGCCTCCGCAGGCGGCGACGCCCGCTGCAGCGAAGGCTGCATTGGCTGTGGCGCCTGCGTCACGGCCTGCCCCCACGGTGCCATTGCGCTGGTCGATGGCATCGCCCGCGTGGATCGCTCAAAGTGCACGGGCTGTGGCCTGTGCGGCATGGCGTGCCCGCAGCGCGTGATTGCCTTCGTTCCCGGCTACCAGAACATTCTGGTGCGCTGTAACAACACCGACAAGGGCGCCATTGCGCGCAAGATCTGCGACACGAGCTGCATCGGTTGCGGCATGTGCGCCAAAAAGTGCCCTGCCGGCGCTATCCGCATCGAGGACAACTGCGCCCATATTGATGGCGCGGATTGCCTGTCGTGCGGCATGTGCGCCGTCGTCTGCCCGCATGGCGCCATCCACGACCGCACCGGCATAGCCGCCGGCGTGTAGAAGGGAATCACCATGGCACAGGAATTCACTTTTACCGTTAACGGCGTGGAGCGCACGACGACCCAAAACAAGCCGCTGCTGCGCTACCTGCGCGACGACCTGCACATTCACTCCGCCAAGGACGGTTGCTCCGAGGGTGCGTGCGGTACCTGCACCATCCACGTGGACGGTGCGGCCGTCAAGGCCTGCGTGCTGACCACCGCCCTTGCCGCCGGTCGCAACATCGTGACTGTCGAGGGCCTGCCCGAGGACGTGCGTGAGGCCTTTGTGTACGCCTTTGGCGCCGTGGGCGCCGTACAGTGCGGTTTTTGCATCCCCGGTATGGTCATGGCGGGCGCTGCGCTCATCGCCGAGGATCCCGAGCCCACCGAGGAGCAGATCAAGTACGCCATCCGCGGCAACGTCTGCCGCTGCACCGGCTACAAAAAGATCATCGAGGGCATTTCGCTGGCCGCTGCGGTGCTCCGCGGCGAAAAGCAGATCGACGAGGACCTGGAGCGCGGCGACGATTACGGTGTGGGCAAGCGCGCCTTCCGCATCGACGTGCGCAAGAAGGTGCTCGGCGAGGGCAAGTACCCCGACGACATCGACGAGATCGACCAGCCGGGCCTGACCTATGCCAGCGCTGTGCGCTCCAAGTACCCGCGCGCCCGTGTGCTCTCCATCGATACCTCCAAGGCCGAGGCCCTGCCCGGTGTGGTGGGCATCCTGCGCGCCGAGGACGTGCCGGTCAACCAGGTCGGCCACCTTATCCAGGACTGGGACGTCATGATCGCCCAGGGCGATATCACCCGCTGCGTGGGTGACGCCATCGTGCTGGTGGTTGCCGAGGACGAGGCGACGCTCGAGAAGGCCAAGAAGCTCGTAAAGATTGATTACGAGCCGCTGGAGCCCGTGCGTAACATTGTCGAGGCCAGGGCCGCCGACGCGCCGCGTCTGCATGACAGCTTCTTTGCCTTTGGCAACACGGTGGAGCTCAAGGACAACGTGTGCCAGAGCCGTCACGTGACGCGCGGCGACGCCGCCAAGGCGCTGGCAGAGAGCGCGTTCACCGTGACGCAGCGCTTTACCACGCCCTTTACCGAGCATGCCTTCTTGGAGCCCGAGTGCGCCGTTGCCTTCCCGTACAAGAACGGCGTCAAGGTGCAGTCGACCGACCAGGGTGCCTACGACACGCGCAAAGAGTGCGCCCACATGTTTGGCTGGGACAACGAGCCCGAGCGCGTGGTCGTCGAGACCATGCTCGTGGGCGGCGGCTTTGGCGGTAAGGAGGACGTTTCGATCCAGCACCTGGCCGCGCTTGCTGCCTATAAGCTCCAACGTCCTGTGAAGTGCAAGCTCACGCGTGCCGAGTCGCTCGCTTTCCATCCCAAGCGCCATGCCATGGACGGCACCTTTACACTGGGTTGCGACGCCGAAGGCAACTTTACCGGCCTGGACTGCGAGATCAACTTTGATACCGGTGCCTACGCATCGCTGTGCGGCCCGGTGCTCGAGCGCGCCTGCACGCATGCCGTCGGTCCCTACAAGTACCAGAACACCGACATTCGCGGCTTTGGCTACTACACCAACAACCCGCCTGCCGGCGCGTACCGCGGCTTTGGCGTTTGCCAGTCCGAGTTTGCACTCGAGAGCCTCATCGACCTGCTGGCAGAGAAGGTCGGCCTGGATCCGTGGGAGATTCGCTACCGCAACGCCATCGAGCCGGGCGAGGTTTTGCCCAACGGTCAGATTGCCGACTGCTCAACGGCGCTTAAGGAGACGCTGCTTGAGGTCAAGGATGCCTACTATGCGCATCCCGGACACGCCGGTATCGCCTGCGCCATGAAGAACGCCGGTGTGGGCGTGGGCCTGCCCGATGCCGGCCGCTGCAAGATTCGCGTCGAGGATGGCCGCGCCGTGGTCTACGCCGCCACGTCCGACATCGGCCAGGGCTGCAACACGGTCTTTTTGCAGGACGTTGCCGAGGCCTGCGGTCTGCCGCTGAGCTGCATTGCCAACGGCGAGTGCTCCACCGAAAACGCTCCCGACTCCGGCACCACGTCTGGCTCGCGTCAGACGGTCGTGACCGGCGAGGCCGTGCGCGGTGCCGCCTTCCTGCTGCGCGATGCCATGGTTGGCATCGAGGCCGGCAAGCCTGCACCCGATACTCCCGTGAGTGCGCATGGCGACGGCGTCAAGATCGAGTACGACGACGGTCGCGCCTATCAGCTGCGCACGCAGGAACTCGTCGCCGGCCAGGGCATGCATCCTCAGGATCCCAAGGCCGCCATCAAGGCGCTCGAGGGATGCGAGTTTGGCTACGTGTACCTGGAGCCAACCGACAAGCTGGGCGCCGACGTTCCCAACCCCAAGAGCCACATCTGCTACGGCTTCGCGACGCATGTGGTCATTTTGGACGATGATGGTCGCGTAAGCGAGGTCTATGCCGCGCACGATTCCGGCAAGGTGGTCAACCCCATCTCCATCCAGGGTCAGATCGAAGGCGGCGTGCTCATGGGTATGGGCTATGCGCTTACCGAGGATTGGCCGCTCAAGGACTGCGTGCCCCAGGCAAGGTACGGCACGCTCGGGCTGTTCCGTGCGCCCGAGATCCCGGATATCCACGCCATTTACGTGGAGAAGGACGAGCTGCTGCCCGTGGCATACGGCGGCAAGGGCATCGGCGAGATCGCAACGATCCCCACGGCGCCCGCCGTGCAGAACGCCTACCGCGCGTTTGACGGCAAGTTGCGTCCAGATCTGCCCATGGTGGATACGCCGTACAGCCGCGCTCGCAACCGCGGGTAGGGTAGGGCGCGGACGGCCATTGCTGACGGGCTGTTCGCGCTCAACACCAACTGCATAAGCTGCGCCTTTGGCCCCGGCTCCATCGCGAGCTGGGGCCTTTTGTTTGGAATGGAGGCAGCATCCCGGAATTGGCGCTCAGAATGGGGTGCAGTTTCCGGAGCGGTCCACGTGCGGTGGTGTACTGCCCCCTTTTGTTTGCGTCGGTCGTCGAATTACGTTATAGCTAGCTATATTATAGGAAGGTATAATATAGCTAGCTATAACGTAAAGGAAGGATGGCCCTATGTTTATCGGAAGAACAGCGGAAATGTCCGAGCTCAATCGACTGTATGGCACGGGCTCATTTGAAATGCCTGTGATTTACGGCCGTCGTCGCGTGGGTAAAACGCGCCTTATCACACAGTTCATCCAAGGCAAGAAGGCTATTTACTTTCAAGCTCGTCGCACCAATGCAGAGGCAAACCTGCACGGCTTTAGCCAGGCGATACTTGCAGGCTCGGTTGGTGCTGCAGGCGTGTCGTTTCGTAGCTTTGACGAGGCGTTCGATGCATTGGCCACCATGGCTCGCGCGGAACGTTTGATTGTCGTGATTGACGAGTATCCCTATCTCGCCCAATCGAATCCCGAGATCAGTTCGTTGCTGCAAGACAAGATTGATCACCTGTACAAAGAGACCAGGCTCATGCTGATTCTATGCGGCTCGTCTCTTTCGTTTATGGAGGAACAGGTGTTGGGCTACGAGAGCCCGCTATACGGTAGGCGTACGGCCCAGTTTAAGATCATGCCGCTCGATTTTATGACGACCCTCGGCCTGTGGCAGAGCATGAGTCGCGAAGACGCTGCAGTTTGCTATGGCATGACGGGCGGCATTCCTGCATATATCGAGAAAGTCAATCCTGCCGCACCGCTCAAGGACAACATCAAACGTCTTTTTCTTACTCCTACAGGCTATCTCTTTGAGGAGCCGAGTAACCTGCTATTGCAAGAGTGCCGCAATCCCGAGCAATATGATGCGATCGTGCAAGCAATTGCTCAGGGGCGCTCGAAGATCTCGGAGATTGCGAGCTGTACGGGAATCCCTGCGAGCAACGTAAAGAGCTATGTGGATAAGCTAGCGTCGCTTGGGATTGTCGAGCGCGAGCTGCCCCTAAACGAGACGAGCAATAAGCGAGCCGTGTATCTGCTGAGTGACCATATGTTTAGGTTCTGGTACAAGTTTGTTCCGCAGAACATTGGGCTGATTCAAAACGATATGGCTGAGATGGCGTATAAGCGCATTGAGCCGCACATATCGGATTACATGGGTACGGTCTTTGAGCTTATATGCAGACAATACGTGTACGAACTCGCGCGCGCGGGCCAGCTCGATGTGGTTCCGGCGAGCGTCGGGCGCTGGTGGGGGACGGATAATCGCACGCATACGCAGGAAGAAATCGACTTGATTGTTGACGATGGCGAGGGCACTGCGCTGTTTGCGGAGTGCAAATGGCGCAATGAACCGACGGGTGAAGACGTGCTGCAAAAGCTCGTGCATCGAAGCGAGCTCTTTAGACGGCAACGAAAAAGCTATGCACTTTTCTCAAAAAGCGGCTTTACGCAGGGATGTCGGGATGCCGCAGAGAGTAGGGGAGACGTCAAGCTGATTTCGTTTGCCGAGATGTGAGGGCGGAGATAATGAAGCGCGTCCTGATTTGATGCCGGGAATGGGATGTGCTTTCCTTTTGCGACCTTTGGCGGAAAGTGCGTTCCTGATTTCGGCTTCAGAATGGGATGCCGTTTCCGGATCGGCCCTCAGGCGGAAACTACGACCCGGAATTTGGCTCCAAAACGGGATACGCTTTCCCGGTGGCATCTCTAGCGGAAACTGCATCCCGGAATGAGCTCTCGGAACGGGACACGCTTTCCCATCGGGGCTTCAAACGGAAACCGTGTCCCGGAATCGAGCCTCAGGGTGGGACGCATTTTCCGGTAGAGGCCTGGGACGGAAAGCGCGTCCCAGAATCCGGCTAATCCGATGGCCGGGTGGTTGAGCGAGCGAGCTCCGAGGCTCCATTACTGAAAATTCATTTGTTAAACCTGGCAACCGTGGGTAGAATAAAGTCGATGGCAGTCCAAGGGTGATAGCTGGGCAGCGCCGTTACTCAGTTTAAGGGGTCAATGCCTTAACGGCGTCGACCCCTCTTCTTTTGCTTCGTACGCTGCTTAAGTGCCTCGGAAAGTCCGATAAGCGCCGTGAGGAGCGAGACCAAAGCGGTCAGGAGCTTCACGAAATCAATCAGATCATTCATGGGCATCACCTCCCGTCGCATGGAGGGCGCTGCCCGGCACATGGAACTGCCGTCAATAACTGCCATTCTATCAAAGCGCGGTCATAAATACGAATATATGTTCGATAATAACAGCAACGTGATTCCCTCGAATAGCGGCCTTTCGTAAGGGCGGCAGAAGACGGCGCTGGGCGATTGGGGATAGACGCGCAGGTCTTCGTCACCGAAAGCCCGTTTGATTAACCAGCCCTCTGTAGGTACACTGCATATTGATGGGCTCGGGATGACCGCTGATTCAAGTCACCGGGCCTCAATCTTTTTCATGCATTTGAATAGAGCGGGCGACTCTCTTGGGGCGGTCTGCATGGCGTGCGACCGGAGCATGGTATTGCGTCCCGCTTTCATGTCCGCGCGGGCGCCTATCCTTACGGCAATGTAGCCGCTTATGTAACCAAGCGGCAGTTGACGGAGAAAGGCCCTAACCGTGTCAGCTGAAAGGACGCCGTGTATCTCGGCTATCGATACGACGAACTTTGCGCGCCAGATCGTGCTGGACTTTGAGTTTGCGCCGGTGCCAAAACAGCGCCAGCGCCGTAGACTGCGCAATGAGATTATCGAGGTCGGTGCCGTCAAGCTCGATTACCACGGCAACGTTATGGGCGAGTTCTCGCAGTTTGTGCAGACAGAATTTACCGAAGGCGTTGCGTTCCCCGTCCGCGAGCTTACGGGGATATCGGCCGTGGACACCGCGATGGCCGACCCGCTCTACATGGTGATCAAAAGGCTCAGCGATTGGATCGGTCGCTACTCCGCCCAGGTGGTCTGTTGGAGCGGGGCGGACCGTCGACAGCTTTTGACCGAGTGCCAGGCAAAGCACATCGACCTTTCCGCATTTCCTGCGGATTGGGCCGACTTACAGGCGTTTTACACCTCGATCATGGACGTGGGCAGCCACGGGCGCGTCTCGTTGGGCGACGCGGCAACGTGGTTTGGCATCGAGTTCGACGAGTCGACGGGTCACGCCCATAGTGCCCTTGCCGATGCGCGCGTGACCGCCAAGCTACTCAAGCAGATGATGGACGGGGACTATCACGTGAGCCCGCGCGCCCAGGAAGTTCGCCAGCGGTGGGGGATGGGCGAGCGAGCTCAGACGCGCCTTTCCAACAAGTGCCCCGAGCTGGGCGATCTGCTGCTGAAACTGAAAGCGGAGGGGAGATAGGGGGCGGACATCATTGTCGTTTTCGCCTGCGAAGAAGGAATCAATTAACTACAAAGTGTGGATGGCTTCTAGTGAAGACTTAACCACCAGATTATGAAAGGGCTAGCGGGCCATTGGGGTTGCAGTGTTCACCCGTCGCAAGACGTTGCTCGTTCAAATTGGGACGCTCCGCATCCGATGAAATGGTTGATGCGGAGCGTCCCTAGAGACCTGTCTTCTGTTGCCTAATAGTAGAGTTCAATATACGAATACGCCTTATCAAAAAGAGCCTGGTCTTTGAGCTTGTAGCGCATCCAAAGAATGGCGCGTAGCTGCTTCTTGACCTCTTTGACGCCTGCTGTGGTTGCCTGCCAACCGTCGAATCGGGTGATCTTAACGATTTCGTCGATGTCGCCGACGATGTTCTCGACGATGATTGGCGTGTCCCCATTCTTTACACCATTGAAGAGTTCTGTGAGGGCAGCCTTGCCCTTGTCCTCCTCTTCTTCGGGCACGACTTCCTTTTCGGCCGCTCGAGCCTCTCTGGCGAGGTCGATGAGCATCTTGAGGAACTCGACGCTGTTGATGAGACCTTGCTCGTGACGTTCCCTCAGGTCCTCCAGGCGCTCGCCGAGCTTCTGGAACTTGCCATTCTTATCGTGCCTGCGGATTCGGGCGACGAGATCTATCTCCAGCTTACGCGTGATCTTCTCGGTATTGCTCTTGTCGTTGATGAAGTGCTCGATCATGTCCTCGTCGAGTTCAAGGATGTCGTCATCGTCTCGGACTCTCTCGACGGTGATGTTCTCGTGCACGAGCTCGATTGTCTTGGGCCCGAGCGCTGCCCAGATGAGCTTCCCGCGATTGTCTACCGGTCTCACGGAATCGTAGACCTGCGAGAGCCAGATGAAATCGGGCTTGTAGGGATTGAGACATGGGTCGGGCGAAAGGGCTTCCCACGCTCTGTTCAAGACCGAGAAGTCGGCCCCAAACTGGTCTTTCACCTTTGTCGTTGGCAGGCATTGTTGAGCTTCGAGAAGGGACTCCCAATCCGCGCTGCGGCGGTCTCTGACCGTTGAGAAGTACTCAAGACAGCAATGCATAAGCCCGAGCAGCTCGGCCTTTACCTCGTCGATGTTGGTTATAACTTTCTGCACCTCGGCCTCGTCGAAGTGCAGAGACTTGGCGACGTTGTCGAAGAGGCCGATATAGTCGACAATGAGACCGAATGTCTTCTTGTCGTTGTAGACGCGGTTGGTTCGACAGATTGCCTGCAACAGCGTGTGGTCGCGCAAGGGCTTGTCAAGGTACTGAGTTTGCAGGATGGGCGCATCGAACCCCGTGAGCAGCTTTGCAGTGACGATGAGAATCTTGAGCGGATCGTCCGGGTCGCGGAAACGGTCAAGGAGCTTTTCCTCGGCATCGCGATCTCGACGGTATGCCTTGTAGCGGTCTTCCTTGTCGTTGTTTGTGTCCATGACGATGGTGACTGCATCAGTGCCCAAGAGCTTGTCGAGCTCCTCCTTATACAGCAGGCAACACTCTCGGTCGTAGCAGACTACCTGCGCCTTGAAGCCGTCGGGCTCAACCTTTGACTTGAAGTGCTTGGCGATGTGCTCGCATACCTTGTGGATGCGGTCGGGGGCCTTCATGACGGACTCGATCTTGACGCGCCTGGTGAGTTCCGCCTTGTCCTCTTTGCTGAGGTCTCGGGTCATTTCGTTAAAGGCGGCGTTCACGACCTCTTGGTTGACGTGGAGCTCGACGGGAACGGTTTCAAAATGGAGCGGCAATGTGGCGTGGTCGCGGATGGAGTCGGCGAAGGAATAGCGGCTCATGTAGCCGGACTTGTCCTCTTTGGCACCGAAGGTGTGGAACGTGTTCTTGTCGGTTCGGTTGATGGGCGTGCCGGTCAAGCCGAAGAAGAAGGCGTTTGGCAAGGCGAGTCGCATCTTCTCGCCGAGGTCGCCCTCTTGGGTGCGGTGCGCCTCGTCGACCATGAGGATGATGTTCTCGCGCTCGTTGAGCGTCCCCGCAACCTCGCTGAATTTGAAGATGGTGGTGATGAGGATCTTTCTCATGTCCTGCTTGAAGAAGGACTCAAGCTCCTCCTTGCTGCCGGCGCTTGCGAGGTTGGGGATGTCGGATGCGTTGAAGGTCCCCGTGATCTGGGTCTCGAGGTCGATTCGGTCATCCACGATGACGACGGTCGGGTTCTTGAGTTCGGGGACCATGCGCAGCTTCTGGGCAGCGAATACCATGAGCAGTGACTTTCCTGAGCCCTGGAAATGCCAAATGAGGCCACGCTTCGGGTATCCTGCGCGGACGCGGTCCACGATGAGGTTCGCGCCCTCGAACTGTTGGTAACGACAGATCAGCTTGATGCGTCGATGCTTCTTGTCGGTGGCGAAGAGCGTGAAGAACTGGAAGATGTCCATGACGTTCGTGGGGGTTAGCATGGACGCCATGCTTCTCTTGACGTCGGCAAGTGTGCCCTCGCTCTTCTTGTCGCCCTCATGCCAGGGTCCCCACATCTCGGGAGGCATGTTCACCGACCCGTAGCGATAGCATTTTCCTTCGCTGGCGAAGTTGATGGCGCTACAGACGAACATCTGCGGGATGCTCTTCTCATATTTAGCGATGTCGCCAGCGCCGTCGAGCCAGGTTATCGAATCGCGCACCGGCGTCTTGAACTCGCCGATGACGAGCGGAAATCCATTGACAAGAAGGACGAGGTCGAGGCGCTTACCGCCCTGTTCCTGGGGGTAGACCCACTGGTTGGTGACGATGTACTCGTTTTTGTCAAGATCGCCGTCCGCCGCCGTGCCAAAGAAGCGGATGGGGACCATGCGGCCGTCTTTGCCGTAGGGGAATGAGTTCTCCTCGATGACGAGCTTTTTGAACCGCTCGTTGGTGGAGACCAGGTTCTGCGGACTTGTGGACTGAATGAGGGCCCTGAGTCGGTAGATGATCTCGTCGGCGCGATCGGGGTCTTCTGCGATCTCCGGGTTAAGCCTGATGAGGGCGTCCTTGACCATGGGCTCGACCATGACGTCGGCATGGCGGCGCGGGAGGTCTTCGGCAGTAACGTATCTCCAGCCAAGGCTGGCAAGCGCCTCGACGCTCATTTGCTCGATGGTGTTGTCCTCGTTAAACATCTCCGAGTCCTAACTCCTGGTTCAAGATTTTCTTCGTCGTGGCGTTTAGCTCATCGAGGGCCTTTTGTACGGCAAATTTCGATTTGTCGACCTGGGCGACGAAGTCGGTGAACTCCTCCTGGAGTTCGAGCGGAGGAACCGGAACCGGCAGCCTTGCCAGCTGAGTTTTAGGGATGTTGACCATGGATTTTGCCGATCCATGGGCCATGCCTTGAATTAAATCGAGGCCACGGTCACTTCTCATGTACGCAAGTAAATACAGCGCGTTGACACCCTTCGGTTTCATACGAAAGACGAGATCGGGAAACATAAGGCCCTTCACTTCGTTTGGAACATAAACGGTTGTGCCAACTAGCTCAGGCGTATTTTTGCGTGCAAACAAGAGGTCGCCTTTTCCGACCTCTTTTATGGACATGAAGTTATCTTTAGAAATCACTTTGTTTTCGGAGGCGACAAAAGTACCTGAAGATAGCGCGCTCAGTTTAAGGACCCCAAAACCACCAACCCCTCGTGGACCTTCTCCGCAATTCATACTTTTACCGGTATCAATGGAATTAACGCATTCCGATAGGGGCTTGAAATCCCATTTCTCATCCCCAAACATCTCGACAAATTGTGATTTGACGACGTCGTCGCAGGTCGTGAGCAGCTTACGATAATGCCCCTTGAGGCTCTCGGCTTCCGAGAGGATGCCGGCAAGCTCGCGTTGTTTTCCCGGCGAGGGCAAGTCAAATTCCAAGGTCCGGAGATCTTTCCAGTTTGCCGTCGGCGAAAGAGAGCCGACGGAGACCCGTATTGCCTCGTCAAGGAACATGTCGGAGCTGATGAAAAACGGGAAGAACATCGGATCGACGACATCGGCCTTCGGGCGCAGCACCATCCCGTGAGCCGAGAAGATGCCATCGAAGGGTGCTATGCCGACCTTCTTCTGATAGGCCCTTCGGCGGCCGAACAGGACATCGCCTTTCTTCATGAGCAGTTTGTCGCCCTTGGGAGTAACCTCGGCGCCCCAGCGGGTCACCTCAAGAGTGCCCGGATCAAGGTGCTCCAGTCCAACGTACCGGTTGCGATCGCTTTCCTCGGGTTTTTTCTTGGCGGTGCTGTTCTCGGCTATCTGGTCGAATCTATACCTTGTCATGCCGCGCACCCCCAGCAGCTAAATTGTGATTTGACGACGTCGTCGCAGGCTGTAAGCAGCTGCTTGTAGTGAGACCGCGTTTCTTGTGCGGTCCAGAGTATGTCGGCAAGTTCTTCTTGCTTAGCGATGTTGGGGAGCTCGAACTCAAATTGCGAAAGGCTCTGCCACTTGACTCTTGGCGAGAGGGAGCCTGCCGAATTGGTGACGGCGTGCTCGAATAGGGCGTCATTCTGGATGATGAACGGGAGCAGTCTCGGAGAGAGGTTGTCCTTGGGGGCGATGACGGTGATGTCTCCGGAGCAGATTCCGTCGAATGGGGCGACGGCTGCTTTACGTAGGTAGGCCCTACGACGCCCGAATAGCACCTGCCCCTTTGAGAAAGCCTTAGTGAAGGTGGTCCTGACACCTTCGTCCCAGTGGGCGAGTTCGACCTCGCCGGGGTCTAGATGCTCAAGGCCGACCGTCGGCAGCTCTTGCCCCGCAGGGACCTTCTGTTTTATTTCGCGGGCCACATCGCCCAGGCAAACGTGGGTCATGTTACTCACCATCGTTTTCATGCAATTTCGCAGCAATATTATCGAGCAGGGACGCGGCCTCTGTGGAGGCGGCTCTCCAGCTTTCTACCGTCTCCTCGATGCTTCTATCGTCAGCATTTTCATCATTGGCGGGCTTCACGTACAGAGGGATGGAGAGCGAGAAGGCGTTGTCCTCGAGCTCACTAAACGATGCGTGGGATGAGAAACCTTCGATGTCCTCGTCAGATCGGTAGGCATCGACGATTCTCTTGATGTGTTGAGGCTCAAGGTAGCTTTGCGCGTTCTTGCGGGTTACCTCGGCAGAGGCGTCTACGAACAGTATTTTCTTGCTTCGATTCGGCGCTTTCTCGCTGCGGCAGATGAGGATGCAGGCCTCCATGGGCGAGTTGAAGAAGAGGTTTGCGCCGAGTCCGATGACCGCCTCAACGAGATCGCTTCTCACGAGCCTTTCGCGCATCTCCGATTCCTCGTTGCGGAAGAGTACGCCATGGGGAAGAAGGATGGCGCACCTTCCACTCCTCGGGTCCATGCTCTTGAGGATATGCTGTATGAAGGCATAGTCGGCCCGCCCCTGCGGCGGGGTGCCGAGGAAGTTGCGGCCGTAGGGGTCCGACGCGAACGCCTCGCGGTCCCATTGCTTGATCGAATAGGGAGGATTAGCGAGCACCATATCGAAGGTGCGTAGCTTTCCCGCCTCGAGGAAGGCTGGGTGCCGCAGCGTGTCGTCGTTTGCAATCTCGAAGTCCTCGACGCCGTGCAGGAATAGGTTCATGCGTCCGATGGCGGAGGATAGCTGGTTGATCTCCTGTCCGTAGGCGTGAACGTTGCGCCATTCCTCTCCGTGCTGTTTGAGGTGGGCGATGGAGGAGATGAGCATGCCGGCGCTGCCGCAGGTGGGGTCGTAGATGGACTCGCCCGGTTTGGGTTGGAGGATCTCGGTCATCAGATGGACGACCGTGCGGTTGGTGTAGAACTCCTGTGCCGTGTGCCCTGAGTCGTCTGCGAACTTCTTGATGAGGTACTCGTAGCCCTGACCGAGTTCGTCCTCGGGACAATTGGCGATGGAGAGCGTTATAGCGCTGAAGTGCTCGATGAGGTCCTTGAGCAGGCGGTCGGGAAGTCGTTTCTTGTTAGTCCAGGCGGCGTCGCCGAAGATGCCACGCAGCTTGGAGCCGTTGGCCGTCTCGATGGCGCGGAAGGCGCCTACGATCGCCTTACCGACGTTTTCCGTTGCCTCACGGATATCGCACCAGTGGGCGCCGTCCGGGATTGCGAAGCTGTGGTTCTCGGGAAGGGCTGCGAACTCCGCATCTCCGCCGGAGGCTTCCAACGCTTCGGCGGTCTCCTCGTCGTAGACGTCGGAGAGACGCTTGAAGAACAGTAGCGGGAAGATGTACTGCTTGTACGACCCGGCATCGATGTAGGTGCGTAGCAGAACGGCCGCGTTCCATAGATGGTTGTTTAGCTCTTCCTGGGGGATTCTACTCTCCATCGACATAGCCTCCCTTCGTTAGCAGATCGAGGAGCCTCTCCTCGGATTCCT
The DNA here is from genome assembly GCA_905208535.1 of uncultured Collinsella sp. GTDB lineage: Bacteria > Actinomycetota > Coriobacteriia > Coriobacteriales > Coriobacteriaceae > Collinsella. The sequence continues at coordinate 91,035 of CAJLPI010000003.1, read as the reverse complement.
TCGTTTGCTGGAGGAGGTCGTAGAAGCGTTTTCTTGTCTCCGTCGGCGGCTCGACCTTCTCGCGTTTTCTTTCGACGTAGTTGTTCGCCGAGAGCACGTATCCCTCGCGTTCGATGTCAGCGAGCGTTGCTATGGCGCATTTTTCGACGACGGGCTCGTAGGAGCGATAGAGGGAGAGCATCTCCTGCGCATCCTCTTCCAAGATCACGTTCTGCGCGCGCTGAGCAGTGAAGATCTTGCTGCCGTCGATGATGCAGACATGCCCTTGGTGCTCGGCGGGTTTTTCGTTTCTGAGAAACAGCACACAGGCGGAGACACCGGTGCTGTAGAAGACGCCGCTCGCGAGCGAGATCACTGCCTCGACCTTGTCCGACTTGAGCAACTCCTTGCGGATGGTGCCCTCCTTGCCGCCGTGGAACAGTGCGCCCTGGGGCAGCACTACAGCGCAGCGACCGCTCTTCTCGTCCATGGAGCAGACCATATGCTGCACCCATGCGAAGTCCGCCGACTTGTCCGTGGGGACGCCCCAGATGTTGCGGCCCCACGGGTCCGAGGAGAACTCTGCGGATCCCCAGTTCTTAAGGGAGAAGGGCGGATTGGCGAGGACGCAGTCGAATGTCCTGAGGGCATTCCCGGCAAGGAAGGCGGGGTCGCGTAGGGTGTCCCCCTGGGTGATGCGAAAGTCCTTCGCACCGTGGAGGTAGAGGTTCATGCGTGCTATGGCAGACGTGCTTAGGTTCTTCTCCTGGCCGTAGAGCTTGCCGTAGGCGAGCCTCGAGTTGTCCATCTGACGTACTGCCTCGATGAGCATGCCGCCCGTGCCGCATGCGGGGTCATAGACGGTCTCTCCGGGCTTTGGCTCGAGCAGGGAGACCATCATCTTCACGATCTCCCTCGGGGTGTAGAACTCGCCGGCGTTCTTCTTCTGCATGTCGGCGAACTTCTTGATCAGGTACTCGTAGGCGTCGCCCATCATGTCGGCGTTATAGCTACTGTTGCCGAACTTCTTTGCAGAGAAATGCTCGATGAGGTCTTTCAGGCGTTCGTCGGAGAGCTTGCCCTTGTCCGTCCAGCTCGCGTCGTCGAAGCTGCTGAAGAGGCCGCTGAGGGTATCGGGGTTAGCGCGCTCGATTCCGACCATTGCATCGACGATTGCCTTGCCGACGTTCGTGCCGGTGTTGCGAACGTCCTGCCAGTGGCAGCCCTCTGGCACCTCAAAGCTGTGGTTCTCGGGTAAGGCGGCATAGTCCTTGTCTCCCCCTGAAAACTCTAGGGCCTCAGCACTTTCCTCGTCGTAGACGTCGGAGATTCGCTTGAAGAAAAGCAACGGCGTGATATAGCTCTTGTATTCGTCTTGGTTGATAGGGCCGCGCAGGATGTCGCAGGCCCCGAGCAGGTGGTTTCCCAGCTCGGATTTGCTTATTGGTTCTTCTGGCATTCAGGTACCTATGAGCTCAAAAAATGAAATTACAGCTCTAGTGATTATACCGTCATATTTGTTGCGGTAAATCTCCTGCGCATCGTCGTTCATTCAGACGGTCTGAGCTTGTAAATCACAATTTGTCGAAATATTTTCCAAGAAAGAGTTTCCGCTGATTCCCCTCTCGCAAGCATGCACGAAAATTACTGATGGCACCCATAAAACGCCCCAATATCAAGAAGCTGGAATTGCATTCATTTCTGCGAAGAATGTCACATCAGATGGCAAGCTAGATTTCAGCGACATCAAGCATATAAGCACGGATGAATATGAGTCCATTCAAAAACGTTGTGAAACCCAAATCGGCGATGTGCTTCTTACAAAAAGTGGATCACTTGGTATGCCGGCTATTGTCGATGTCGATTTTCCAATCGGTCTATTCGAAAGTCTCGCTGTCCTCAAATACCGTCGCGACATTCTTGATGGAGTATTCCTACGAGAACAACTAAAAAGCGCAAGAGTGCAGGACCAATTTACAGGCGGCGTTAAGGGGATTGCTGTAAAACACCTCCATCTAAACGTAATTGGAAGGACGAGCATTATAGTTCCCCCGCTCGAACTCCAGGAGGAGTTCACCGACTTCGTCGCCCAGGTCGACAAATCGAAATTTAAGTTAGGTACCTGCGGTGGGATGCTTTGACGTTGCGCTGGTCGACCATCGCGTACCTTAATGTGGTGTCTATTTTTTTATGGCCAAGGAGCACCTGGACTTGTTCGATGGGCATTCCTTTGTCGATTGCCTTTGTAGCAAGCGTTCTTCTGAACTTATGAGGGTGGACCCTTCCTAAATCAAGCTCGCGCCCCAGTTTTCTAAGCAGCGCCTCGACGCCGCCAATTTGCAGCCTCTCGTGTGGCGCCTTGCTCGACACGAAGAGTGCTTCCGAGCTGTCCATTCGGGTTGACAGGTAATTCTCAATATGGACTTTAGTCTTTGCGTCAAAATAGACGATGCGGTCCTTATTTCCCTTGCCGTGTACGATGCACTCACGATTGATGGTGTCGATGGAGCTCCTGTCCAACGAGACGAGTTCACCCACACGCATGCCCGTGGAGCGCAACAGGTCGATCAGGGCAAGGTTTCGGGGCGACCCGCAGTTATCGCAAAGAATTTCAACGACTTCATCGCTATACGTTTCCTTTATGGGCTGCGGAGCCTTGACTCTTTTAATGCGTCTTACCGGGCTCTTAATGATATGGTCCTCGTCTTCGAGCCATGAGTAGAAGCTTGAGATGATTCTTCGGACATTGTCGACGGTGACGCGACTGACGCCGGCTTTTTGCTGATAGTCGGAAAGATAGGACCTAATCTCTTCGGTTCCCAGGTCGCAAGCTGGCGTATCGAATGATTCAAGCATTTTATTGATGGTGGTTTCGTAGTAGGAGATGGTCCTATCCGAGCAGCCTTCGAGGCGTTTTGCAGACAGAAATAGATCCAGGAATGATTCGCTTTCACCGCCGCCGCCGTCTTCGGCTAATTGGCTTTCATCGAAAAGGCAGTGCGATAAAACCTTTTTGAGCTGGCGGTTCTGCTGCGTGGTCAGGTAGGGGAGCATGAGACGGGTAATTTCTCTAGCCGTTTTCGTGAGATCCATGGTGGCGTCCTTCCTTGCACGGTGGGTGGCGCTATTTCCCTTTGTTTACCCGTGCGTTATGGAAGGGATGCCGGGTGGCACTTCCGCTGGGCCGCGTCAAGGGAACCCGTGAAACCCCGCGCAGACCTCCGCATCACTCCGGTGCGGCTTTGCCTGCAGAGTGAGATGTTCAGAAGCGTTTTATTAACGGGGGATGTCTTTCGGATTCTTTTGATGGGGATGTGGAAACACTGATGAAGTTTACGAATAGCGAGGTTGAGGGGTTCGCCTGTGCCCATCGCCTCTCGTGCGCGGATGGATGGTGCCGGTGGTTGTTTGAGACTGCAGTCGCGCCGACGGGATTGGTTGGGGTCGGTACAAGGCGAGCACGCCCCATGCCGTTATGGAAGATGCATCTTTGTCGATAGTGCGATTAATCTACGCGGGAGCGCTGAGAAGATCTTCCAGCATCGGGTCTACCCCGGCGGCGACCATGCCCTCGATCAGGTGCTGGGCGTGGAACCGACCAACTGTCCATGCGATATATGAAAGCATCTGACAAGCGCGCTCCTTGATATCAAATGTAGCTTTGCTTAGAACGATTGCCTCTGCGATGTCGGCAAATGCGTCGTGATCTCCCCATGTCTTACAGGCTTGTATCATGCCCTGGTCGATAGCATCCATAACAAAAGCGCCGGATCCGTCCGCAACGCACGTGCCGTCAGCAAAGAGCTTCCAGCTGGATGGCTCGCGCGAGTCGTCTCCAAGCAGCTTGATCTGCAGTACGTGCGGGTCGCCGGTAACACAGAACTCTTCCTCGAGCATCTGCACCGTAAAGCGCATCTGGTGGGAGAGACTGCTCTTGACCATGGCCGATACGTAGCCATTTGGCTTGTCCAGAAGATGCATGTGATTCGGTTTGACGATCAGGTTGTGGAAGTTGGGCTCACTGCGCACGGAGAAATTGTCCATACGGACTCCTTTCATCGATGTTGGCAGGGCCACCGTGCCTCTTGGCCGGTTGGCGTCGGGATCGTGGAGCCAACTCTCTACCCCGACTCTGGATAAAACGCGCCCGCTCCTTGCGGGCAAGAGGAAGTCTATCAACGTGTACGGACAGAAATCAAGCGCCGCCTGCGAAATGACGCGTGAACGGCGTTGGTTTCCCAAGTGATTATTCGGCTTTCATCCGGAAAAGTGTCGAAATCAGCCGTGTAAAAGTACGGAAAAGTGTCGAAATAGGCACCTTAAAACTTCGGAAAAGTGTAGCTGGATGACAAAACAGCACTTAGAAGCCGGTGTTGGATGCGGGATCCTGCGGCCGCCTTCAGCCCTCGCTACTCATCGTCCCCGTCGTTGGGGTCGCCCTTGAGGGTGTTGATGTCCAGATACTCGTCATCGTCCTCTTTTTGCTGGGTCTCCGACTCCGCTTGGGTGGGGCCGGAGAACAGCCGGAATCCCTCAAACGCAATGACGCCGAGCAGGGCAATGACAATGGCGATAAAGGCAACCTTGACTGCCTGCGGAAATTCCGAGAAACGCAGCGCCTTTTCCTCGGCGTAATAATCGGCGAAGCGCTCTTCGCCCGTGCTTTTGGTATACGCCGGCGCGGACGCGGCCTCCGGGTCATATTCCGGTGCAGGCGTGGCAGCGTACGGATCGTTGAGATAATCGCTCGATGCGGTGCCATAATCCTCGGTCTCGATGCGATCGGTGCCAGCATAGCCATCGGAATAATCGGAATATGCCGCACCGCCCTCATAGTCCGCGGCGCTCGTGTTGGCGGCAAAAAGCGGGTTAACTGGAACGTCGAGCGCCGGCATGCCGGTAGAGGTCTCATCCAGATCGGCTGCAGCCCAGGAATCGTAGGCAACCTGATGGGCAACGGGCTCATCGAGCCTTGTGACCGGAGACTTGCGTGCCGCAGGAACGGGCAACTGCTGGGCGCTGTACATAACGGTGCTGTCGGCCGATTTGCTCCGCGTCGCCGCAGCGAGAAATGCCGCCGTCTCGGACGGGTCGCTTGCGGGGCGGGGAGCGGGTGTGGGCGCCGAAATGGGTGCGGGCGTAGACGCGGGCGTCGAAACAGGCGGCTGCGCAGGAGTCGGCGCAGATGCGGGCTTAGGCGCAAGTGCGGGATTGGGGCTTGACGGGCGAGCCCCGCCGCCCATGAGTTCGTCGGCGGTCCACGGGCGATCATCCATCACGTCGTCAAGGCTCAGCGAAAACAGGTCGTCTTCACCCTCATCGAACATGCGGTGCACATGTCCACCAATTGCCGGAATCAATCCGCGACCGGTGCATGATGCCTTGCTCAACGCCATTCTGTTCCACCCTTTCGAAATACTAATGACATCGATTATATGGAACTTCCCAAGCGGCTCGGTCTTGGATTCATGCTTTCCAGAACTCGCGCCCAAAAGGGGAGGGGCAATCCAGGCGAGCGCCTACTTGTCGTCGGCCGCCGCCTTGGCCTCATTGAGGTAGCTATAGAAGCTGTACTTGGAGATGCCAAAGAACTCGCAGGCGCGTTCGCTCGACTTGGAGATGAGGAAGGCACCGCGACGGTCGAGGTAGCCAATGGCGCGAATGCGCTCATCTTTGGTCATGAGCGCCGCGGGCTTGCCCACAAACTGTTCGCACTCGCGCAGCAGGTCTTCGAGCAGGTCGCCGATGTTTTTGGTAATGGGCTCGGGCTCGGTGTAGCCCGTGCCGCCGGTGCCGGTAAAGGCATCGAGCGAGCGCTCAAATGCCTTCATGAGCGTAATGTCAAAGTTAATGCCCAAAATGCCGACGGGCTTGCCCTCGTCGTTGCGGATAAAGATGGTCGAGGACTTGAGCAGCTTGCCATCGGTGGTTTTAGTGAGGTACGGCTCGCGGTCGTGTACGTCGGTGGTGCCCTCGTGCATGGACTCAAACACGATATGGCTGGGGCCGTCGCCCAGTTTGCGCCCGCTGACGTGGCCATTTTCGATCACTACGATGGAGTGGTCCACGTCCTCGGTCTCCAGGTCGTGGACGACGACTTCGCAGTTGGGGCCAAATTGGAGCGCCAAGCCGTGTGCAAGGCGCTTATAAAACTCAATCTGTGCGGGGGTCATGGGTGCCTTCCTAAAAATTAGTTTGGGCACACTTTGCCATAAACCACACTTGTTCGCAAATAACGAAAGCGTCGCTGCGTTATGTGACCGTTCGGCGGCGAAAAGGTACCGATTACGGCAACAAACAATTTGTTAGGTTTGCCAATCAAAAAGTGTGATAGAACAGTACTAACAAACTTTTTGTTTGGCATCCACATAAAAGTTCAGCCGTGTGAATGGGATCGGGCTGAAACGCGTATGCGGGGGCCGGCAAGAGAGAACTTAAGGAGTTCACCGTATGGCCGATAAGATCCAGTGGGCGGGCAACACGATGCCCAAGAGCGATGACAAGCACTTGGGAATCATGAGCCTCGACCACGTGAAGAAGGCCCGCGCCTTCCACCAGTCGTTCCCCCAGTACACCGTCACTCCGCTTGCCCGCCTGGACGGCCAGGCCGCGCGCCTGGGCCTGTCCAACCTGTGCGTTAAGGACGAGAGCTATCGCTTTGGCCTCAACGCCTTTAAGGTCCTGGGCGGTTCGTTTGCCATGGCCAACTACATTGCCGACGAGACCGGCAAGGACGTTGCCGAGTGCACCTTCGATTACCTGACCTCCGATCAGCTTGCCAAGGACTTTGGCCAGGCCACCTTCTTTACCGCCACCGACGGCAACCATGGCCGCGGCGTGGCATGGGCTGCCAACAAGCTGGGCCAGAAGGCCGTCGTGCACATGCCCAAGGGTTCCACCAAGCCCCGCTTTGATAACATCGCCGCCGAGGGCGCCACGGTGACCATCGAAGAGGTCAACTACGACGAGTGCGTGCGCATGGCCGCCGCCGAGGCCGATGCTTGCGAGCGCGGCGTTATCGTTCAGGACACAGCCTGGGAGGGCTACGAGAAGATCCCGTCTTGGATCATGGAGGGCTACGGCACCATGGCTTCCGAGGCTGCCGAGCAGCTGCGCGAGATGGCCATCAACCGCCCGACGCACGTCTTTGTCCAGGCTGGCGTGGGCTCGCTGGCTGGCGCCGTGGTGGGCTACTTCACCAACCTGTATCCCGATAACCCGCCCACCTTCGTCGTGGTCGAGTGCGCGCCTGCCGCCTGCCTGTACAAGGGCGCTGCCGCCGGCGACGGCGACCCGCGCATCGTGGACGGCGACATGCCCTCCATCATGGCCGGCTTGTGCTGCGGCGAGCCCAACATCTTGGGCTGGGATATCCTGCGCAACCACACCACCGCCTTCGTGTCCTGCCCCGACTGGGTCACCGCTCGCGGCATGCGTACCCTGGGCGCTCCCGAGAAGGGCGACCCGCGTGTCATCTCCGGCGAGTCCGGCGCAGTGACCACCGGCCTGGTCGAGACCCTCATGCTCGATCCCGAGTACGCCGAGCTCAAGGAGCTCATCGGCCTGGACAAGACGAGCTCCGTGCTCTGCTTCTCCACGGAAGGTGACACGGATCCGGATCAGTACCGTCGCATCGTCTGGGAAGGCGAATACCCCACTTGCTAATACTGGGCGGAGTAAATAGGTATCGCTCCGCCAACTCCTAGGTAGACCCCTTCGAATGAAAGGTTGACTGTTATGACTAAAGAACTCGATTTTGATGCCATTAAGGCTGCGGCTGAGTCTCATCGTGCTGATATGACGCGTTTTCTTCGCGCAATGATTAGCCACCCCTCTGAGTCCTGCGAGGAGGGCGAGGTTGTCGCTTGCATCAAGGCCGAGATGGAGAGCCTTGGCTATGACGAGGTCAAGGTCGACGGCCTGGGCAACGTTATGGGCTTTATGGGCGAGGGCGACAAGATTATCGCCATCGACTCCCACATCGACACCGTCGGCATCGGCAACATCGAGAACTGGGATGCCGATCCCTATGAGGGCTACGAGACCGACGAGATCATCTACGGCCGCGGCGGCTCCGACCAGGAGGGCGGCATGGCTTCTGCTACCTACGCTGCCAAGATGATGAAGGACATGGGCCTCATCCCCGAGGGCTACAAGATCATGGTCGTCGGTACCGTCCAGGAAGAGGACTGCGACGGCATGTGCTGGCAGTACATCTACAACAAGGACGGCATTAAGCCCGAGTTCGTCATTTCCACTGAGCCCACCGACGGCGGCATCTATCGCGGTCACCGCGGCCGCATGGAGATCCGCGTCGACGTTCACGGCACCTCCTGCCACGGTTCCGCTCCCGACCGCGGCGACAACGCCATCTACAAGATGGCCGACATCATCGCCGACGTCCGCGCCCTCAACAACAACGGCTGCGACGAGTCGACCGACATCAAGGGCCTCGTCAAGATGCTCGACCCCAAGTACAACCCCGAGCACTTCGAGGACGCCCGCTTCCTGGGCCGCGGCACCTGCACCGTCAGCCAGATCTTCTACACCAGCCCCAGCCGCTGCGCTGTCGCTGACTCCTGCGCCATCTCCATCGACCGCCGCATGACCGCCGGCGAGACCTGGGAGTCCTGCCTGGACGAGATCCGCAACCTGCCGGCCGCCAAGAAGTACGGCGACGACGTGAAGGTCTCCATGTACATGTACGACCGTCCGTCCTGGACCGGCGAGGTCTACGAGACCGAGGCTTACTTCCCCACGTGGATCAACAAGGAGACCGCTCCGCACGTCAAGGCCCTCGTCGACGCCCACAAGGCCATGTTCGGTGACGAGCGCATCGGCTGCGAGCCCAGCATGGACAAGCGCACCGGTCGTCCGCTGTGCGACAAGTGGACCTTCTCCACGAACTGCGTCTCCATCCAGGGCCGCTATGGCATCCCCTGCGTGGGCTTTGGCCCGGGTGCCGAGTCTCAGGCTCACGCTCCCAACGAGGTCACCTACAAGGACGACCTGGTCACCGCTGCCGCCATGTATGTTGCTGCTTTGAACCTCTACGATCCGAGCCAGGCCGATGGCGACGCTACCGTGTTCCGCGCTGGTCTGACCAACAACAAGATCGACTAGTCCCATTCCTTGATCTTGTTGAGCCGGGGACAGCCTGTGTCCCCGGCACCCCCTGTTGACTTGGGGCCCGCGGTCGTTATCTCCCATGCTTCCTCAACGGTAGCGGGTCCTCGTCATAGCGCTCTGCATGTTCTAGCCACACGCGCATGCCGGAGCACATCTACTCATTGCGATCGTTTCATCTATGGAAAGGATATTCACATGGACGCCAAGTTTACCGAGCTCGTCGAGCGGCTGAACGGCCTCGATTTTAAGGGCATGTACGGCAGCGACTTCCTGCACACCTGGGATAAGACCACCGATGAGCTCAAGGCGCTCTACATCGTCGCCGATGCCCTGCGCGAGCTGCGTGAGAACAACGTTTCGTCCAAGATCTTCGACTCGGGCCTGGCCGTCTCCCTGTTCCGCGACAACTCCACCCGTACGCGCTTCTCCTTCTCTAAGGCCGCCAACCTGCTCGGCCTCGAGCTGCAGGACCTGGACGAGAAGAAGTCCCAGATCGCTCACGGCGAGACCGTCCGCGAGACCGCTACCATGATCTCCTTCATGGCCGACGTCATCGGCATCCGCGACGACATGTACATCGGCAAGGGCGACGCCTACATGGCCGAGGTCTCCGAGTCTGTCCAGCAGGCCTACGAGGACGGCGTTCTGGATCACCGTCCCACGCTCATCTCCCTGCAGTCCGACTCCGATCACCCCACGCAGTCCTCTGCCGACATGCTCTACCTCATCAACGAGTTTGGCGGTCTTGAGAACCTCAAGGGCAAGAAGGTTGCCGTCACCTGGGCCTATTCGCCCTCTTACGGCAAGCCGCTGTCCTGCCCGCAGTCGCTGATCAGCCTGCTGCCCCGCTTTGGCATGGACGTCACCCTGGCCCACCCCGAGGGCTACGACCTCATGCCCGAGGTCGTCGAGCGTGCCAAGGGCTATGCCGCCGAGTCCGGCACCACCTTTAAGCAGGTCAACACCATGGCTGAGGCCTTCGAGGGCGCCGACATCGTGATCCCCAAGAGTTGGGCTCCGTTTGCCGCCATGGAGAAGCGTACCAACCTGTACGCCGAGGGCGACGACGCCGGCATCGCTGCGCTCGAGAAGGAGCTGCTCGCTCAGAACGCTACGCATCAGGATTGGTGCTCCACGACCGAGCTCATGGAGAAGACCGCCAACGGCCAGGACACCATCTTTATGCATCCGCTGCCCGCCGACATCTCCGGTGTCTCCTGCGAGCACGGCGAGGTCAACGCCGACGTCTTTGACATGCATCGTGTGGGCATGTACAAGGAGGCCAGCTACAAGCCGTACGCCATCGCAGCCATGATGTTCCTGCAGAAGGTTGCCGATCCCGCCGCTACCCTTAAGGCCCTCGACGAGCGCAACACCGACCGTTGGTTCCAGGCCTAAAGCTGGGCTGAGGTAAGCCATGTAAAGGGGGCGCTCTGCCAACCGGCGGGGTGCCCCTTTTTGCATCGTGGGCGTGCGGGATAAGCGCTTTCGATGTAGATGCCCCGCGACGCGAGTTATGGGTACGATGGTTTCAGGGGAGGTATCGCCATGAAACTTGGTTGCGTCATTATGGCTTCGGGCGAGGGCAAGCGGTTTGGCTCTAACAAGATGCTTGCCGATATCTATGGCAAGCCGCTGATTGCCCGGACCATCGATTCGGTTCCCCGGGGCTTTGACGTCGTGGTTTCGACGCGTTGGCCCGAGGTCGCCCAGATTTGCGAGGACAAGCATTGCCCGTGTGTGCTGCACGATGGCAAGCTCAGAAGCGAAAGCGTCCGTGCGGGCCTTTCGTGGGGGGCGAGCCGCGGCTGGAAGGGTTGCCTCTTTTTGCCGGGCGACCAGCCGCTCGTGAGTTCGGATTCTTTTGAGGCCATGGTTCGCGCGTTTGATGAGCGTGGCCGCAAGTATCCGGTGCGTCTTGCGTGCAACGGTGAGCCTTCGAGCCCGGTGCTCTTTCCGGCGGAACTGTTCGATGCACTTATGTGTCTTGAGGGTAAGGACGGCGGCGGTTCGATCCTCAAGGACCGTACCGACGTGGTGCTGGTCGAGGCGCGTGCCTACGAGCTGTGGGACGTCGATACCGTCAAGGGACAGCGACGCATAACGGAGCATATCGCCGCCTGCTCGTATTTTGATCGCGTGGCCAACTGCATCAATTAATAAGGAGCAATTATGATCATCATCAAAAACGGCGCGCTCGTGACGCCCCAGGGGCTTCGCCGCGCCGATCTTGCCATGGATGGCGATAAGATCGTGCGGATTGCCGCGGCGATTGAGCCGGCCGAGGGCGATACCGTCGAGGATGCTGCGGGCTGCTGGGTGTTCCCGGGCTTTATCGACGGCCACACGCACATGCAGTGCTGGACCGGCATGGATTGGACGGCCGATAGCTTTGAGACCGGTACGCGTGCGGCTGCCTGCGGCGGTACGACGACCATCGTGGACTACGCGACGGCCGATCGCGGCGTGACCATGCCCGATGCCTTGGCCGAGTGGCATCGCCGCGCCGACGGAACCTGCACGGCCAACTACGCCTTTCATATGGCACTCGCCGAGTGGAACGAGCGCAACCGCGCCGACCTCTCGGCCATGCGCGAGGCGGGCGTATCGTCGTTCAAGACCTACTTTGCCTACGATCATCTGCGCCTGGACGATGCCGAGACGCTCGAGGTGCTGGAGGAACTCAAGCGTATTGGCGGCATACTGTGCGTGCATTGCGAGAACGGTACGCTGGTGAATGAGCTGCAGAAGCGCGTGTTTGAGCAGGGTATCCACGGGCCCGAGGGCCATGCGCTCAGCCGTCCGGATGTGTGCGAGGCCGAGGCCGTGAGCCGTCTGCTGTATCTGGCACACCTGGCCGGCGACGCACCGGTCAACGTGGTACACCTTTCGACCAAGTTGGGGCTCGAGGCCATTCGCGCTGCCAAAGCGCGCGGGCAGAAGAACATCTATGTCGAGACCTGTCCTCAATATCTGATGCTCGACGATACGCGCTACTTGGAGCAGGGCGAGGACGGCTTTGCGGGCGCCAAGTATGTGATGAGCCCGCCGCTGCGCCATGCCGGCGACCGTGCGGCACTGCGCGAGGCGCTTGTGGCCGGCGAGATCGATACGATTGCGACCGACCACTGCAGCTTTAACCTGCACGGGCAAAAGGACCGCGGGCGCGATGACTTCCGCGCGATTCCCAACGGCGGGCCCGGTGTGGAGCATCGCCCCGTCGCGATCGCTACGAGTTTTGAGGGACAGCTGGGCCCCGAGGATCTGTGCCGCTTGATGAGCGAGAACCCGGCGCGCGTCTTTGGCATGTATCCGCGCAAGGGCTGTCTTGCCGAGGGCTCCGATGCCGACGTGTGCGTGTGGGATCCCAAGGCGCGCTGGACGATTAGCGCCGCGACGCAGCATCAGGCTGTGGACTATACGCCGCTCGAGGGCTTTGAGGCGCACGGCCGCGCCAAGGCCGTGTTTGTGAACGGCGTGCTGGCTGCGCGCGACGGCGAGCCCACCGGAGCCCAACCCGGCCGCTACGTGCCCCGCTAACGGGAAGACCGCCGGGGTAGCTAATTTGGGAGATGATTTTTTGGGACGGGGTAGCAAAAAGAGCCCCGTCCCAAATTTGCTACCCCTGGAGGCTGGTGGCGATGAGGGGGCGGCCGAGGGCTGCCTCGAAGCAATCTGCCATCGTTGGATCGGCAAGCGTGTCGACTTGGTTGAGCATGATGCGGGCATTGTCGAGGTTCAGCATCTGCAGCTCGGCATTGAGCACCATGGCGACGCGCTCTGGGGTGGCAGCGTCGGTGGGCTCGCAGCCGCAGCGCTCGCAGAAGAGCTCGGGGCGGTGGACAACCTTGGCGACGGGCTTGCCCAGCCCTGAGGCGCCGACGACCCAGACAACGTTTGCCGTGGCGGCGGGAATTACCGGCTCCCAGGCGGCATGCGCCTTGAGCGGGAGTCGCTTGCTGCCATCTGCCTCGGCCAACACATAGTCAAAGCGCTGCGCCAGCTGGTCGAGCGGCTCAGCGGGGGCGGAGAGCTTGCCTGTCTCCGGGTCCAAGACGCCTGCCTGGCAGATGCTTCCGCGCACAAGGCCCGCGCAGGCCTCGCAGGTGCAGCCGGGGGCGTGTAAGGCACCTGGCTTCCAAGGTGCGGCGTCCAGGCGACGATTCGACCCGTCCCATGGCACGCCGGCAACGGGAAGCATATGCGTGGTGGTACAGAGGAGCACGCGGCCGCCAGCGCGCATGAGCTCAAGACCCAGCGTCTTGAGCAAGGTCGACTTGCCGCCGCTGCCGATAATCGCGGTAATGCCCGGCTCGATCCTGAGCGCCGAGGCAAGATTGCCGCTAACCGTTTCCATCTGTTCACCGCCGTATAATACTGTGATAATAAATAATCATCAGAGTAGCGGTCGAACCGCTTTTGCTCTGCTCAAACCGTAGCACAGGGAGGTGCCCCGGGAATGCTCGTTTATGTTCGCGGCGCCGGCGATATCGCCACGGGTGTCGCTGCCCGTTTGGTGCGCGCCGGCGTGTCGGTTGTCATGGCCGATATCGCGGTTCCCACGTGCATCCGCCGCACAATCAGTTTTTGCGAGGCCATTCGCCTGGGCGAGGTCCAGGTCGAGGGCATTCGCGCTCGCTTGGCACAGACGCCGGCTGAGGCGCTTGCGATTGCCGAGGCTGGAGACGTCGCCGTTGTGGTAGACCCCCAGGCCAAGATGATCGGCGAGCTGAAACCCGCGGCTGTGGTCGACGCGATTTTGGCTAAGCGCAACTTGGGCACCACGCGCGACATGGCGCCCGCCGTCATCGCCGTGGGGCCGGGCTTTACCGCGCCGGTTGACTGCGACGCCGTGGTCGAGACCATGCGCGGGCATTTTCTCGGCCGTGTCATTACCCAAGGTTCGCCCCAGCCTAACACGGGCGTGCCGGGCATTATCGCCGGCTATGGCAAGGAACGTGTTATCCACAGCCCCGCCGCCGGCGTGTTTCGGTCCGACCGCGCAATCGGCGACATCGTGAGCGCCGGAGACGTGATTGGCTACGCGGGCGATACGCCCATGTGCACGCAGATCGATGGCTGTCTGCGCGGGCTTTTGGCGAACGGCGTGCAGGTGACTGAGGGCTTTAAATGCGCCGATGTCGACCCGCGCGGCGATGCCAGCTATATCAACTACATTTCGGACAAAGCGACGTCGGTCGGCGGCGGCGTGCTCGAGGCACTCGCTATGCTCACCGATGTCTTTAGAGGATAGAAGGCGGCAATGGAAAAGCTCGATGTTGTGAATGCGGCGCTTGCCGCCCTGCGTGCTGGCGAGACGTGCGAGCTGGTGGTCGTGGCCGGTACGGCGGGGTCGTCCCCGCGCGGTGTGGGCGCCTGGATGGCCGTCTTTGCCGATGGCAGCCAGGCGGGCACTATCGGCGGCGGCAAGATTGAGCTCTTTGCGCTGGATGAGGCGCGCGAGCTCCTGAGCGCGGGACAGTCGCGTCTGGTCCGCTACACCATGGGCGGCGAGAACTCCGATACCGGCATGATCTGCGGCGGAGCCATCTGCCTGTGCTATCTGCGCCTGGATGTATCGCAGGCGCCGTTGTTCCAGTCGGTTGCCGACATCTTGGCCTATCGGCGCATCGGCGACTTCGTCATCGACTTTGAGCCGTTTATCGCGAGCGTGCTCGAGGGCGATGTGGCCGAGTACCATGGCGAGGAATCGCGCCGCACCATTGCGGGCTGCCCCGGGCTTTCGCTGGTGGAGGAGGGGAGTAAGGTCACCTACACCAACGCCGCCTCCGAGATTCCCACGGCGCACATCGAGACGCTCTGCCCCGAGGGCCTGACCTATATCTTTGGCTGCGGCCACGTGGGCGCTGCGACGGCTCGCGTGCTCACGGCGGCGGGCTTTGCCGTCGTGGCTTGCGACGACCGCCCCGGCACGCTGACCCCCGATTGGGTGCCCGGTGTCTACGACCGTCGTCTGGTCGACTACAAGAGCCTGAGCAAGCAGTGCCCCATCGGCCCGCGCGACCTGGTGGTCGTCGCCACGGCGGGTCACAAGTCCGATATCGATGTGGTGATTCAGGCCATGCGCGCCAAACCCGCCTATCTGGGCTGCTTGGGCTCGCGCCGCAAGACCGCCTTTGTGCGCGCCCGCCTGGAGCAGGAGGGCTTTACGCAGGAGCAGATCGACGAGCTGCACCTGCCGATCGGTGTCGCCATCGAGGCCGAGGACCCCGAGGAGATCGCCATCTCCATCGCCGCCGAGATGATCCACCTGCGTCGCACCAAACTCGTCCCCCGCAAGCGCTAGTCGCATCCCAAATGAGCTGCCCCAGCCCTCTGCCGCATGCGGGTCAAAATGCTACCTGTGCCATATGCCCTATAATGTCCGACCGTTGAGCGGCATGGGGCCGCTGCCTAGGGTATGGGAGGCGCAAATGGCAGAGTCGGCAGCAGGGGATGCCCTGTTCGAGCGTACGGGAAAAGTTTCGTTTGTGCAGGTATTACCCCATGCACTGCAGCATGTGCTGGCGGCATTCGCGGGTATCGTCACGCCCGCCATCATTATCGCGTCGGTCTGTGGCTTTACCCCTCAGGAGGAGGCCGCCGTCATCCAGGCGTCGCTCGTCCTCTCGGCGCTTGACATTTTCCTTCAACAGTTTCCCATAAAAGGTGTCGTCGGTTCGGGCCTGCCCATTGTGATGGGTGCGAGCTTTACCTTCGTGCCGGCGCTCAAGGCAGTCGGTCTTGAGCTTGGTTTTGAGGCCGTACTGGGCGCCCAGGTAATCGGCGGCGCGCTCGTCGCGCTCTTCGGCCTACTGTTTAGGCGCGTGAGTTTTCTATTTCCGGCCCCGGTGCTTGGCACCGTCATCTTTGTCATTGGCCTGTCGCTATGCCCAGTGGCAGTTGCCTCCATGGCGGGCGGGGAGGGCGCAGCCGATTTTGGCAGTGTCACCAACTGGGCCGTCGCACTTGTGACGTTCGTCGTCACCTTTATGGCTGGCAACTACGGCAAGGGCGCGCTTAGGCTGGGCAGCATCCTGGCTGGTATCTGCGCGGGCTTTGTTTTGGCTGCGGTGTTGGGCATGGTCGATTTCTCGGCCATCGCGACCGCCAGCTGGTTCGCCCCGCCGGCCCTGGGCGCCCATCGCCTGGTGTTCGACCCGGCCGCGTGCGCCGTTGTGGGCGTTGTCGCCATTGTCAACGCAGTACAGGTCATGGGCGAGTTTGCCGCCGTGTCGTCCGCTGCGCTCGATACCCCTGCGACCGATAGCCAGATCTCGGGTGGCCTGATCGCCAACGGCCTGGTCGGTATGCTGTCAGGCTTTTTTGGCGGCGTCCCCACGGCAACCTTTGGCCAGAATGTGGGCATTATCGCCGAGAACAAGGTCGTCAACCGCATGGTCTTTACGCTTGCGGCTGCCATCCTGCTCATCGCGGGCCTGCTGCCCAAGTGTGCGGCGGTGCTCACGTCTATTCCGCAGCCGGTCATCGGTGGCGCCACGATTGGCGTGTTCGCGACCATCGGTATGAACGGTGTGGTCATGTTTGCCCGCCACGGCCTGTCTCAGCGCGATACCACGCTCATGGGTCTCTCTATCGCCTTTGGCACGGGCATTGAGCGCACGGCCGGCGCGCTTGCCGGCGCTGGATTCCCCGCATGGGTTGGCACCGTTTTTGGCGGATCCTCCATTGCCGTCGCCGCGCTCGTTGCTGTGATCCTCAACCTGGTCCTCCCGCGCCAAAAATAACGCCCCATATATGAGTTGCGGTGGAATAGGGACTGTTTAAGCCTTTTAAGCCATCAAACAGTCCCTATCTCACCGCAACTGCTGTTTTCCTCCGTGCCCTAGGGATCAATTTGTGCGGGGGAGTTGTGGAGTTGTGCAGGCAGACGAGGTTTTTCTGGAAATACGCTCCCGATGCGCGTATAGTACCGATTGTTTTGTCGGCTCCTGCTGCGTCGAGTCCAAACCGCGAAATGCCATGAGCGGCGCGGATGCAGCCAGGAGGCACGAGGACAACCCATCGTGGCCACGCCCCGTGCTTAAAACCCCAAGAAGGAGTGAACAATGGCAGAAGAGAAGTATGTGCCGCGTCTGAAGACCAAGTACAACAACGAGGTCAAGCAGCAGCTTCAGGACAAGTTCCAGTACGAGAACGTCATGATGATCCCCAAGTTTGAGAAGATCGTCGTGAACATGGGTGTCGGCGAGGCCGCTACCGATTCCAAGGCCATCGACGGTGCCGTGCGCGACCTGCGCGCCATCACCGGCCAGCAGCCGATGATCACCCGTGCCCGCAAGTCCATCGCTACCTTCCGCCTGCGCGCTGGTATGCCGATCGGCTGCAAGGTTACCCTGCGTGGCGACCGTATGTGGGAGTTCTTCGATCGTCTGACCTCCGTCGCGATTCCCCGTATCCGCGACTTCCGCGGCATCTCCGCCAAGAGCTTCGACGGCCGTGGTAACTTCTCCATGGGCGTCACCGAGCAGCTCATCTTCCCCGAGATCGACTTCGACTCCGTCGATCACCAGCGTGGTATGGACATCACTTTCGTGACCACCGCCAATACCGATGAGGAGGCCAAGGCCCTTCTGGACGCCTTCGGTTTCCCGTTCAAGAAATAGGTTCACCTGCCCTATGAGCGCCGTTCCCAGAAGGGGGCGGCGCTTGGGGCGAACAATACTCTATGTGAGGAGGATATAAGTGGCTAAGACATCGATGATCGTCAAGTGCAATCGCAAGCAGAAGTTCTCTACTCGTGAGTACACGCGCTGCCAGCGCTGCGGCCGTCCGCACTCTGTGTACCGCAAGTTCGGCCTGTGCCGTGTCTGCTTCCGCGAGCTTGCACTCAAGGGCGAGCTTCCCGGCGTTAAGAAGGCCAGCTGGTAAGTCACTACCAGCGTTTCAAGCATCCGTTTGGAACAGGGAAAACGCGCTAAAAAGGCTTTGCCGTTAAGGGCGGCGAAGAACCAAGAGCACGTGTTCATCAAGAACGAAGGAGAATCTGTATGAACCTTACAGACCCGATCGCAGATATGCTTACGCGCATCCGTAACGCTAACTCTGTGAACAAGGCCACGGTCTCCATGCCGAGCAGCAAGAAGCTCGTCGAGATCGCTCGTGTTCTGCACGAGGAGGGCTACATCGAGGGCTACGATGTCGAGGACACCGTTCCCCAGAAGACTCTGCACATCACGCTTAAGTATGGTCCCAAGAAGGCTAAGGTCATCAACGGCATCCGCCGCATTTCCAAGCCGGGCCTGCGTAAGTACACCGGCGTTGCCGACATGCCCCGCGTCCGCGGTGGCCTTGGTACCGCCATTATTTCCACCAGCCATGGCGTTATGACCGACCGCGATGCTCGCAAGCACAACGTCGGCGGCGAGATCATCGCTTACGTCTGGTAATTCGCTCGGTAGGTAGAAGGAAAGGAGATCACCGTGTCTCGTATCGGTAATAAGCCTGTCCAGATTCCCGCCGGAGTCGAAGTGGCAGTCAACGGCAACAACGTTGTCGTCAAGGGCCCCAAGGGCCAGCTCGAGCTCGATGTCTTTGAGAAGCTCGCTATCAACATCGAGGACAACGTCCTCACCGTTTCCCGTCCCGACGACGAGCGTGAGACCCGTGCCCGCCACGGCCTCACCCGCGCCCTCATCCACAACATGGTGGTTGGCGTTTCCGAGGGCTTCGAGAAGAAGCTCGAGCTCGCCGGCGTCGGTTACCGCGTGCAGCAGAAGGGCAAGAACCTCGAGTTCTCCCTGGGCTTCTCGCACCCCGTGATCGTCGAGGCTCCCGAGGGCATCACCTTCGAGGTTCCCGACAACACCCACGTGAACGTCAAGGGTATCAACAAGCAGCAGGTCGGTCAGATCGCCGCTGAGATCCGCGGCCATCGTCCTCCCGAGCCTTACAAGGGCAAGGGTATCCACTACGTTGGCGAGCACATCCGCCGCAAGCTGGGTAAGGCCGCCAAGTAGTCGTAACCGACTCACTCGCATAAGACCAGCACCCCGTCAGGTGCTGGCAAGATCAACCTTTTTAGGAGTTTACGTATGAACAAGCATAAGGCGAAGCTGGAAGGCCTCAAGCGTCGTCAGCGTCGTGTTCGCGGCAAGGTCTCGGGTACCTCCGAGCGTCCGCGTCTTCGCGTGACCCGTACTAACGCCAACATCTATGCCCAGATCATCGACGACAGCAAGGGCTCCAGCCTGACGCTCGTCTCTGCCTCGACCCTCGAGGCCGAGTTCAAGGGCACCCACACCTCGAACAAGGAGGCTGCGGAGAAGGTCGGTCAGCTCGTTGGCAAGCGCGCCATCGAGGCCGGCATCACCAAGGTCGCCTTCGATCGTGGTGGCCGTATCTACCATGGCCGCGTCAAGGCCCTCGCCGACGGTGCTCGTGCCGCCGGTCTCGAGTTCTAGGAGGTATGTAGCACATGGCTCGTAATCAGAAGCAGCAGCGCGAGGCCTCCGAGTTCGAGGAGCGCGTCGTTTACATCAACCGCGTGTCGAAGACCGTCAAGGGTGGTCGTCGCATGAGCCTCGTCGCTCTCGTCGTCGTTGGCGACGGCAAGGGCAACGTCGGCGTTGGCATGGGCAAGTCCGCTGAGGTGCCCCTGGCCATCTCCAAGGCGTCTCTCGATGCCAAGAAGAACATGTTCCACGTGCCGGTGACCGAGCAGGGCACCATCCCGCACGAGGTTCTCGGCCACTTTGGTGCCGGCCGCATCATCATCAAGCCCGCTGTCGAGGGTACCGGCGTTATCGCCGGCGGCGCTGTGCGTCCCCTCTTCGAGCTTGCTGGCATCAAGAACGTCCTGTCCAAGTCCCTCGGTACCGACAACGGCCTCAACATCATTAAGGCTGCCGTCGAGGGCCTCAAGGAGCTCTCCAGCCCTGAGGACGTCGCGGCTCGCCGTGGCCTGACGGTCTCCGAGATGTTCGTCGGTAAGGAGAACTAAGCATGGCTGACACCATCAAGATCAAGCAGGTCCGCAGCACCAACGGTTGCAAGCAGGACCAGGTCCGTACTGTCCGTGCCCTCGGTCTCCACAGGATCCGCGAGGTTCGCGAGATTGCTGACAACGAGTCCGTCCGCGGCATGATCTTCAAGGTCAAGCACCTTGTCGAGATTGTAGAGGAGTAGCAAATGCAGCTTCACGATCTTACTCCCGCGCCCGGTTCCACCAAGAACCGCAAGCGCGTCGGCCGTGGCAATTCTTCGGGTCACGGCACCACTTCTGGCCGCGGTCAGAAGGGCCAGGGTTCCCGCTCTGGCGGCACCAAGGGTGCCGGCTTCGAGGGTGGCCAGACTCCGCTGGCTATGCGCCTGCCCAAGCTTCCGGGCTTCCGCAACCCCCGTCGTATCGAG
The DNA here is from genome assembly GCA_905208535.1 of uncultured Collinsella sp. Taxonomy (GTDB): domain Bacteria; phylum Actinomycetota; class Coriobacteriia; order Coriobacteriales; family Coriobacteriaceae; genus Collinsella. The sequence continues at coordinate 70,554 of CAJLPI010000003.1, read as the reverse complement.
TACACCGCTGTTAACGTTGAGCGTCTCGAGCGTAAGTTCGAGGATGGCGCTGTGATCGACGGTGCCGCTCTTAAGGCCGCTCGCATCACCAAGAGCGAGTTCGAGCCCGTCAAGGTGCTCGGCAATGGTGAGCTCACCAAGAAGTTCACGGTCAAGGTCGACAAGGTCAGCGCTTCTGCGCAGGCCAAGATCGAGGCCGCCGGCGGAAAGGTCGAGCTGCCGTGCTAAATGGTCTTAAGAATGCTTTCCGCATCAAAGAATTGCGCGAAAAGATTCTTTTTACCATAGCTATGCTCGTCGTGTACCGCATTGGTGCGCACGTTCCTGTGCCCGGCATTCCCTTCCAGGGGATGCTGGGCCTTTTCTCGACCGATAACAATTCGGTCGCCGCAGGTGCTATGGCCCTCCTGAATCTTTTCTCTGGCGGCGCGTTGAGCTATGTGTCGGTGTTTTCGCTGGGCATCATGCCTTACATCACCAGCTCAATCATCCTCCAGATGCTCCAGGCCGTTGTGCCTTCCCTGCATGAGCTTGCCCGCGAGGGCGAGGTCGGTCAGACCAAGATTACGCAGTATTCGCGTTACCTCACCCTGGCTCTGGCAATCCTCAACTCCGTGGGTTACCTCTTCCTCTTTAAGAGCTTCGGCATCAGCTTTAATGGCGCCGGCGCTCCCGAGATCATCTTCGACCTCATGATCGTCGGCACGCTCACTGCGGGTGCCATGCTGATCATGTGGATTGGTGAGCTCATCACCCAGCGCGGTATCGGCAATGGCATGTCGCTTATCATCTTCGCGAACATCATGGCCGGTCTTCCGCAGGCGATCTTCTCCAGCACCGAGGGTAACGCCGGTGGCATCATCACCATGGTGATCATCTGCGCCATCATCCTGCTGGTTATCCCGCTGATTGTTTTCCTTGAGCGCGGCCAGCGCCGCATTCCGGTCTCCTACGCTAAGCGCGTCGTGGGCCGTCGCATGATGGGTGGCCAGACCACCTACCTGCCCATCAAGGTTAACACCGCGGGTGTCGTGCCGATCATCTTCGCTTCGGCGCTGCTGTACTTCCCGGCTCAGATTGCTGTGTTCTTCCCCGGCATCGGCTGGATTCAGGCAGTTGCCTCTGCGCTTTCGACCGGTTGGCTCAACTGGGTGCTTAATGTTGTCCTCATCGTGTTCTTCGCGTACTTCTACACCTCCATGGTGTTCAACCCCGATGACACCGCCGACAACCTTAAGAAGCAGGGCGGCTTTATTCCGGGCGTTCGTCCGGGTAGGGCTACCGCGGCCTACATCAAGAACGCGCTCAACAAGATCACGCTTCCCAGCGCTGTCTTTTTGGCGCTCATCGCCATCGTGCCTTCGATCATCTTCTCCTTCACGGGTAACCATCTGATCCAGGCTTTTGGCGGAACGTCCATCCTCATCATGGTCGGCGTCGTGCTCGACACGGTCGATAAGCTCGAAGGCCAGATCAAGATGTATGATTACGATGGATTCTTTAAATAGGCTAGAGGAGGATTGCTCATGAACCTCGTATTGCTCGGAGCTCCGGGTGCCGGTAAGGGTACCGTCGCACAGGAGCTCGTCGCCGAGTTTGGCGTCGCCCACATTTCCACGGGCGACCTGCTGCGTGCTGCCGTCAAGGGCGGCACCGAGCTTGGTATTCAGGCTAAGAAGTACATGGACGCTGGCGAGCTCGTTCCCGACCAGCTCGTGATCGACCTTGTCAAGGAGCGCCTTGCCGCCGATGACGCCCAGCAGGGCTTCATTCTCGACGGCTTCCCGCGCAACACCGCCCAGGCTGTGACGCTCGATTCCGAGCTCTCCGCCATGGGTCGCGAGATCGATTGTGCCCTTCTGGTCGATGTGGCCCCTGAGGTCATTATCGATCGTCTGTCTTCGCGTCGCACCTGCCGCGCCTGCGGTTACACCGGCACTGCTGCCGATGCCACCTGCCCCAAGTGCGGTGGCGAGATGTATCAGCGCGACGACGACAAGCCCGAGACCATCAAGAACCGTCTCGACGTCTACGAGAAGTCCACGAGCCCGCTCGTCGACTACTATCGTGGCCAGGGTCTGCTCAAGTCGGTCAACGGTGACCAGGCTCGCGAGACCGTGTACGGGGATGTCAAAGAGGCTCTCGGTCTATGATCAAGATTAAGTCTGCAACGCAAATCGAGCAGATGAAGAAGGCAGGAGCGCTATCTAAGATGGCGCTCCGCCACGTTGGAGCCATGGTGCGCCCCGGCGTTTCGACTTTTGAGCTCGATCATCTCGCGGAGCAGATTATCCGCATGCATGGCGGCACCCCTGCCTTTAAGGGTTACGGCGGGTTCCCGGGGACCATTTGCGCATCGATCAACGATGCCGTGGTCCACGGTATTCCCAACCCCGACATGATTCTGCGCGATGGCGATATCATCTCCATCGATACGGGAGCCGTTGTCGACGGTTGGGTCGGCGATAACGCATGGACGTTTTTCGTCGGCACCCCCACGCCCGAAGCCAAGGCTTTGTGCGAGGTCACGCGCGATTGCCTTAAGGCTGCCATCGAGCAGGCTGTTCCCGGTAACCATATCGGGGACGTCGGTTATGCCGTTCAGTCCCTTGCCGAGTCTCACGGTTACGGCGTGCTTCGTGATTATGTGGGTCATGGCATTGGCCGCGTGATGCACGAGGACCCCAACGTTCCTAACTATGGAAAGAAGGGGAGGGGCGTTCGCCTCCAGGCCGGCATGGTCATTGCCATCGAGCCGATGGTTACGATGGGTTCCAACCATGTGAGCACGGGCTCCGACGGTTGGATTGTTACGACCAACGACCACCTGCCCGCCGCGCACTACGAGAACACCGTCGCCATTACCAATGACGGTCCGGTGATTCTCACCACGGATGCCCAGGGTGCTTGGTGTTCGCTCCAAGGCGGAGAAATGTAACAAGTTCCACTTAGTTGTGGAGCCATTACGAAGTTATTACGATGCGTGCATACGTGTTGTAGAATACTCAATCGCTGTCGTTTTCTAGAGAAAGATGATTGCTTGTGAAGAAGGAAGACGCAATTGAGCTCGAGGGTACGGTAAAGGAACCGTTGCCCAATGCCATGTTTAAGGTTGAGCTCGAGAACGGTCATTCGGTTCTGTGCAACATTTCTGGCAAGATCCGAATGAATTACATCCGTATTCTCCCCGGTGACAGGGTTGTCGTGGAGCTTTCCCCGTACGACCTGACCCGCGGCCGCATCACCTATCGCTACAAATAGCGGCACGCATACACGCACTCCATTTCCGACTGCAGGCTTAGCTCAACCTACGGTCGGATTGTGTGTGAAGACCAGCCATAGTTTTAAACGCCTGCGGCTGGGCGAGTAGATAGTAGGGAAGTAGTTTGAGCGCTACCGAAAGGAAGAACGATGAAGGTACGTCCTTCGGTCAAGAAGATGTGCGATAAGTGCAAAATCATTAGGCGCCATGGCAAGGTCCTCGTCATTTGCGAGAACCCCCGTCATAAGCAGCGTCAGGGTTAAGAGAGGAGACTACGTTGGCCCGTATTAATGGTGTCGACCTCCCGCGTGAGAAGCGCGTTGAGATCGGTCTGACCTACATTTACGGCATCGGCCGCACCACTGCGACGAAGATCTGCGTCGAGTGCAACGTTAACGTGGATACGCGCGTTAAGGACCTCACCGAGGATGAGGTTAACGCCATCCGCGATTATATCGATAAGAACCAGATCATGGTTGAGGGCGACCTCCGCCGTGAGCGCAACCAGAACGTCAAGCGCCTTATGGACATCGGCTGCAACCGCGGCCTTCGTCACCGCAAGGGCCTCCCGGTCCGCGGCCAGCGCACCCACACTAACGCTCGTACCCGCAAGGGCCCGAAGCGTCAGATCGGTGCTAAGAAGAAGAAATAAGGAGCGCTAGATAGATGGCTACTGCTAAGAAGAACGTTCGCGCTGCCCGTCTGAAGCGCGCGGACCGTAAGAACATTTCCGTGGGCCAGGCTCACATTCGTTCTACGTTCAACAACACGATCGTTTCGATCACCGATCCCCAGGGCAACGTCATTTCCTGGAAGTCGGCTGGCCAGGTGGGCTTCAAGGGCTCCCGTAAGTCCACGCCGTTCGCTGCCCAGATGGCTGCCGAGGCTGCTGCCAAGCAGGCCATGGAGCACGGTATGAAGAAGGTTTCCGTCTTCGTCAAGGGCCCCGGCTCCGGTCGTGAGACCGCCATCCGCTCCCTCCAGGCTGCTGGCCTCGAGGTCTCGAGCATCCAGGACAAGACCCCCATTCCGCACAACGGCTGCCGCCCCAAGAAGCGTCGCCGCGTGTAACTGAAAGGATCGTATCAATATGGCAATCGACAGGACTCCTGTTCTTAAGCGCTGCCGTCAGCTCGGGATCGATCCCGCTGAGCTCGGTTACAGCAGCAAGAAGGAATCTATCCGTCAGCCCAAGCGCCGTCGCAAGGAATCTGAGTACGGCATGCAGCTGCGCGAGAAGCAGAAGGTCAAGTTCATCTATGGCGTTCTGGAGAAGCAGTTCCACGGCTACTTCAACAAGGCCCGCAAGATGAACGGCGTCACCGGTGAGAACCTCATGATCATCCTTGAGTCTCGCCTTGACAACGTCGTCTTCCGTCTTGGCTTTGCCCGCACCCGCAAAGAGGCTCGTCAGTCCGTCCGTCACGGTCACTTCACCGTGAACGGCAAGCGCGTGGACATCCCGTCCTACCGCGTCAAGGCCGGCGACGTCGTCGCTGTCGGCGAGAAGTTCCGTGACCTCCTCCCCATCAAGGAGGCCCTGATTTCCTCCGAGCGCTTTGAGGTCCCTGGCTGGCTCGAGGTCGATATCGAGAAGCTGTCTGGTAACGTGCTCGCTCTGCCGACGCGTGAGCAGATCAGCGGTGATATCAACGAGCAGCTCATCGTCGAGCTCTACTCTAAGTAGTCCATCCGGGCTGCTGAGGCTGGAGGTAATACATGTCAGAATTCATTAGGCCTCAGGTTCAGGTCGAAGAGATCAACGAGACGTCTGCTCGTGTCTCCGTCGAGCCGCTCGAGCGTGGCTACGGCGATACGCTGGGTAACTCCCTTCGCCGCGTACTTCTGTCCTCGCTCGAGGGTGCCGCCGTCGAGGCTATTCAGATCGATGGTGCACAGCACGAGTTCATGACCATCCCTAACATGGTCGAGGATGTCACCGACATCGTCCTGAATGTCAAGGGTCTTGTCTTCAGGGCTCTCGGCACGACCGACGAGGCGACCGCCACCATTTCTGTTGACGGCCCCTGCGAGGTCACCGGTGCGGACTTCTTTATTCCGTCCGAGTTTGAGCTGGTCAACCCCGAGCAGCACATCGCTACGCTTACCGAGGGTGGCCATCTCACCATGAGCATGCGCATCGGCTATGGCCGCGGCTATGTCTCTGGCGAGGCTAACAAGCGCGACAACGATCCCATCGGTGTGATCCACGTCGACTCGCTGTACTCGCCGGTGTCCCGTTGCGCCAAGCTCGTTGAGGCTTGCCGTGTCGGTCAGCACACCGACTACGACCGCCTTGTCCTCGAGATCGAGACCAACGGCTCCATCGCTCCGCGCGACGCCGTGGTCCAGGCTGCCAATATCATCAACCAGCATATGGCTGCCTTTATGAACCTTGCCGAGACCCCCGAGGTCGAGGAGGAGGCTTCGATCTTCGCTCCCGAGGTCACCAACGACAACGCCGAGCTGGACAAGCAGATCGAGGATCTGGACCTTTCCGTCCGTTCCTACAACTGCCTTAAGCGCGCCAGCATTCACTCGGTCCGTCAACTCGTTGAGTTCTCGGAGAACGATCTGCTCAACATCCGTAACTTCGGTGTTAAGTCGATCGAGGAAGTGAAGGACAAGCTTGAGTCCATGGGCCTGAGCCTGAAGGCTTAATGCTTCGCATATTTGAGGAGAAACTAGACCATGCGTCACAACGTTAAGAAGGGCCTGAAGCTCGGCACCGATGCGAGCCACACCAAGGCCATGAAGAAGAGCCTTGCTAAGGCCCTCTTCGAGAACGACCGCATCAAGACCACCGAGACCCGCGCTAAGGCGCTGCGTTCGGTCGTCGATCCGATCATCACTTGGGCCAAGAAGGGCGACCTGCACTCTCGTCGTCTGGCTATCGCCAAGCTCGGCGATAAGCAGCTCGTTGCCGAGATCTTCGACAAGGCTGCTCAGGGCATGTGGCAGGACCGCAACGGCGGTTACACCCGCATCATGAAGCTCGGTAACCGCAAGGGCGACAACGCTCCCATCGTTATCATGGAGCTCGTCACCGAGCCTTGCACGCCTAAGGCCAAGAAGGCTGCTCCGGCCCCCAAGAAGGCCGCTGCTCCCAAGAAGGTCGAGGCTGTCGAGGAGACCGCTGCCGAGGAGGCTCCTGCTGAGGAGACCGCTGAGTAGACATTCCGTCTGCATAGGCTATATTCGAGGGGTACGTTCGCGTACCCCTCTTTTTTTGTCGCGATACCGTTGCTTGTTTGTTGGGAGCGCCCATGACTGCGCCGTCTGATTTCAATTCGATTTCCGAGCTTGACGCCACGCTCGTATTTCGCGTGGCCTATGATGGCTCATCGTATAGCGGATTTGCCGAGCAGCCGGGACAGACGACGGTTGCGGGTGAGCTACGTCGAGCCATCGAGACGCTGCTTCGCCGCCCGATCGATCTGACGTGCGCGGGGCGTACCGATGCCGGCGTGCATGCCGTGGCTCAGTACATCAGCGTGCCCGTAACGGACGCTGAGCTCGCTTGTACGCGCCGTAGGTGGCTGCGGGCTATGGATGCCCTGCTGCCCAAAGATATCGCCATTAACGAGGTCTACAAGGCCCGTAAAGGCTTTTCTGCGCGTTTTGACGCGCGTTCCCGTACGTATACATACCGCATTGCCGATCGAGATGCGCGCCCTGTGCTGTCCCGCGGTGCCGTGTGGTGGCATCGCTATCCCTTGGATGTTGAGGCTATGTCTGCTGCCTGCCCCGCACTGCTGGGCGAGCAGGACTTTAAAAGCTTTTGCAAGGTCGCTTCGGCCGTTGGCAAGCCCACGCATCGCTGCGTGATGCGTGCCGAATTTGGCCATGAGGTTGCGTTTGGCGAGGACATCCTGACGTTCACCATCGAGGGCAATGCGTTTCTGCATTCGATGGTCCGTTCGATCGTGGGCACGCTTGTCGAGATTGGCATGCATCGCCGTGAACCCGAGTGGATGCGCGAGGTTATCGATGCTTGCGACCGCACCGCTGCGGGCCCCACAGCTCCTGCCTGCGGCCTTACGTTTATGGGCGTGGATTACGATCCCGCCGAGCTTGTCGTGCTCGACTAGGGTAGGGCTCGACGTGTCGTGCGTCGACACCTGTCATCTGTGGGCTGCGCGTGTGCAACATCTGTTCTTGGCGTGCAATGCAACCGGTGTCTCATTGCTTTTATTGCCGGGGTGTACCATGAACGACAGTTTGATTTGGTGCTATCGAGAGGATGGAAAACTTGGTTCGACGTGGCTCGCATCCGCGACTTTCGGTGATCCTTGTGGTAGAAGGTTCGCCCAGCTATGCGATGCGTGCGCTCGAGAGTATCCAGAACCAAGACCTCTACGATTTGCAGATTGTCGTTGTTTGCCGCGATGCTGCGCCCGGTGTGCGCCATTCGCTTCAAGTTGCTGCCGACAGGGACATCCATATTGATTTGATTGACGTCGAGGACGCGAAGCGTGGCGCTTGTCTTCGCGCCGGTTTTGATGCCTCGCGCGGCTCTCAAATCATCGCCATGAACGCCGATGAGTGGTTTGCTCCGCAGGCCCTTTCCAAGATGGTCGATATCGCGTGCGATACTGCGGCAGACATTGTGCTCCCCTCGGTGTCGCTCGATCGATACGATGCGCACCGCGAGCGTCATTCGCGCGTCTTGGATGCTGCCTCTATTGCCATAGAAGACGAGTCTTCTATGGTGACTGGGCTGCCCCAGTTGATTTTAGGCGGCCTAGTCGCTCAGACCTCTGGCGTGATGTATAGCCGTCCGCTGTTTGAGGCATGCCTGTCGCGCGGCAAGGCGTACCGTACGGTTGAGTTTATGGCTTATGCGCTCTCGCAGGCACGATTCGTGTCCGGCTGCGGCGACGCTTGTTTCCACGCGGTGGCACCTAAGCTTACAGATGCCTTTGATCCCACCATGTATGCCAGGATATCCGATGACACTCGAGCGCTCGACGAGCTTGCGGACTCACTCTCGGAAGCAGATAGCGGTGGTCGGCTCAAGCTGGCAAGCCAAAAGTTCTACTTTGCCGGACTGGTCGCCTGCATCGAGAATTTGTGTCTGAGCCCGCATGGAGTGTCGTCAATCGAGCGTTCCGCCCGCATGCGTGATATGCTCGAGGCGCCTCGAACCCGTCAGATGGTCGCCGCGCTCAAGGACAACCATCGGGGACTCGGTCTGTTGTTTGGGCCGATCGCCAGCGCCAAGCCTGCGCGCTGCGTGATGTGTACGCATCTGGCAGCTTTTCTTAACCGGACGGGCGCAAAAACCGCCTAAACGGCTCATTTCGAAACAAATTTGCATAGAATTGTTTCGAAATGCGTTCTTATGCACAAAAGCCTTCAAATAGCGTTAAACTATTCAATCACTGATTGATTGTCTCCGCCATCTTTTGGAGAGAGGGTTTGTATGGCTAAAAAACGCAATGGGCGCCAGGATGCCATTAGAGATATTGTGCGCAATAAGGACGTCCGCACGCAGCGCGTGCTGGTCGATGAGCTCCGCGCTATGGGCTTTGATTGCACGCAGGCGACTGTCTCTCGCGATATTGCCGATATGGGGCTGCGTAAGCTCCCTGAGGGCATCTATGTTCTGGCAGAGGACCTGCACCTACAGCGTATGGTTTCCGAGCTCGTAACGGGCGTTCTGCGCACCGATAATCTGGTTATGATCAAGGCTCAGCCTGGCACGGCTTCCGGCATCGCCGCCGCTGTTGATGCGGCAGAGCTGCCCGATGTGCTTGGCTCGCTTGCCGGCAACGATACGATTTTGGTTATTGCCCAGACGGCCGAGGACGGCGAGCGTCTTGAGGCGCTGATCAATAAGTTGAGCAATTCTCGCAAGTAGGTGTGCGGGTCGTGCGCTCGGCATTGTGTGCGCTGACATAGTGGCTTGTAAGGGGCATCGACGTTGGTCGGTACCCCTTTTTGTTTGCCGGTATAAAGACCGCCCACCAGGTCGCTTCAAACTAAAAGGCCCCGAGCAGTTCAATAAGCTGCTCGGGGCCTTGTTGGCTTTAGTCGCGTACTTCTTAGCCGACCGTATCGTCAGGCGTGGGCGAGGGGTCGGGAGTGGGCGTAGGCGTAGGCGTAGGCGTGCCGCCATCGCCGCCGGTCGAACCACCAGTGGAGCCACCCGTCGAGCCACCGGTCGTACCGGTGCCGCCGGTGGTGTCGCCGCCCGTGGTCTCGGTGGTCGTGGTCGTCGTGGTAGTCGTTGTGGTGGTTTCCTCTTCCTCTTCCTCTTCGTCCTTGTCCTTGTCGTCGTTCTCCGACTTCTTGGTGTTGTTGGTGCCGTAGAACTTCCAGACGCTGTTGTTCTTGTAGGTGGGCGCCGTTCCGGTCGCAAACTCCTCGCGCTCGGTACCGGTCAGAACGGTGTTCATAAACCGCTTAAAGACAGGCAGGTTGGTGCTGTCGCCCAGCAGGTCCGTGCCGTACTTTTGGATGGGGATCTCGCCCGCGGAATAGCCGGTCCACAGGGCGCACGCCAGCTGCGGGGTATAGCCGCAGAACCACAGGTTGGTGGTGTTGTCGGTGGTGCCCGTCTTGCCGGCATAGGGCTGGTTGACACTCAGAGCGCCGGCAGCACCCGTACCGCTGCCCTTCATGACGCCGGACAGAACATCGGTGACCGCGGCGGCCTCGCCCTCGGTAAGCACCTGTGAGGGATTGTCGGTGTGCTGGTACAGCACCGAACCGGTACGAGAGTCAATCTCGGTGATGGCGATCGGCTGGCGATAGTAGCCGCCGTTGGCAAACGTCGCGTAGGCGGCGGCCATCTCGAGCGGCGAGATCGAGCCGGTGCCGAGGGTCATGACGGGAACGTCCTCGATGTTGTCCTTGGCGGGGTCGATGCCGAGCTTTTTGACGAGCGAGATGATCTTGCTGTTACCGACGGCTTCCGCCACCTGGATGTAGCCGGTGTTGGAGGAGTATGCCGTCGCCTGCTTAAGCGTGATGTTGCCATAGCTCTGGTTGGCGTAATTTTGGACCTCGGTCGTGGTGCCCTTGGCCTTGAGCGGCGAGTTGCAGTTGAGGGTGACGTTGGGGTTCATGCCGTTTTGGATGGCAGTTGCCAGCGTAAAGGCCTTAAAGGTGGAGCCGACGGGACGCTTGGCCGTGGCATGGTTTACGTGGTTCTCGTCGGCGTTGTAGTCGTAGCCGCCCACCATGCACTTGATGTAGCCGGTCTTGGGGTCGACGACGACCATGCCCATGTCCAGGCCGTCAAGCGAGAGCGTGTCGAGCTGCTCGCGGACGGCATTCTCTGCCACCTGCTGCATCGTGGGGTCGATGGTGGTCTTGACGGTCAGGCCGCCCTTAAAGAGCACGTCGGTCGAGAACTCCTGCTCCAGCAGCTGCTTGACGTAGGAGACAAAGTAGGGCTGCGAGTATACGTCGACGCCGCTGCCCGAGATTTCGGTCACATTGAGGGTGATGGGTTCGGCCTGTGCGGCATCGTGCTCCTCCTGGGTGATGTGGCCCAGGCGCAACATGTTGTCGAGGACCTTGTTGCGACGGGACAGCGCCAGGTCGGGGTTGACCGTGGGGTCGTACTGCGAGGGCGAGTTGGGAAGGCCGATCAACAGCGCGGCCTCGCTCAGGGTGAGGTCGGCGGCGCTCTTGGACAGATAGGTCTCGGCTGCGGCCTCGATGCCGTAGGCGCCGTGGCCGTAATAGATGGTGTTGAGGTACATCATGAGGATCTCGTCTTTGGAGTACATGTCCTCCATCTTGATGGCGATGTAGGCCTCGCGCACCTTACGCTCAATGGTCGAGTCGAATTGCTCCTCCTGCAGGATGGTGTTGCGCACAAGCTGCTGGGTGATCGTCGAGGCGCCTTCGTGCCCGCCGCCGAGGGTTGCCACCGCAGCACGCGCGATACCCCACAGGTCGATACCGCCGTGCTCGTAGAAGCGCTCGTCCTCGACGTCAACGGTGCCCTGCAGCACGTAGGGGGAGACCTCGTCCTTGGTGATGGACTTGCGGTTTTGCGTGTAGAAGCTCGCGATCTTGTTGCCGTTGCAGTCGACGATCTCGGTGGGCTCGCTCACCAGATACGCGTTGGCGTCGGTGTAGTCGGGCAGATCGGACAGCCAGCGGTTGACGTTACCGACCATGCCGATGCCAAACGCCACGCCCGCAATCAGCAGAAAGCCCAAAAACGAGAGCAGGATTATGGGCAGGGCGTGCGTCTTTGAACGGCTGTGTCCCTGTCGTTGGCGAGGACCCATATATTGACCTCCAGGTATGTCGTGCCAGACGGTGGATGTGCCGTCGGGGCAGGATGGACATAAGTTATTACACGATAAACCAAACGGGGCGCGCGAGGCCTCGTGTATGCTGGAAGACGGCATTTTTCAGAGTGAATGCATACCTTGGTAAGGAGTTTGTCGATGGCGATTCGGACGATGGGGCCGAGCGGACAATACGAGACTGGATTGGATGCTGCCGGTGCGGCGCTGCCCGAGCTGCTGGCGCCGGCGGGCGGGCTCGACCAGATGCTTGCGGCCATCGCCGCGGGCGCCGATGCCATCTATGCGGGGTTGGGCGGCTTTAACGCCCGTGTGAGCGCCCATGGCTTTACGGATAACGAGTTTGCGCGCGGCTGCGCCGTGGCGCATGCCCATGGCGTGCGTGTGTACGTAACGCTCAACGTGTTCGTGTTTGACGATGAGTTGTCCGACGCGGTGGCGTTGGGAGCTCATGCACTGGAGCTGGGCGCCGATGCTCTGATTGTCGCCGATGCCGGGTTGGCCTGCGCGCTGCGCGCGGCGATTCCCGGGGTCGAGATTCACCTGTCCACGCAGGCGGGCGCTCATAGCGAGGGTGCCGTGCGGCTTGCCGCCGATGAGCTGGGGGTCGAGCGCGTGACGACGGCACGCGAGCTGACGGTCGACGAGATTGCGGCGCTATGTGCCACGGGCGTGCCCATCGAGGTATTCTGCCACGGTGCGATTTGCATCGGCTATTCGGGGGCGTGCGAGTTCTCGGCCCTGCGGCGTGGACGATCGGCGATGCGCGGCGACTGCACGCAGCCGTGCCGTCTGGCGTACGACCTAGTGGACGAGGCGGGGCAGAGCGTTGTCGCCGTTGAGGGGGATCGTCTGCTGTGTCCGCATGACTATCTGGGTATTGCGCATCTGCCCGAGCTTGTAGATGCTGGCGTTACGTCGCTCAAGATCGAGGGACGCATGAAGAACCCCGATTACGTATTCAACGTGGTGCGGGTTTGGCGCCGGGCGCTCGATATGCTGCGCGACGGCGCGTGGGACCCCGGTGCCGTGGAAGAGCTTGAGCGCGAGCTGGGAAGGTCGTTTAACCGTGGGTTTACCGATGCGTACCTGCGAGGGCGTTCGGGTGCCGAGCTGATGAGCTTTGAGCGTGCAATTAACCAGGGCGTGCGCGTGGGGCGCTTGGTCGCTGTGGGCCACGAAGAGGTGACCGTTGAGCTCGATGCCGCCGTGGCGGCGGGTGACACGCTCGAGATTCGGTTCTATCCGGGTGTCGACGCGCGTCCCGATGTGCCCAAGCGCTGGCCGCAGGTGCCCTGCCCGGTGGATGCCGCAGCGGGGAAGCGCGTCGTCGTGCATTGCAAGCGTAAGGTGGACGCGGGCTGCGAGGTATACCTGATTCGTAGCGCCGGCGTGTTGGATCAGACGGCGGCGGTGTTGGAGCGCATGCGGGCCGAGGCGGATGCGATTGCGCCCGTTGCGCGTGCCGTTGAGGTGCTGCCCTTTGAGGACGTTGCGGTGGATAGCGGTGCGTCGCCGGAGTTGGTGGAGTGCGCGGTTCCCGCTCGCATGGTTTTTGCTTGGCAGCTGATGGATACCGACCCGCGCAGAGAACTCGATTTGTCCGACACCGTTGTGGTGCTTGACGAGGTGTGCCGCACGGGTGACGCTGACCGGACCCGTTCGCTGATGCAGCGTGCCGGGCGCGTCGTCTGCCGCAACCTGGGACAGGTGGTGATTGCTCGCGAGCTGGGCGTGACGTTTGACGTGGCGGCGCCGGTGTTCTGCGCGAATCGGGCCACGCTTACCTGGCTGCGCGGACTCGGTGCGGGGCGGGTGTACTTGCCGGCCGAGTTGCTCGGCAATGATGCGGAGCGTATTGCCGAACTGACGGCCGAACCTGGTGTTCTGAGCCCTGTCGATGCCGATTGCCCCGAGCTCATGGTGTGCGAGCACTGCCTGCTGACCGCCGAGGGCGTCTGCGCCACCGATGCGACGGGACAGGTCCGTTGCCGCGACTGCTTGCGTCGTCGGCAGGTACGCTATCTGGTCGAGCGTGACGGTACACGTCTGCCAGTTGCCATTGACGCATGCGGCAGGACGAGGATTTTCCTGTCGTAAGTGCCGCGTCGCGTCAGTTTGTTATGATAAGAGAGTTTATGGACTTCCAGCACCGCCGTTTTCGGCGAGGGTGCTATAGCAAAAGGAGGATACCCAATGCTGTCTGTTGACGAGCAAATGCGTATCATCACCTCGGGTGCAGCGCAGATCGTCCCCGAGGCCGACCTTCGCAAGAAGCTTGAGAAGGGCGAGCCCCTCAACATCAAGCTCGGCGTCGATCCCACCAGCCCCGACCTGCACCTGGGCCATGCCGTGCCCCTGCGCAAGATGCGTCAGTTCCAGGACCTGGGCCACAACGTCACCCTCATCATCGGCAACGGCACCGCGCTGATCGGCGACCCCTCGGGCAAGAACTCCACGCGTCCGCAGCTTTCGCAGGAGCAGATCGAGGCCAACGCCGAGACCTACGTGAGCCAGGCCATGAAGATTCTGGACCCCGAGAAGACCACCATCGTGCATAACGGCGACTGGATCTTGTCGATGGACCTGGCCGGCCTGCTGCAGGTGTGCTCCAAGTTCACCGTCGCCCGCATCCTTGAGCGCGACGACTTTACCAAGCGCTACCAGTCCCAGACGCCGATTGCCCTGCACGAGTTTCTGTACCCCGTGATGCAGGCCTTCGACTCCGTTCAGATCAAGGCCGACGTCGAGATGGGCGGCACCGACCAGCTCTTCAACCTGCTCGCCGGCCGCGAGCTCATGGAGAAGATGGGCATGGAGCCGCAGATCGCGCTTACCATGCCGCTGCTCGAGGGCACCGACGGCGTGCGCAAGATGTCCAAGTCCTATGGCAACTACATCGGCCTGACCGACACTCCCAAGGATATGTTCGGCAAGACCATGTCCATCCCCGACGAGATGATCGGCAAGTACTATCGTCTGGCCAGCTCGCTCGCCCCGGCCGAGGTCGACAAGATCGATGCCGCCCTGGCCGATGGCTCCGCCGACCCCTACGAGCTCAAGCGCGCTCTAGGCCGCGACCTGTGCGACACCTACCACGGTGCTGGCGCCGGCGACGAGGCTCAGGCCGAGTTCGACCGTGTGTTCAAGGAGGGCCAGCTTGCCGACTTCCCCGAGAAGCACGTTGAGCTGACCGTCAACGACGAGGGCCAGATTTACCTCGCTGGCCTGCTCAAGGACCTGGGCCTTTCGGCCAGCGCCGGTCAGGCCCGCCGCGACATCGACGGCGGCGGCGTCAAGATCAACGGCAAGGCTGTGGCTTCCAAGAGCTACAACATCGATCCGAGCGCCCTCAAGCTGGGCGACACCCTCTCCGTGGGCAAGCGCAAGGGCTTCAAGTTGGTCTAGTAAGTAGGTTAACCTAACATGTGCAATAGGGCCGCAGCCGGAACGATTCCGACTGCGGCCTTTTTGGCACTTGGGGACGTTCCTTTTGTGTCGGCACTTTGGGACACTCCTTGTCATTGGTACAAAGCAACCTGTCCCCATTGCGCCAAGCGGCGTGTGCCGTTAAGCGGAAGGGGTGTTAGCGGGACTTTCTTTTGGGCATACAATTGCTATTGGCTTGCTGCGGTGAAGGCTTGTCCGCTCCGCAGCTTTTTTCTACGGTTAAAGGAGTATGTATGTCCGTTGAGGTCATGAGGTCTGTGATCGAGGCCGCCGAGGGCCGCGTGCCCGTCGACACGCTGTTTACCAATGCGCAGATCGTCGACGTGTATGGCCAGCGTGTGGCGCCCGGTAGCGTTGCCGTCAAGGACGGTGTGATCGTCGGCGTGCTCTACGATGGTCGCGACGATGCCGCTGGCACCTACGAGGCAACTGAGGTCATCGACTGCCAGGGTCGCTATCTCGCTCCCGGTTTTATTGACGGGCATCTGCATATCGAGTCTTCGAACATCCGTCCCGCCGAGTATGCTCGCATGGCCGCGACGCGCGGTACTACCACCGCCATTGCCGACAGCCATGAGATTGCCAATGTTGCCGGTCTCGACGGCTTGCGCTTTATGATCGAGGACGGCCGCCGCGCACCCATCTCCATCAAGTACATGATGCCTTCGTGCGTGCCCGCACTGCCCGACGAGCAGGCCGGTGCCGTTATTTCGGCTGCCGATATGCAGGCGTTTTTTGCCGAGCATCCAGGCGATGTCTTTGGTCTGGGCGAAATGATGAACCTGCCGGGCGTCTTTATGGCCGACCCCGAGACCTGTGCTCGCATCGATGCTGCCAACCAGACGCCGTCCAAGCAGGTTGACGGCCACGCGCCGCTCGTTGCCGGTAAGGACCTCAACGCCTATGCCGCAGCAGGCATTATCGCCGACCACGAGTCGACGATTCCCGAGGAGGCACTCGACAAGCTGTCCCGCGGCATGTATGTGATGCTGCGTGAGGGCACGTGCAGCCACGACCTGGCCAATTTGTCTCCGATGCTGCTGGAGAACCCTGCCCGCGCCCGCCGCTGCTGCTTTGCGACCGACGACCGCGCTCCCTCCGATGCTCTTTCGACCGGCATGATCGACAATGCCTGCCGCGTGGCCATCGAGGCCGGCATCGACCCGGTGGTCGCCATCTCCATGGCGTCCCTTTCCACGGCTGAGGCATTTGGCCTGGACCACGGCTGTCGCGACCCGCATGAGCTCCGTGGCGCGATCGCCCCGGGCAAACGCGCCGACCTGCTGTTGCTCAATGACCTGACGTTTGCCAAGGCTCCGCATCGCGTATATGCCGCCGGTGCTCTGGTGGCGCAGGACGGCACCTTTGTGGGCGAGATCGCACCCGAGATGGCCGAGGTTGCGGCCCTTGCCGATGAGCTGCGCGCCTCCGTTAAGCTGCCGAAGCTTTCGCTCGACGTGTTTGACTATGCCTTTAAGCCGGGCGAGGCCGTGATTGACGTGGTGCCGGGTAAGGCCATCACGGGCATGGCTCGCCCCGAGAGCGCCGAGGGCCTGCGCCGCATTATGCTGATCGAGCGCCACGGCCGCGGCGTGTCACTGCAGGCCGAGGGCGCCGACGGTGATGGTCCTGCGGGCCTGGGTCTCGTTGGCAAGCACATTGGTCGCGGCTGGGTGCGCGGCTTTACCATCACGGGCGGTGCCATCGCCTCGACGATTGGCCACGATTCGCACAACGTGTGCGTGGTGGGCGACAACGCGGCCGACATGATGGCTGCCGTCGAGGCTGTTGGCCAGGGCGGCCACGTGCTGGTACGCGATGGTGAGGTCGTAGCGCGCATCCCGCTGGCGCTCGGTGGCCTGATGAGCGAGGGCACGGCCGAGGATGTCGCCGCGCAGCACGACGACTTTATGGTCAAGGCGCGCGCCATGGGCATCGAGCCGCCGCTCGACCCCATCATGGGCATCATCTTCCTGCCCCTGCCGGTGATCCCGACGCTCCGCATCCGCCCCGAGGGCATGTTCGACGTCACCACCTTCACCTACGCCGACTAGTCATCGGGGACGTTCTTAAACGACTAGTCGTTGGGGACACTCTTCCGTGTGTCGCCTGCCGCCGCGGTCGTGGGCTCTCTGGCACGCGTGAGCTATTTGCCAGGTCTATGTAACGTTTACGCCCGCGGAGTCTTATTTGAGCTCCCTTTGGGTACGTTGGAATCGGATACACGTTCGATTCCAACAAGCCCGAAGGGAGCTTTTCTATGTTTAAACTGATTGCATCCGATATGGACGGCACACTGCTTGACGAAAACGGCCAGGTGCCTCCCGAGACCTACGAACTGATTCTGGCGCTACACGAGTATGGCGTGCATTTCGCCGCATCGTCAGGTCGTCGCTACGATCGCCTGTGCGAGTTCTTTGCGCCCGTTCGCGACAAGATGGACTTTGTCGCCGCTAACGGCGCCCAAGTCTACGCCGACGGTAAGATGGTAGACCGTGAGGTGTATTCCCACCTGGCGATTCGAAGGCTCGCCCAAGCCGTCAGGACGTTTCCCAATCTGCATCTTGCGCTCTTTGACCGAACCAAGTCCTTCCTGCTCGATGACGAGTGCAAGTTCGTGCGTGAGGTCGATAAGGACCTTCCCAATGCCGAGCGTATTTGGGAGCTGCCCGATCCCAGCGTAAATATCATCAAAGCGAGTATCTTTTGCGACGACAGTGCGGTTATGGACAGTGCGTACGTGCTACAGCGCGAACTTGGTCAGCTCTTTACTTTTGCGCCTTCGGGCAACGCGTGGATCGATGCCATGCAGCCCGGTGTGTCGAAGGCCTCGGGTATCGCGCAGCTCGCGGAGCATTACGGCATTGGTCGCGACGAGGTCATGGCGTTTGGCGACTCGATGAACGACTACGAGATCATTCGCTTTGTCGGCACGGGCTGCGCGATGGAAAACGCGCGCCCCGCGCTTAAGGCGGTGGCCGATCGCGTGGTGGGTTGTAACCGCGACCACGCCGTCCAGCAGGAGCTCCGTCGCGTGCTGGAGAGTCTCTCCTAATCCGGCAGATGGGGACGTTCCTTTTCTGCCGACAGTGGGGGACAGTCCTTGCAGCTTTTTGCGAAGAGTGTCCCCAGTGACTAGTCGTTTAAGAACGTCCCCAATGACTGACCAATGACTAGGCGAGGGCGGCCATGATGGTGCGGGCGACGCCGTCGTGGTCGTTGTCGTATTCGGTGATGGCGTCGGCGGCCTCGCGATCTTCGGGCTCGGCGTTGATCATGGCCATGCCATGGCCCGCTGCCTGCAGCATGGGGATGTCGTTGATGTTGTCGCCGAACGCCCAGGCGTCGGCGAGACGCTCGCCCAGATGCTCACACAGCCACGTGAGGGCCGTTCCCTTGGTGGCGCCTTCGCCCATAACCTCGATATTCATGGCGTACGAACGCGTGACCTCAATGCCTCCGAGCGTGTCGAGCGCCGCCGCGATGGCGTCGCGATCGGCGGGGTCGTGCCAGTACATAGCGATGCGTTCGAGCGTCTCGACCTCGTCGATTTTGCTGTCGATATTCATGTCGATCGGCGTTCGTGTGCGCTTGAGCGAAGCCGCGATGTGGGGGTCGCCGCCACAGAACTCATCCAGACGCCCGTATAGCGAGCGGGGGAGGAAGCACTGCCCATCCGCGAAGATATCGAAGGTCACATCGTGGCCGGCGGCAATGCGATGGATGCGGTGGGCAATGCCACGGTCGAGCGGACGGCTCAAGATGCACGTGGCGCGCGAGGCGTCGGTGGGCGTATCCTCGTCGAGCTGCCAGACGCTGGCGCCGTTGGCACAGACCGCGTAGTGCACGGCGGGATGGGCGAGAATGGGCTTAAAGATGCCCGACAGTGGACGTCCCGTGCAGGGAACAAACTCGATGCCACGACGTGCGAGCTCGTCGAGCATCGCCCAGGTGGCATCGCTCATTTGCTTATCGCTCGTCAGCAGCGTCCCATCCATATCGGAAAACACAATCATTTGATGCAGCCCTTTCTACTGGCATAAAAAGCGTGGCCGAGGGCTTGGGTCCCTGGCCACGCTCGAGTTCTATAACGGTCCGCGTCCTAGCGGTCGGCGAGCGGCTTGTACTCCAGCGGCTCGATCACCGGACGATAGGCGGGGCGGATGATACGGTGCGCGCAGAAGAGCTCTTCCATGCGGTGTGCCGACCAGCCGGCCATGCGGGCGACGGCGAATAGCGGCGTAAAGAGCGTTTCGGGCACGCCGAGCATCTTGTAGATAAAGCCCGTGTACAGGTCGATGTTGGCGCAGATGGGCTTGGTCATGCCGTGGTCGCGCATGACCTGGGGTGCCAGGCGCTCGATGCGCTCGATGAGCGCGAACTCATCGCCCAGGTTCTTCTTGGCGGCAAGTGTGCGCGCGTAACGACGGCAGACCTCGGCGCGCGGGTCGCTGAGCGTATAGACGGCGTGGCCCATGCCGTAGATGAGGCCCGTGCCGTCGAAGGCCTGCTTGTCGAGGATCTTGCCCAGGTAGGCCGCGACCTCGTCCTCGTCCTCCCAGTTGGAGACATGCGCGCGGATGTCCTCGTGCATAGACACGACCTTGGCATTGGCACCACCGTGGCGCGGGCCCTTGAGCGAGCCGATAGCCGCGGCGTAGGCGGAATACGGGTCGGTGGCCGAAGACGACAGCACGCGGCAAGCGAAGGTGGAGTTGTTGCCGCCGCCGTGCTCGGCATGCAGCATGAGCATAACGTCGAGCAGCATCGCCTCATCGCGGGTGAACGCCATGCCGCCGCGCAGGACCTGTAGGATGGTCTCGGCGGTGGAGAGACCGGGCGTGGGGTGCGGCACGTGAACCTCGGAGCCGCGAAGCTTGGCGACCGAGGCCATGTGTGCGAAGGCGGCGATGCGCGGGAGACGTGCGAGCATGGAAATGGCGACGTCGATTTCGTGCTCGGGCGTGATCACGTCTGGTTCGGCATCGAAGGCGTAGAGCAGCAGTACGGCGCGCTGGAGCACGTTCATGATGCTCGACGATACCGTGGTCATAGGGAACTCTTTAACGTACTCGTCGCTCAGATGTCTAAAGGCGCCCAGGCGCTCGCAAAAGCCGTCGAGCTCTTCCTTGTTGGGCAGCGAACCCGTGATAAGCAGATAGGCGACTTCCTCGTAGCCGTAGCGATTCTCGGCCTGGGCATTGTTGACCAGATCCTCGATGCTGTAGCCGCGAAGCGTGAGCTTGCCCTGATCGGGCACGACCTTTCCGTCGACCTTGTTGTAGCCGTGCACATCCGAGATGCGAGTGAGGCCCGCGACCACGCCCGAGCCGTCGGCATTGCGCAGGCCGCGCTTGACATTGTGCTCAACAAACAGGCCCTCGTCATAAGGGTCGGTCGGCAGGCCGTGGTAGAGGTTTTCGCTCTCAGACGAAATCTGGCGGCTTGCTTCGTAATCCAAGACCAGACGGCTCAGGTGGTCGTCGAAGCGGTAGTAGATTTTCTTGGCGTCGTAGGCCATGTGCGCTCCTCTCCGGGCCATGTGGTGACGTTGCGCCTGGGCGCACGTTGGGCCGTCTCCACGCAGCCTGTTCGCTACAGGCGGTACATAAAGTTAAAGACGTCCTCGCGCTGGATGGACACGTTGACGCCCGAAAGCTCGCCGGCCTCGGCCAGGGCCTTCTGCAGCTCGGCAAAGTCGAGCTTGGACTCGGCGGTGTCGGCCAGCATGGTCATGGTGAAGATGTCCTCGATAATGGACTGCGTGATGTCGCGGATGTCGACGTTGGCCTCGCCCAGAACGCGGGTGACGCCGGCGACGATGCCGGGGCGGTTCTTGCCAAGGACGGTGATGACGATACGGGAGGACGAGATCTCGGCCATGGGAAACCCTTTCGCGTGATTGCGGCGCGCGCGGGGCGCTCCGCTACGGTACAGTGTTCATCATTGTACCTGTCTGGCGCAAAAAAGGCGCGCTCGCTGCGGCGTTACATGCCTGCAACATGAGCGTAAGGGGGAAGGCCGCACGGGGAAGAGCCGTCTGGCGCGTGTCCGGCTCGTGTTGGGTTGATTTCCGATCTCAGCCGAACACATTGAGCGGACAGGCCGTTCCCGCAGTCAGCCGAACGCCTCCGACGGCTGATTCCGAACTGGAAGCGGAGGGCATCCCCGCCCTTCGGTAGGGGATACCGCTCCGCGGCGCATGCCGCGGGCGGCGCCCCTATCGGACCACCGTGACCTCAGTTGGGATGGGCCCAGCACTGCCGCGTACTCGGTGAGCTAGAGCCAACTGTTCGTCTTCACGTCGCGTATGGCGATATTTCGGTCGTCCGGCTCGGTGATGCCGTAGCCGAACGCCTGGAGCGTCTCGATGGACTCCTGGATCCTCTGTTGGAACATGGGACCCGGATCGACCCTCGGCCCGAGGTGCCCGCGCCAAAGGCACGGCGTGGCGCGCAGCATGTTATGGATTTTGGAGATGGGCTCGATGTCGGCGTAGACGTTGAGCGTCGCCATGGCGTCCTTGTGGCCGAGGATCGATTGGAGCGCCTTGATATCGCCGCCTTGGCGGATCCACTGCGTTGCGAACGTGTGGCGAAGGCCGTGGAACGTGATCAGCTCGTCGTTGGTGCCCATGAGGCCGTTGGTCTCCGAGAACGTCTTGAACGCCCTGCGGATATAGCTTGTCGTCGCGAAGGTCGCGCCCGGCTCCGACAGGATGTAGCAGTCCCCGATCTCGACCGCCCCGGTAAGGCCGCGCAAGCGCAGCTTTCCGCAGTCGATCTCGTGGGTCTCCTTCAGGAAGGGGAGTAGGCCGACCGGGTCGATGGGGATACCCCTGGCGTCATGGGTCTTGGTGTCCTTGATGAACGAACCCATTCCCTTCGCGTACGCCACCGAGTGTCTGATCGAGATCAGGCCCGTCTCGAAATCCACATCGCACCACCGAAGGCCGCAGACCTCGCCGATTCGCATCCCCGTGTGCAGGGCGAGTACGACCGCCCTCTAATCCTCGGCGGACCAATCGAGTCCGAACTCCTTTCGGGCATCCTCTTCGCTCATGACTTCGAGAAGGTCTCCGGGTTGGCAACGAAGGGCGAGGCATAGCTGCTCGAGTGTGTTGAAGCGAATGCCGCGAATATGCCCTTTTTTAATACGGGACAGGTTCACGGGCGTGGTTCCAATCCTTTCGGCAAGTTCGTTCGAGGAAATCTTTCGCTCGGCCATGATCTTGTCGAGGCGAACAATTACGGGCATGGCGTTTCCTTACGCAATCTCGTCGGAGTCGAGGTACAGCTCTCGGGCGTACAAGAAGAGCTGGGAAAGCATGAACAGGACGATGCCGAGAACCAGAGAGGTCCAATCGAATGATGAAGCGATCTCTTGGGCGCCGACGGCCCCCTCGCCGCCAAACATCGAAACGGAGGTTTTGAGTGAGCCGGCGTAGAGGCTGGTGGCAGCTTGAACAACGAAGAGAATGCCGAGCACCTTCAAGCATGTCGCAGACCCTTTCTTGAAGGGGTCTCCGCTCTTGATCGTCCACACGAGAACGGCGCTGAGGATGGTCGTAGCGATACCGATGACGGCAGGGACCAATGTCGAGATCGCAAGGGCTGGATACGCGGGGGAGTCTGCAATTACAGGGTTGTCGAGCACTTCGATTGCTGGCTTTAAGGAGAACGCCACTTGTGCGATGGCGGTGGCGCAAAGGGTCGCAGAGGCTATCGCACATGCGATGCGGAAGGAATGAAGCCGGGGAGTGCGATTGTCGGAACTCATAATAACCTCCGAAGAATTTAAAAAACTCAGGTTACTTTTTAACAGTTTATGTTAAATTGACTTTGCCTGCAAGTAATCACAGCATGCTGCAACCGAAACCCCTCTAGATTGGAGAGGATTATGTTCAGTACTGTTAAGTCGTGTAAGCTCTTGGTTTTCCTCGGCCTCGCTCTTTGTCTGTTGCTGCCGGGAGCCCCCGCTTTTGCGGATACCCCGATGCCTCCTTCCCAGGAGAGCAGCCAGTGTGCCCTCGTTGAGCCCCTCGGGTATACGGACGACGTCGTCGATACCTACTGGAGCTACAGCTGTCCTCGCGGCGTAAGCGGGCACAGCATCTCGATGTTCAACATCTCTTACAAGACGATCTCCTACCGAAATGGCTATCGCCGATCCGCGCATCATAGGGAATCCCGCCTCGCTGCAATGTGCTCCTGTGGTGTTCTTGGCACAACTGATAAATGGCAATTTGTCTATAGCACCTACTAGATGCGAGGAGGGGCCGAGCATTTTGTTCGGCCCCTCTGTTCCGACTGGATGAGGTTAAGGTTGGCGATGAATATGCTCAAAATCTCGAAGGCGATCTTTAGGTCGCTTCTCTCCTCCAGGTCGCTCTGTGTTGTCGTTGTTGCGTTGATGGTTCTTTGTGCTCTGCCCGTCTTCAGGAGCGCGGCTGGCATCGACGGACGGGTCGAATACCTCGAGTCGGGAATAACCCGTGTTGAGCAGGAATTGTCAGCATCCTATGCGGATGCGCTTGTGAATGCGGGGGAGGACGGTGTCTATACCTCTTCATCAAGCATGCCCGCGCTTCTGTACCCTCTTGCCGCGGGACGTCTTATCTTGGCACCGCTCTCTCCCCTACTTCCGTTTCTGCAGATATCGGATGGAGAGTACACCTATTATGACGGATCGAAGGAGTACTTGCTATGGGTCGCAACGGCCGTTGCCGTCTCGTTCCTTGCCGCGCGTCTTAACAAACGTGAAAAGCTCATCATCCAGGCACCGATGGGCGAGCTGGGTAGACTTGTTGCATCGAGCGTATGGGCGAGTGTTTTTGCAATGCTTGCCGTCCTCGCCATCAATCTTCCAGGGATAATCGCCGCGCTTGTGAAGAATGGCCCGGGCTCGCCGTTCTATCCGATAGGCTACATTCAATATGCGACTCCGGTTATCAAACCGGCTTGGCTGGTGTTCGCGCAGACGGCCATCTTGCAATTCTTGGTGGCAGCGTTCATCTCGCTTGTCGTTCACCTTGCCGTGAAGATTGCCAATAACCCTACGCTTGGAATCGTGTTCGTATGTGCCCTGATGGGGGTGACGATGGTTCCCGGGTATTACGGAAGATCCATCGCTTTACGTGAGTTCGCCCTGTTGAATCCCCTTACGTATGCGAACACTGAGTTGACCGTCGGCGCCTATAGCCCGTACCCGACAACGCAGATAGTGAATCTGCCTGGACTTTGCTTCGAGCGTGGCGCGATTGCCCTCGTATGCGCAATCGGGATCGAGGTGCTGGCAATTAGCCTGCTTTGCGTTGCTGGAAAGAACGGCTGCGCGTGCCCGATATCCCCGATTTGTCTTGAGAGAGGTTCCTTCACTGCATCGAGAACGGCAACTCGTTCGAGCGCTTGTGCCTCCGCCGTTGCATACGTAAGAACGATGGGGAAACTGTTCCTGCGTTCTCCTACCCTCGCCGTATGCGCGATTGCAATGTCGACGACGATGCTGGCCCCGGCTCTGGTCGAGATGTTTCCTGACGCTGATAACGTTTCCGCTGTTCGGTATAGGGATGGGGAGCTCCGTTCAATAGATCGGTATCTAGAGCAGAACGCTGCGAATATGGACGTCGAGGGCAAAGCGGCCCTGGAAGACATGCGGGATGCTCTTTCGGGTTTCGTGTACGCGCCTATGCCTGCGGAGGGGTTTCGAAGCCTTGCGACGTACGAGCGCGCTCGAGGTGAGCTGGGCGCGGCAGATGCGACTCTCCTGCAATCGATCGGAATCGAGCCGGAGACTCCTTCTCGTGCGGAGGCGCGCGCCCTTCTGCTTGAGTCGATCGCGAGTTTGCCGGACCCCAAGGTTTACGAGTTAAGTACGAAGATGCCCCCATTAATCCTCCTTTCGTATCTCCAGGCAGCGCTTCCCTCCTTATTTTTGCTGTTGCCCGTGGTTGTCACATCGCTCGCGTGCGCCCACCTGCAGTGTCGTTCCCTTCTGGTTCTCCAGATCCCCGCAACAGCGCATGTGCGTTTTCTGACGGCTGTTGCGCTGGCTCTCCTGCTTGGCTTGGTGCTGCTTTTGGTGTCGATGGTTCCCGCTGTCGTTGTGTCCGTGATTAAGAACGGTGCGGGTGGATCGGAGTATCCCGTCGCTCTCATTCGGGCGGGAGCTTCGACAACGTCCATGGTGGGGGAGGCGGTGTTGTGCAGTATTCCGTTGCTGGTCATGGCATACGGCGTGATTTCCGTCGTCGCTGCGTTGACAGCAGCGATTAGCCGCAACCCCGTTGTCACCGGAATGGTTTGCGCGGTTCTCTTGGTGTTGGGTTCGTTGAGCGCTCATGTTGAAAGCGTGGGCATGGGCGTCGCGCTGCTGGCTCCATTCGCCTCGTTTGATCCCGCTTCCCAGGTGGGGACGATTGGGTTCCTTGGGCGAGGGACGAACGCGATGCCTTTTGGAGAGGTCGTCGGCGCATCGGGCGCTCTGCTGGTGGTCTTGGGCGCCGTATCTCCGTTGATGGTGCGCCTGAGTGTTCCAAAGATCGAAAGGGGATGATCTCGATGATTGACCTTCAAACGCTGACGATCTCTTATGGAAAGAAGGTGCTCGTAGATTCGGTGAACGCTGAGTTTGCCCCGGGTACGGTCTACGGTCTCGTCGCTCCGAACGGGCATGGAAAGACGACGTTGCTGCGTGCGATGGCAGGTTTGCCGGGTCCTCGCGTGGACGGGAGCATCGTTCTGGATGAGGTGCAGGGTACGGGTGCGAGAGAGGTCCGTTCTATGATCTTCTATGCACCTGGTGAGGGGACGCTGCTGTATCCCGGATTGCGTGCGGAAGATCACCTCAAGATGGTTTGCGATATGTGGCCGCATGCTCGCGATATCGAAGAGATAGTGGAACAAACGCAGATAGGCGAGTTCGCGAAGATGAGGATCCGCACTCTGAGCCAGGGCATGAAGCAGCAGCTTACCCTGGCGATTGCGTATGCGACGGGCGCGCGGTACCTTCTATTAGATGAGCCCATGAACGCGCTCGACCCCAGCAGGGTGGACTTGCATTCCGAGATTCTCAGGAAGCTGGCCGATTCTGGTACGTGCATCATCATGTCATCCCACATCTTGGATTCGGTCGATAGGCTGTGCGATGAGATTCTGTTTTTGAAGGATGGGAGGCTCATTAGAAGCATTCCGCAAGATGATGCTGCGCCGAAGTCTCCTGGATCCCATTTCGCAAAGCCTGCCGGACGCGCCGAGGGTGCGCTAAGCACGTATCGGCGACTCTACGAAAAGGGCGGGTAGAAATGCAAGTTAAAAATCTATGTGGCCAATGTGATACCGTTGAACCTGCATATCGATACCGCTCAGCCATTCGCCTCGCCCCCGTCGCACGTATCTTCATCCGGTCTGTTACTTTTAATCTAACAATTCTTTGAGGAACGTAGGTGCTTCTAAATGTACTGTCGACTTCTTCTCAAACTAATCCTAAGAGACAAGGCCGTATGGATTTGTACGCTCGTTCTCGCTGCAGCCTTTTCCGTCCCCATTGCGTTCAATTCACCCATCTACGGGCCCTTCTTTATGAAACAGGGCATGCAGAGCTTTGTCGACGCATTCAATACGCGCGCGCCCCAGGCCAGCGGCACAGACCTATCTCCAGAGCAGCAAAATGACGCGGAGCTTGCAAGATACGCGAACGCCGCCCTTGCCGCTCAAACCGACGCCGCCTTTCTCGATTCTGCCGAGAGCTACTACGCGCTCATGGGCGAAGGCTTCCAATCCGGGTCCATCGTGGGAGACCAAGAGACCAATGACGCAGCGCTCGCATATTGCCGTGCCCTGAGCAGCTCCGGCATCACGGATATCCCGGCCTCCGCAAACGACCTGCCATTCCTTTCCTTCCTGCCTTACGCCATTGCCACGGCGCCGTCTTTCCTTCCCTTCATCCCCTTCCTTCTCTCGTCGATACTCGTGCTCGGCGCCACAAGGCCCGGGACCCTGGCGGCAAAGGCGCCCGTGCCCAAATTCCGGCGCCTTATTCAGATCGTGTTTTCGATAATCGTCGCGGGGACCGCGATGCTCCTCGCCGGCCTCGCACCCGGGGGCATTTACGCCTTGGTCCTAAACGGCTTCGGGCAAATTGGGTACCCGATCGCCTTCTTCCATGACGGCGCGCTTACCACCACGACCGCGGGAAACGTCTTCACAGCCCTGCTTCTCGCGCTGCTTGCGGGCGGAACCTTGATATCCGTTTGCTCCGCCGTCCTATCGACCGCAACGAGGCGCGTCCTCGCGGGCCCCCTTACCTCCGCGCTGCTTGTCGCGGCCCCGGCATTCCCGTTATTGTCCGATTCGGCACTGGAGCATAACGCCGCGCTCAATCTCCTGCCGCTGGCCGTATTCTCGCCTATCGAGGCAACGGGTTACGTAGGATGCTTCCCGACAGAATTCATTGGCTCCGGTTCAGGCAGCGCATCGATGCTTGCCGTGGCCCTGGCATACGTCGCGGTCTTTTTTGCGGTCGGCG
Organism: uncultured Collinsella sp.; assembly: GCA_905208535.1. Lineage (GTDB taxonomy): Bacteria > Actinomycetota > Coriobacteriia > Coriobacteriales > Coriobacteriaceae > Collinsella. The sequence goes on along the minus strand of CAJLPI010000003.1, from coordinate 43,044 downwards.
CCGTTGCGACACGTTCGCCCAAACAGCCTGGACCCGCGAAAAAGCGCCATGGGCTCGAGCTTCTGGACGCGAGCGTGGGATACGGAAGCACGACGATACTTTCAATCGGATCGCTTTTCCTGAGCCCGGGAACGGCGACGGGCCTCATTGCTCCCAACGGCTCGGGGAAAACCACCCTTCTTGAAGCGCTGTCGGGCCAATTTCCCACCCGCATCCGCTCGGGAAGCCTGGCGGCAGACGGAATCAGCCAACGTCAATCAGCCGAATTTGCAGAACTCGTCTACCTGAGCTCTTCAGGCGGCACGGATCTCTATCCCACGCTATCGGCCATCGAGCACCTTGCTTTCGTTAGGGAGGCGTGGAAATCGGCCGCCGACATCGACTCGCTCTGCGACTCCCTCGGAATCTCCCCATATCTCGACAAGCCGACCCGTAAACTCTCGACAGGAATGAAGCAGCAGGTAAAGCTTGCCATGGCGATATCGACCGATTGCCCGTACCTTATCCTCGATGAACCGCTGAACGGCCTCGATCCGGGAAAGCGGAAAACCTCCTGCGACGCGATGCGCAGCGAGGTGGCGCGGGGACGAAGCGTGCTCATTTCAAGCCATCTGCTCGACGACCTGGCAGACCTCACCAACTCGTTCTACTTCATCGAGGCCGGCACGCTCGTGGAAAAGATCGAGTCGTCCTCGCAGACGCTCAAGCAGGAATACCTCGATACATACGAGGGAGATGAATGACATGAAACTATTTGAACAGCTGAAGTCCAATGCGTCGCGCATGGCTGTCTACGCCATCCTCGTGGCAACGGCTTTATGCGGAATCGCGGCACCCGTCTATGCGCTCAACGGAGAGAAAGGCGATGTCGAACCCGCGTACATGGCTTCGACGGTTAAAGACCGGTACAAAGCCTTCTCTGGAGACACGTTTTACGTAGCAGAGTACGACACGACCTACCGTCAGCTTCGCTACAACAAGGGCTACGACTATCTAGGCGCAGAGGCAATCAGCTATACGTCGGGTTGGTACCGCTCCAACTATGGACACATAACCCAGTTCAAGTGTAACTACCGTGTGTACAACTAAAGCAACCGGCCGGGACGAGGGGTGACGCAAAAGCGTCGCCCCTCGTTTTTAACCATGTCAACTGAACCTAGTTCAGTTTGGTTGATTTCCGATCTCAGCCGAACACATTGAGCGGAAAGGCCGTTCCCGCAGTCAGTCGAACGTCCCCGGGGCCCTTCTCAGGCCCCGGGGACGGCATTTTCCCAGTTGAAGGAACGGCGGAGATGTGTTTCGATGGGTCAGATTCGTGTCGTTCCGAAAAGACCGTGAACCTTTTGTGGGACGCGCGGCGCCGTGGTACCATAGCCGAGTTTGTTGTCTTGGTCGGAAACCAAGACGCCTTATGCGCTGATCGGTAACCAGCGCCTGACCAATAAGGAGTCCTACCATGAAGCAGGGTATCCATCCCCAGTATGTCGAGTGCACGGTGACGTGCTCCTGCGGCAACACCTTCAAGACGCACGCTACCGTGTCCGAGATGAAGGTCGAGCTTTGCAACGAGTGCCACCCGTTCTACACCGGCCAGCAGAAGTTCGTCGACACCGGTGGACGCGTCCAGCGCTTCGCCGACAAGTTCGGTGGCGCCGCTGCCGCCCAGCTCAAGAAGGCTGAGGAGGCCAAGGCTGCCAAGGCCGCCAAGGCTGCTGAGGCCGAGGCCGCTCGCAAGGCCGCCGCTGAGGCTAAGGCTGCCGAGAAGGCTAAGCGTGCCGCTAAGTTTGCCGAGGAGGCTGCCAAGCAGGCCGCCGAGGCTCCCGCAGAGGCTCCCGTCGAGGAGGCCGCTGCCGAGGCCGAGACCACCGAGGCTGCTGAGTAAATAGCTCGCCGCGGAATCGCTCGCATTCATGGCATAAGGGCCGTGCATCAATTTGGGTGCGCGGCCCTTTTCTTTTTATTGGTGCAAGCTGACCTGTCCCCGTGGCACCAAATGGCAGAGAGACGGCGTTTGCTCAGATAAAACTTGCCAAAATAAACCTGTCCCATTGTGGCAGGTTGGTCATAGTTATTACGTGGCGGTCGAGGTCGACCGTATAGGCCGCGCCTTGTTTGGCTAAAGTACAATCATCTGTGTTTAACTCGCCCGCAGCTGCACGGCGTGGGCGATGGCCAAAAAGGAAACAACATGGGATTCATGTCAAAGCTGCTGTCCTTTGGATCCGATAAGGACCTTAAGCGCTACTACAAGATCGTCGACCAGATCAACGGTCTTGAGCCCCAGTTTGAGAAGATGACCGAGGAGGAGCTCCGCGCCCAGACCGATAAGTTCCGTGAGCGCTACGCCAACGGCGAGTCGCTCGACGATATGCTCCCCGAGGCCTTTGCCACCGTGCGTGAGGCTTCCAAGCGCACCATGGGTATGCGCCACTTTGACGTGCAGCTCATTGGCGCCATGGCACTGCACGAGGGCCACATCGCCGAGATGAAGACCGGCGAAGGTAAGACCCTCGTCTCCACGTTGGCTGGCTATCTCAACGCTATTGCCGGCAAGGGCGTGCACGTCGTTACTGTCAATGATTACCTTGCCAAGCGCGACTCCGAGTGGATGGGCCGCATCTATAAGTACCTGGGCATGACCGTCGGTCTGCTCCAGAACAACATGCCGCTCGAGCTCAAGCGCCCGGCCTACCAGGCCGACGTCACCTACGGCACCAACTCCGAGTTCGGCTTTGATTACCTGCGCGACAACATGGTTACCCGTCCCGAGCAGCGCGTGCAGCGCGGCCACAACTACGCCATCGTCGACGAGGTTGACTCCATCCTGATCGATGAGGCTCGCACCCCGCTGATCATCTCGGGCGCTGGCACCAAGTCCGCCAGTACCTACAAGGACTTCGCGCGTGCCGTGCGTGGCCTTGAGCGCGGCGAGGACGTGTCGCACGACATGCTTACCGCCACCGAGGACGTTGAACCCACGGGCGACTACGTCATGGACGAGGCCAAGCACACCATCGCTGCCACCGAGCGCGGTCTTAAGAAGATCGAGCGCCGCCTGGGTATCGATGACATCTATGCCGATCTCTCCGGCCAGCTGGTCAACCACCTGCAGCAGGCGCTGAAGGCCCAGTACATGTTCCACCGCGACAAGCAGTATGTGGTCACCAACGGCGAGGTCAAGATCGTCGACGAGTTCACCGGCCGCATTATGGAAGGCCGCCGTTACTCCGAGGGCCTGCACCAGGCCATCGAGGCCAAAGAGGGCGTGCTCGTGCGCGAGGAGAACCAGACGCTGGCGACCATCACCCTGCAGAACTACTTCCGCCTGTATGACAAGCTCTCCGGTATGACCGGTACGGCACTCACCGAGGACGCCGAGTTCCGCGAGATCTACAAGCTGCCCGTCGAGGTCATCCCCTCCAACAAGCCCGTGCAGCGCGTGGACCACGAGGACCTGGTCTACCGCACCATTCAGGCTAAGTACAACGCCGTTGCCGACGACGTTGAGCGTCGTCACGCTAAGGGCCAGCCGGTCCTGGTGGGTACCGTCTCCATCGAGAGCTCCGAGAAGCTGTCCGCCGCCCTCACGAAGCGCGGTATCGCGCACGAGGTCCTCAACGCCAAGCACCACGAGCGCGAGGCCCATATCGTTGCCCAGGCTGGTCGCTATGGCGCCGTGACCATCGCTACCAACATGGCCGGCCGCGGTACCGACATCTTGCTGGGCGGTAACCCCGACGAGCTGGTGCGCGAGCGCCTGGAGTACGAGGGCCTGACCATGGAGGACGTAACGCCCGAGCAGCTTGAGCAGTTTAACGCCGAGGCCAAGGAGACTTGCAAGGCCGAGCGCGAGCGCGTTCTTGCCGCCGGCGGCCTGACCGTTATCGGCACCGAGCGCCATGAGTCCCGCCGTATCGACAACCAGCTGCGCGGCCGTTCCGGCCGTCAGGGCGATCCGGGCGAGACCCAGTTCTACCTGTCGCTCGAGGACGATCTGATGCGTCTGTTTGGCGGCGACAAGATGGACCGCGTCTCCAAGATGATGGTCACGGCTGACATGGGCGACGATATGCCCATCCAGCACAAGATCATCTCCAAGGCTGTCGAGAGCGCCCAGCACAAGGTCGAGAGCATCAACTTCTCCATGCGTAAGAGCGTTCTTGAGTACGACGACGTCATGAACAAGCAGCGCCAGGTCATCTACGCCGAGCGCAATAAGATTCTGGACGGCAAGGATCTGACCGACCACATCACCGAGGTCATGCACGATACCGTGTACCGCTGCGTGCAGGAGTTCTGCACCAAGGACAGTCACGATGGCGAGCGCGACCTGGAGGGCCTGCGCAAGTGGGTTGCAGAGCTCACCGGCCACATCGATACGCCGAAGTTCCCCGACGAGGATTATGAGGCTCTGGCTGCCGATGTCCTGGCTTACGTAGAGAAGTGCTACAACATGAAGGCCGAGCGCTTGGGCGAGGACCTGATGCGCGAGCTCAACACCCAGGTCATGCTGCGCGTCATTGATACCCGCTGGATGAACTACCTGCAGGAGATGGACTATCTCAAGACCGGCATCGGCCTGCGCGGCTTTGGCCAGCGCGACCCGCTGGTCGAGTACAAGACCGAGGCCTACGGCGCGTTCCAGATCCTCGTCGACACCATGTACGAGGATTACCTGCGCACGGTTCTGCGCATCGAGATCAAGGCTGCCCCGCGTGCCGTGGAGCACAAGGAAGAGCCCACGCTCGAGGGTGCGCGCTTCTCCGGTCCTGCCGAGGTCGATGGCGACAACGGCGACTCGGTGCTGCGCAAGCAGGCGCAGGTGCAGGCCCGCACGGCTGTCCAGGGTGGTCCGGCTGCCGTCAACAACGGTGGCAAGGTGACCACCTATCGCAAGTCCGAGAGCGACGATCCGTACGTCAACGTGGGCCGCAACGACCCGTGCCCCTGCGGTAGCGGCAAGAAGTTTAAGTACTGCCACGGCAGGAATCGTTAATGGCTGAGGCTTTAGAGGTAACGCTCGCCGAGCTGGACGCGTTTGCGGACCGGCTCGGCGAGGTCGAGTCGTATCTCCACTTGGACGAAAAGCGCACGCGCGTGACCGAGCTCGAGGCCAAAAGCGTGGCCCCCGGCTTTTGGGATGACGCCGACGCCGCCCGTGCCACCATGGAGGAAATCGCGCGCACCAAGGAAGATATCGCCGCCGTGGACAACGCGCGCGGCGAGCTTTCCGATGCCCGCGCCGCGCTGGAGCTTGCCGAGGAGATGGGGGATGACCCCGATGCCGCCGCTCTTCGCGAGGAGGCTACAGCCACGGCTGAGCGCCTGGCCCGTGCCATCGATGAGCTTGAGCTTTCGAGCTGGTTTACCGGTGAGTTCGATCACGGCGATGCCATTGTGACCATCAAGCCCGGACAGGGTGGTCTGGAGGCCCAGGACTGGACCTTCATGCTCTTTAAGATGTACATGAAGTACTGCCAGCGTCGCGGCTGGAAGGTCACGATTAACGACTGCCCCGCTGCTGAGGTCATCGGCATCGACCGCGCGACCTTTACCGTCGAGGGCAAGTACGCATTTGGCATGCTGCGCGCCGAGGCCGGTGTGCACCGCCTGGTACGAATTAGCCCCACCGACGACAAGAAGCGCCGCCAGACCACGTTCGCTGGCGTCGAGGTCATCCCCGTGCTACCCGATGATATCGACATCGAAATCAGTCCCGATGACATCCGCGTGGACGTGTACCACGCGAGCGGCCCGGGCGGTCAGGGCGTTAACACCACCGACTCCGCTGTGCGCGTGACGCATTTCCCCAGCGGCATTGTGGTCACCTGCCAAAACGAGCGCAGCCAGATCCAGAACAAGGCCGCGTGCATGCAGATCCTCAAGGCTCGCCTGTACGAGATTGAGCTCGAGAAGCGCGCCGAGGCGCTCGATGAGATTCGCGGACCCAAAACCACGATCGGTTTTGGCAACCAGATTCGCAGCTACGTGCTCTACCCGTACCAGATGGTCAAGGATCTGCGCTCGGGTGTGGAGACCAGCAATGTCGAGGCCGTTCTTGACGATGGCGACCTGGACCCGTTTGTTATTGGCTATCATCGCTGGGCCACCGGCAACGCCGATGCAGAAGGCTCGGAGATCTAAAACATCGGGCGGCTTCAAGCCGATGCTAAGCCCAACGGTTGGACGAGTTTGTATCCGGAATAAACCCTGCGCAGGGGTGGTTTTTGTCCGGCGAATCGGTAGAATCGAATACAGCAAGAAGTTCGAAGCGCATCCGTTTGGGTGCGCTTTTTTGAGGGAGGCAGCATGGCATATCGTCTGGACATTAAGCGCATTCTTTCGATGAACTTCTTTCACGACCTGCCCCAGATTATGTTGGGGTGCGCTCTGGCCGCTATTGCGACCGACCTGTTTTTGATTCCCAACGGCCTTGCTGCCGGTGGCGTTACGGGCCTTGCCACCATTATCCAGGCGGTCGGCGCATCGCGCGGTCTATCGCTTCCCGTTGGTATTCAGACGATCGTGATGAACGCCTTGCTGCTGCTGGTCGTTATGCGCGAGGGCGGCATGTTCTACGTGGTGCAGACGGCGACGGGCTTTGTGCTGCTGGGCTTTTTCACCGACCTGTTCGCTCCGTTTGTGGCGCCGCTGGCACATGCCGATCTGATGCTGCCCGCTATGTGGGGCGGCATCATCACGGGCATCGGTTATGGCATGGTGCTGCGCGCCGGCGCCAACACCGGCGGCTCGGACACGATTGGCCAAATCATCTCGCGTAATACCTCGCTGCCCGTGGGCTCGACCGTCATGGCGATCGATGTTGCCGTATGTGCGCTGTCGGCTCCGGTCTTTTCAATCGAAAATGCACTATATGCAGGCCTTTCGATGGTCATTAGCGGCTACGTGATCGATGCCGTGGTCGATGGTGGCAACAAACGCCGTATGGTACTCATCATCTCGGACAAGTTCCCTGATATCGCTGCCGATATTATGTATGGCCTGGGTCGTGGTTGTACCAAGTTTAAGGCGACTGGCATGTATTCGGGTGCCGAGAAGCCGGTGATCATGGTCATCGTGAGCCGTCGAGAGCTCAATACCCTCAAGACGATCGTGCGCGAGCGCGATCCTCACGCCATTGTGACGGTCGCCGACGTTACGGAAGCCTTCGGCGAGGGATTCAAGGACATTAGCGCGTAGGGGCGACCGCGTTCCATCCAAAAGACGTTCACATTGATAAACCGTTTCATCAGCGGTTCTGCCTGCTAAATTGTTCAAATAATGATAAAAACTCTGGTAAAGCCATCAGTTTCCAGCATAATGAATGACGTACGTGCATTGCGGCTGTGTTGGGATTACCTTCGGTGCCGTGCGCATCTTGTCTAAAGAGGATGAAAGGAAGGCACAATGAGCGACGAAGAGCTCAAAAAGGTTGCCAACGAGGTAAGGAAGGGCATCGTCACCGGCGTGCACGCTGCCAAGTCCGGCCATCCGGGCGGTTCGCTCGGTGCTGCCGACATCATGACCTATCTGTACTTTGAGGAAATGAACGTCGACCCGGCCCATCCCCGCAAGGCCGATCGCGACCGTTTTGTGCTCTCCAAGGGCCATTGCGCTCCGGGCCTGTACGCCGTGCTCGCCGAGCGCGGGTTCTTCCCCAAAGAGGACCTCAAGACGCTGCGCCATATCGGCAGCCACCTGCAGGGTCACCCCAACATGAACGACACCCCGGGCGTCGACATGTCCACCGGCTCGCTCGGCCAGGGCATTTCCACCGCCGTGGGCATGGCCGTTGCCGCCAAGCACTGGGGCGATACTTATCGCACGTACGCCCTGCTGGGTGATGGCGAGAGCGAGGAGGGCCAGGTCTGGGAGGCCGCCATGTTTGCCGGCAACCAGCAGCTCGATAACCTCTGCGTGATCGTCGACCACAACGGCCTTCAGATTGACGGTCCCGTCGAGGAGGTCAACGACCCCATGCCGCTCGCCGACAAGTTCCGTGCTTTTAAGTTCCATGTGGTTGAGCTCGCCGACGGCAACGATTTCGACCAGATTCGCGCTGCCTTTGCCGAGGCTCGCGCCACCAAGGGGCAGCCGACTGCCATTATCGCGGAGACCACAAAGGGCAAGGGCGTCTCCTTTATGGAGAACCAGGTGGGTTGGCACGGTAAAGCCCCCAACGATGAACAGTTTGAGCAGGCCATGGCAGAGCTCACGGCCGCTGGAGAGGAGCTCTAGGATGGCAGACGTCAAGAAAATCGCCACGCGCGTAAGCTACGGCGAGGCCCTCGTCGAGCTCGCCAACGAGCACGATGACTTTGTGGTCCTCGACGCCGACCTGGCCGCCGCCACGCAGACCGGCAAGTTTAAGGCCGCTTGCCCCGACCGCTTCTTCGATGTGGGCATTGCCGAGAGCAACCTGATGGGTGTTGCCGCCGGTATCGCAACCACCGGTCGCGTTGCCTTTGCGAGCACCTTTGCCATGTTCGCTGCCGGCCGCGCCTTTGAGCAGGTCCGCAACTCCATCGGCTACCCGCACCTCAACGTTAAGATCGGTGCCACGCACGCCGGTATCTCGGTGGGCGAGGATGGCGCCACGCACCAGTGCTGCGAGGATATCGCCCTCATGCGCGTTATCCCCGGCATGACCGTGATCGTTCCCGCCGACGACGTCGAGGCTCGCGCCGTGACGCGCGCCGCCTACGAGTGCGACGGTCCGGTGTACATGCGCTTCGCCCGTTTGGCCTCGCCGGTTATCAACGACCCCGAGACCTACAAGTTCGAGTTGGGTAAGGGCATTGTCATGCGCGAGGGCGCCGATGTGACCATCATCGCCTGCGGCCTGATGGTCGGCGAGGCTCTCGAGGCCGCCGAGCAGCTCGCTGCCGAGGGCATCGACGCCGAGGTCATCAACATGCACACCATCAAGCCCATCGATGCCGACCTGATCGTCAAGAGCGCCACCAAGACCGGCCACGTCGTGACCGTCGAGGAGCACTCTGTGATCGGTGGCCTGGGCAGCGCCGTCGCCGACGTCCTGTGCGAGCAGTGCCCGACGCCGCTCAAGAAGATCGGTGTCAACGACACCTTCGGCGAGTCCGGCCCGGGTGCCGAGCTCCTGCACAAGTACGGCCTGGACGCCGCCAACATCGTGGCGACCACCAAGGAGTTCTTGGCATAAGGCAAGACGGATCTCAAGGACTGCTTCGCCAGTACTATGGAAACCCGGCAGGGGCGCTCTCTTGGAGAGCGCCCCTGTTTCAGTTGCGGTGAGATAAGGACTGATTAGGGCTTTTAACTGCTAAAACAGTCCCTATTTCACCGCAACTTCTAAAGAGGCCGTATCAAGCAGGATTTCTATTGGGATAAGGGCCCATCCCAACAAAGTGCAATTCAGACCCTCCCAAGCATGCATTTGCTGCACCTAATAGAAACGCGGCGACCTCTTAGTTACCGCAGGCCGGACACAGGGTTACTCTCCAAATCTTTCCGCAGGACGGAGGAGCCCCTGCCGCGCGAAGCGCGCAGCGGGGGCTCCGACATGTCCGAGGACGATTTGGAGAGTAACCCTGTGCCCGGCCGACGGGATCCCTAAGCACGCCATGCTTCTTATGTGCAGCAAAGCTAATGCTGCTAAAATACAAAGCGCTCATGTAGTTTAAACGCACGACGATAAGGAGCACCAGTGGGTAACCACTTCCGTACCTCCGGTGCGGGCGATGATGCCCCCAAGACGCAGACGGGCGTCCAGGGCAGTCGTTTCGCCACTCCGGATTCAGAGGGCCAGCCTGTTGCTCAGGCCCCCGCTCAGCCGGCAGATCAGGCACAGCCGGCATCCGATCCCTTTGCCTACAATCCCACCAGCGATGTCGCGCTTTCCGGCACGGCGGGTTTTGAGCCCGTTCAGGCCGTGACCGCTCGCGTGGAGCAGCCTCAGGCTGGCGCCGCCACGCCGCAGCCTACCATGGCCGGCATTCCCGACCCCATGGCCCCTGCGACGCCGGTTCCTCAGCCTGCGCAGTCCGGTCTCTTTGCCGCTATTCCCGATCCCACGCAGCCTGCTGCCCCGGTGGTCGAGAGCGATCAGGCCGCCGAGGTCGCAAGCCTCGATAACGCGCTCAACAACCCCGATTTTACGTCGGTGTTTGCGCCCATCGATCCGCAAGCCAGCCGCAAGAAGATGGCCAAGCAGGCCGGTGTCGAGCCCGTCATCCTTATGGAGCATGTCACCAAGATCTATCCGGCACAGCCCAACAAGCCTGCGCTCGACGACATCAACATCGAGATCTATCCGGGCGAGTTCGTCTTCCTGGTCGGTCATTCCGGCTCGGGTAAGACCACGCTGCTGTCGACGCTCAACCGCGACGTCAAGCCGACGAGCGGCCGCATCTTGGTTGCCGGTCAGGACCTCATGAAGATCAAGAACCGCAAGGTTCCGTTCCTGCGCCGCCAGATTGGCGCCGTGTTCCAGGACTTTAAGCTTCTGCCGCAAAAGACCGCCTACGAAAACGTGGCGTTTGCCCTGCAGTGCATCGGCAAGCCCAAGGGCGTCATTCGCAGCCAGGTGCCGGAGGTGCTGCGTCTGGTCGGTCTGGCCGATCAGATGGATTCGCTGCCCGACCAGCTTTCCGGTGGCGAGCAGCAGCGCGTCGCCGTCGCCCGCGCTATGGTCAACCGTCCGCCGCTGCTGATCTGCGACGAGCCCACGGGTAACCTCGACCCGGCGATCTCGCTGGGCATCATGAAGCTGCTCGAGCGTATTAACCGCACCGGCACCACCGTGATCGTCGCCACGCACGACCGCGAGATGGTCGATAGCATGCACCGTCGCGTGATCGCCCTCGAGGGCGGCCACGTTATCCGCGACCAGGAGAGGGGAGGTTACGGCAACTATGGCACCAACTAACGTGGGCTACTCCTTCAAAGAGGCAATCAGTCACTTCTTCCGTAACTGGACTACCTCGCTCGGCGCCGTCATCACGATCTTCCTTTCGCTGTTTATCATCGGCCTGTTCATCATGGGCTCCGCGATGCTGAACTCCGTGATCGGCACCGTCGAGGATCAGGTTGTCATCAACGCGTTCATTAGCGATGACGCCGATCAGGCCGATGTTCAGGCTTTTGAGGCCGAGCTTAAGACGTGGAATAACGTCAAGTCCGTGACCTATAAGGACAAGGACGACGCGCTGGCCGAGTATACGAGCAAGATGTCGGGCAACGCCGACGCCACCATGAGCGCGCTCGATGGCCAGAACCCGCTGCCGGCTTCGTTTGCAATTGAGATGGACGATCCGTCCAAGGTCGAGAGCACGGCCCAGAAGCTCAAGAAGAACGCCGACTTCCAGAAGATCGCGGATGACGGCGACGTCAACGCGAGCGTGCTGTACGGCCAAGAGGAAGTGAGCCGCCTGTTCCAGGTGACCAACTACATCCGCATCGCCGCCGTGGTGCTCGTTGGCCTTTTGACCTTTATCGCATTCATCTTCATCAACAACACGATTCGCCTGTCCATCACGGCGCGTCGTCGTGAGATTGCGATTATGCGTCTGGTCGGCGCCAGCAACGGCTTCATTCGCGGCCCGTTTATCACCGAGGGCGTACTGCAGGCCATTTTGGGCTCGCTGCTTTCCATCGGTGTTCTGGAGCTGCTGCGCAATCTGATGATTCCGCGTCTGCAGGAGAGCATCGGCTGGATGTCGTTTGCCCTGCCGATGCAGTACTACCTGGTGACCTATGCTGCGCTGATTCTGGTCGGCGTGATTATCGGTCTCTTTGGTTCTGCCATCGCCATGCGCCGCTACCTGCGCGTGTAGGCATGCCTGGAATTCACCCTTCCAACGGGTCGTCTCTTATGGGGCGGCCCGTTTTTTGATCCCTAGGGGACGGCAGGAAAGCGAATCATTTGGGTAGACTCTTTGGAGTTCGCAATCGATAGCAAGGAGGCGCCATGGGGCGCAATAACAAGCATAAGCGTGGAGCTCGCAATAAGCGCGGGCCGGTGCGCAGCGAACGCCGTCCGAGCCTGACCGGGCGCGTGCAGCTCCATGAGCACAGTGCCTATGTCATAACCGAGAATGGCGACTACAAGGTCATGGGTCGCGGCAAGCGTGAGATCATGGACGGCGATACCGTTGCCGTGAGCATTAAGAACAGCCCGCATGGCGAGCGTCGCGCCGTGATCGAGGGCGTGGTTGAGCGCGCAGCTATAAGCGTGGTGGGCACGTACCAGACCGCCGGTCCGCTCGGTGTGATTGAACCGCTCGATTCGCGCCTGAAGGCCGACTTCTTCATTCTGCCTGAGGATACCTCGGCGGATCGTCTGGGTGTCCACCCGGGTGATGCCGTTGTCGCGCGTATTTTGACCTACCCGACGCGCCTGGAATCGGGCACCGTGACGATCGAACGCCGCATTGGCGGAGATGACGCGCCCGATTTGGGCGTTCAATATGTGATGGCGCGTTATGGCTATACCGATAGCTATCCCGAGGCCGCGCTGGACGAGGCCGAGGGGCTTTCGCTCGATGTGTCCGCGGCGCTTAAGGACCCGCTCCGCCGCGATCTGCGCGACCGCTTTGTCATCACGATCGACCCGGTCGACGCGCGCGACTTTGACGATGCCATTTCGCTTGAGCGCACGCCCGAGGGTGGCTACAAGCTGGGCGTGCATATCGCCGACGTTTCACACTATGTGGCTTGGGACGGGCATATCGATCTTGAGGCTCGCCATCGTACGACATCGGTGTATCTGGCCGATCGCGTGCTTCCCATGCTGCCCGAGCGCCTGTCCTGTGACCTGTGCTCGCTTCGCCCTGACGAGGACCGTCTTGCGTTTACCGTCGATATCGAGCTCGATGCGCAGGGTCGCGTGCGGCATTACGATCCGTACCCCAGCGTGATTCGCTCGCGTGTGCGTATGGACTATGACGGCGCCGAGGCGCTGCTGGTGCGTGCCGACGCGGTTGAGTATTCGGTGCTGGAAGGCGCCGCTGAGGATGTTGCGGCTGCTGAGGCCTCGCGCGAGGAGGCGCTTGAGCGCGGTCTTGCGTGCGAGGAAACTGCTCGCGGCTATAACGTCGACCTCGGCGATTTCCTTGTCGCCGCCAACGAACTCGCCGAACTTCGCCGTCGTATTCGTCGTGCCCGCGGCTCAGTCGATTTTGACACGGCCGAGATTCGCGCTCTATTGGATGAGGACGGAGTACCCGTGCAGATTGTGGCGCGCGAGCGTTCGTGTGCCACGTCGCTTATCGAGGAAGCCATGCTACTCGCCAACGAGTGCGTTGCAGAGTGGCTGGCAGACCGTGATATCGAGGCCTGCTATCGCGTGCATGAAGATCCGAGCCCCGATAGCCTGCACGGTGCCGCCGTTGCGCTGGCGCAGCTAGGCATCATCGACGATCGCCGTGCTGCCGGTATCGCCCTGGGGAGTCCCGATGAGCTACAGGCTGCAGTTGATGCTGCCGCCGGTACGGCCAACGCACCGCTCGTCAACACGCTGCTTCTGCGCAGCATGCAGCGCGCACTGTACAAGCCGCGCAACGAGGGCCACTTTGCGCTCGCCGCGCCGTGCTACTGTCACTTTACGAGTCCCATCCGTCGCTACCCCGATCTGGTGGTGCACCGCGTGCTCAAACTGCAGTTGGCCTATGAGCAGCTCGGCGGCAAGGACGCCCTGGTCCGTACGCCGCGGCTGATCGGCAAGGGGCGCGAGTCGCTGCCGCGCATTCTGCCGCAGATCTGCCGCGCATGCAGCGATGCCGAGCGCGCGGCAGATGCCGCTAGCCATGCGACGCAAAAGATCAAGATTGCCCAGTACTATGAGGACCGTCTGGGCGAGCGCTATGCCGGAACCGTCTCGTGGGTTAGCAGCATGGGCCTCTTTGTGCGCTTGGACCTGACGCAGGTCGAAGGCTTGGTTTCGATCAAGAGCCTGGGCAACGAGTGGTTCGAGTTCGACGAGGATGCGCTTACGCTGACGGGCGCCGACACGGGGACTCGCTATGAACTGGGCCAGCGCGTGATTATCGAGGTCTCGCGCGTCAATACCACGCGTGGGCACTTGGACTTTAAGCTTATCCATTAGCCAAATCTCGACTCATGGCGGGAGAGCGGAGGGCGGTCTTTCGGGGCCGCCCTCCGCATTTGGATCATGGCTACCTTGCCGTCTGCTCGGCCGCCCGCTTACCTGCTATTTGAGAGGTAAAACCTACCAAAATAAACCTGTCCCTTTTTGGCAGGTTTACAAGAAGGCGGGGATGAGATGGCGACGGTGTATGGTTATGCGCGGGTGAGTTCGCGCGATCAGAATCTTAATCGGCAGCTGGATGCGCTGGGCGCCTATGGCGTGGGCTCGGCGAATATTTATGCCGACCATGCGAGCGGCAAGGACTTCGATCGACCGCGCTATCGCGAGCTGCTGCACGTCCTGGGAGACGGGGACGTGCTGGTGGTGCTTTCTATCGACCGACTTGGTCGTAATTACTCCGAGATTCTTGAGGAATGGCGTCGCATTACCAAGGAGCTCGGGGTTGCCATTGTGGTGTTGGACATGCCATTGCTTGACACGCGCGCCAGGGCAAGCGGCACGCCGGATGTGACTAATACCCTGATTGCCGATATTGTGCTGCAACTGCTGAGCTACGTGGCGCAGGTGGAGCGCGAGAATATCCATCGGCGCCAAGCGGAGGGAATTGCAGCGGCGCGGGCGCGAGGCGTCCGTTTCGGTCGACCTCGCAAGCCGTGCCCTCCTCAGTTTGATCTGGTACGGGATAGCTATGAGGCGGGTGATATTACCCGCAGCCAGGCAGCAAAGTGCCTGGGCGTGTGCGTGGGGACGTTTGATCGCTGGATGCGCGAGGCGGGGTAGGGGTTTGCGTCGCTTTGTCGCTTCCTGTTGCGATTCAAATTTTGATACGATGGCGATGTCATTTGGGGCTACACTCGCTGATATTCAAAAAAGGAGGTAGGCCCTTGGCGCGCGTAAAACAAATAATCGGATGGACCGCGATCGTTCTGTTCGCTGCAACGCTGGCGGGCATCTGGGTGCTGACGGAGCAAAATGCGGTGGAGACGTCGTTGCTGAGCGAGTCCACCGCGCGTGTGGTGGAGGGTCAGGCTACGGGCGTACAGGCTGCCGATGTCGCGGGTGAAGCTCAGACCGAGAACGGGATGACCGGGGGCACCGATTCGGCTGCTTCGAATGTCCGGTCTGGCCGACTTGCTTCCATTCGCATGTGGGTGGGCACGAACGTCCGTCGCGTTGCCCATACCGTAGAGTTTTTCTTCGTCGGATTGTTCGCCTCGGTGGTCGTGGTTTGCTTTTCCAGGCGTCCGTGGAGCGTATGCTCCCGTTGCGTGCCCGTGTTGCTCTTTTGCGCCGTCTGCTCCGTTGGCGATCAGGTACATAAGATCTTTGTTCCCGGCAGGCATTTCGACGTTATCGATTTAGGATTCGATGCTGCGGGCTATGTCACCGCCATGCTGTTGGTATTGCTGGCAGCGGCGTTGGTGCGCTATGCGACTCGGCCGATCGGCGCCCATGCGAGGCGCTAGCCGGTAACAAACCCGTTTCTGATAATGCGACCTTGTTGAATTATTTTGTGTCGCGCGTATTTCCGAGCGGTCGGATTTGAGGGGCGAGCGGTAGAACGCTCTCCCTTTGTGCGCCACGATGCGGCACAATGTACCGCAAAAGCTGTTTGTATCCGGTACGAATCGTTCGTTGGTCTTTAATTCTTCTCAACGGAGGTGTTTGAGATGGCAAACGGATTGCTTTTGCGACTTCGCGAGCGTGAGCTCAGCGCGAGCCCGGCGGAACGCAATGTCATCGCATATGTAACCGCTCATCCGCACGAGGTGGTCGGGCTGTCCGTCCGCGGTCTTGCCGATGTCACGTTCTCCTCGCCCTCGAGCATTTTGCGCTTTTGCAAGCGTTTGAGTTTTGCGGGCTACAAGGAGTTCCAGCGCGAACTGATTGCCGAGCTGGCGCTCTTAGGTGACAAGAAAGACGTAGCCCTCGAGGACATCTCCATGGATGACAGCGTCGAACGTATCGTGGGGAAGGTGATGAAAAGCAACGTGCGCACGATCGAGGCGACGGCGCGAACGCTCGATTACACCGTCTTGGAGCGATGCGCGGCCCGTCTTAAGCGGGCACGCGCGGTCAATCTGTTCGGTATCGGTGCCTCTCGTTTGGTCGCGCACGATCTGGCGCAAAAGCTCATGCGTGTCGACAAGGAGTGCCATCTGTACGACGACTGGCATGATCAGCTCTTGTGTGCCAAGAACATGCATGAGGGCGATATGGCAATCGCCTTTAGCTACTCGGGCTTGACGCAAGAGGTGCTGGACTGCACCGCCGAGGCTCAACGTCACAACTGTCCCGTTGTGGCCGTTACCAAAGTAGATGGATCATCCAAGCTTGCCACCGTGGCCGATGCCGTGCTCGGCGTCGCTGCGAGTGAACCCTTGGTCCGCAGCGGTGCCATGGCTTCGCGTATGGCCCAGCTTATGGTTGTCGATGCCCTGTACGCTGCTTACGTTGCCAGCGACTACGAACGGGCGACGCATGTCATTAAGCAAAACTACATCGAGAAACAGGAAAGATGAGGTGAATGAAATGCTCGATTTAACAAAATTCACGACCGAACAGCGTAATCAAAGTTCAATGGACCTCGATACGATGACATCGCTGCAAATCGTCACGACGATGAATGATGAGGATCTTCGTGCCGTCCAGTCGGTCACGAAGGTGTTGCCCCAGGTTGCCACAGCAATCGACTGGGCTGCTGAGGCACTCGAGCGCGGCGGGCGCGTCTTTTACATGGGCGCAGGCACCAGCGGTCGTCTGGGCGTACTCGACGCTTCGGAGTGTCCGCCCACGTTTGGCGTGTCACCCGATCTGATTGTCGGGCTCATTGCCGGAGGCGAGACGGCGTTTATCAAGGCTGTCGAAGGTGCCGAAGACAGCGAGGAACTTGGCGCGAGCGACCTGCGGGAGCGTGGACTCTCGGACAAGGATCTTGTCGTTGGCCTGGCGGCAAGCGGCCGTACTCCCTATGTGGTGGGCGGCCTTGTGAACGCCAGGGCAACTGGGTGCAAGACCATTGCAATTGCCTGCAACCAAGGGTCGAAGATCGGGGAGAGCGCAGATCTTGCCATTGAACCCGTGCCCGGTCCCGAGGTGCTGACCGGCTCAACGAGGCTCAAGGCGGGAACGGTTCAAAAGCTCATTCTCAACATGATTTCGACCGGTGCCATGGTCAAGATCGGCAAGGTATACCAAAACCTGATGGTCGATGTGCAGCAGACGAACGAGAAGTTGGTGGTGCGCGGCCAGAACATCGTGATGGAGGCGACCGGCTGCACGCGCGAGCGCGCTATTCAGGCGCTTGCAGATGCCGGCGGCCACGTAAAAACCGCTATTGTCTCGGTACTGCTGGACTGCGATGTCGAGCAGGCTGCGGTAGCTCTTGAGCGAGCGCGAGGCCATGTCCGTGCTGCGGTGAGTGGCCATGAGAAGAGCAATGCCGATGCCCAATAGGTGCGCGGCGTGAGCTGATATGACATCCAAACGAGATACCCAATACAAGGAGGAGTTATGACGAACAAAGAGCTGGCTCAAAAGCTGCTGGACCTTTTGGGCGGTAAAGACAACGTGCTCGCAAACGCGGCGTGCATGACGCGCCTGCGCGTGACCGTCAAAGACACGGGCAGCGTCGACACGGAGGGTATTAAGGCACTCGACGGCGTGATGGGCTTGGTCGAGGACGACACGATGCAGATCGTGCTGGGGCCGGGCAAGGTGAATAAGGTGCTCGAGGAGTTCTCCAAGCTCACCGGCCTTGCGAAAGGCGTTGCCGACGAGAGCGTGGTTGACGCTGCGGCCACAAACAAGGCCGCGCAGAAGGCAAAGTACGAGTCCAAGCCGGTTCAGGCCTTCCTCAAGAAGATTTCCAATGTCTTCGTCGCCCTGCTTCCCGGCATCATTGCGGCTGGCCTCATCAACGGTATCTGCAACGTCATTAACGTCTCGACGGCAGGCGCGCTTGCAGGCGAGTGGTGGTACCAGGGCATTCGTTCCATGGGCTGGGCCCTGTTTGCCTATCTGCCCATCTTGGTGGGCTATAACGCGGCACGTGAGTTTGGCGGCTCCGCTGCGCTGGGCGGCATCGCCGGCATGATGTGTATCGCCAACAGTGCCATGCCCCTGCTTGCGCCTGGCGCGGCTGATCCTGCCACTGCCATTCTGCTGCCGCTCACCAATGCGCAGTACAACCCCGCAGCGGGCGGCATGATCGCGGCTCTTATCGCTGGCGCATTTTTTGCCTGGATGGAGCGTCAGATTCGCAAGGTTATGCCCAACGCACTCGACACGTTTTTGTCCCCGCTGCTGGTGCTCATCATCGGTGCCTTTGCTCTGATGCTCGTCATCCAGCCGGTTGGCGCATGGCTGACGACTGCCATCTTTAGCGTTTTGACCTTTATTTTCGAGAAGCTGGGCGTCCTGGGCGGCTATATCCTGTCGGCAGGCTTCTTGCCGCTGGTTTCCGTCGGCCTGCATCAGGCGCTCACGCCGATCCACGCTATGCTCAACGATCCCGACGGCGCTACCAAGGGCATCAATTACCTGCTCCCCATCCTTATGATGGCTGGCGGCGGCCAGGTCGGTGCCGGTCTGGCGCTGTACTTTAAGACCAAGAACGCCAAGCTCAAGAAGTATGTCGCAGAGTCCATTCCCGTTGGCATTCTGGGTGTGGGCGAGCCTCTGATGTATGCCGTTACGCTGCCGCTCGTTCGCCCGTTTGTGACGGCCTGCCTGGGTGCCGGATTTGGCGGCGCGCTCGCGGCGCTGCTTCACATCGGCACGGTTTCTCAGGGCGTTTCCGGTCTGTTTGGCCTGCTGATCGTCGTTCCTGGCCAGCAGCTCGGCTACGTTGCTGCTATGCTGCTTGCCTATGCCGCCGGCTTTGTCCTGACGTGGTTCTTTGGCGTCGACGAGCAGAAGATCAACGAGTTCTTTGGCGAATAGTTTGATATCGCGAGCCGTGTTGCTCAGGGCTCGCGGCGCGCGGCAGATTTCTTGATGCTATGGTTGTGCCGGTGGGGCTAACTGCTCCGCCGGCCTTTTTTAAAGGAGCGTTGAAACGTGAAAACGGGTATTTCGATTTATCTTTCCAGTCCTCTGCAGGATATTGAGCGGACGATTGAGCACGGTGCCGCGGCGGGTGCGCGCTATGCGTTTACCTCGCTGCATATTCCCGAGGATGGGGGAGCGGCGTATACCGATAAGGTCCGTCATGTGCTGTCGCTGCTTTCCGCCCGTGGCATTGCGCTCATTGCCGATGTGGGGCCGCGCACGTGCGATTTGCTCGGGCTTGAGTGCATCGAGGACCTGCGCGATCTGGGGTTGGAATACCTTCGTTTGGACTATGGCTTTAGCGCCCGGCGGGTCGCGGAGCTGTCCGGTGTATTTCGCATTGTGGTCAATGCATCGACGGTGAGTTCTGATGAAATCGCATCGTGGCGTGAGGCCGGTGCCGATGTGACTCATTTTGCCGCCTGCCACAATTTTTACCCCAAGCCTTATACCGGTTTAGCTCTGGAGGACATTGCTCGGGTGAATCTTCGTCTTGCGGCGCTTGGATTCGAAATCATGGCTTTTGTGCCGGGTGATGCTAACGTTCGCGGGCCAGTATTCGAGGGACTGCCGACGGTCGAGGCGCAGCGCGGTCGCGCGTCAAAGGTTGCTCTCAATATGCTTGAGCTTGCACATGGCGCCGATTGCGACATTGTGTTGGTCGGCGACCCCGATCTTTCCGATGCGGGCTGGACGCAGTTTGCTCATGTTTCCGCCGGATACGTGGACCTGCAATGCGAGCTTGAGCCCGGTTATGCCTATGTGCGTGGGCAGATTCATCACGACCGACCCGATTCGAGCACCCTCATCTTTAGGTCTCAGGAGTCGCGTACGACGCTTAAGCCGGATTCCGTGCCGATGGATGCCGGTGCCGGCCTGTTTCGAAAGGCGGGGTCGATCGCTGTGAGCAATAGCAGCTATGGGCGCTACGAAGGCGAGCTTGAGATTGCGCGGGTCGATCTTCCCGGTGAGGAGCGCATGAACGTTGCGGGTCATATCACGCCCGAGGCAATGGAGCTGCTGCCGTTCATCAAACGCGGATTCGGGGTACGGTTCGTTTAGCGTGTGACCCGTGGGCTACAATTGGCCCATCATGCGAAGGCGCCTCGTGTGGCGTGTGCCTGCGTTGGCCGATCTATATTCGGAGGATTCCCATGACCGTACTGTTTATTGAATATCCCAAGTGCTCGACCTGTAAGAAGGCCAAGGCATGGCTGGACGAACACGGGGTAGAGTATATCGACCGCGATATCGTTTTGGACAATCCCACGGCTGATGAGCTTGCGACCTGGATTGCTCGTTCGGGACTGCCGGTGCGGCGCTTCTTTAATTCGTCGGGCATGAAATATCGAGAGCTGGGCCTGAAGGCGCGTCTAGATGCGGGCATGACGGATCGGGAGTGCTACGAGCTGCTGGCGACCGACGGCATTCTGGTTAAGCGTCCGCTGTTGGTGGGCGACGATTTTGCGATTCCCGGCTTTAGGGAATCGGCTTGGGTCGAGGCGTTGCTGTAGCGGCTGCGGAAAGTGCGACCCGTTTTGAGTGCTCAGGGTGGGACGTGTTTTCCATCGGCGGGCTCGCTCGGCTCAATCATCGAGCTGTGCCCATTCGTGCGGATCGTAGACCTTTACGTGCTTGTTGGGCTTGCCGCTCCAGTACTCCTCGTCCATAAAGGGCAGATATGCCTGAACGCCGGGGCAGATAAAGGGGATCTGCTGCTGTTGCAGTCGCTCGCGCTGTCGCTGCTCCAGGTGCGCCTCGGATATGACAGTCGGCATACCGGACAGCTCGACGAGGCTTGCCTGGATTCGCTTAAGGTCGGGGAGTCCCGCGTGCCATGACATCCGCATGATCAAAAAGGATGCACGGCGGTATTTTGCCTGCATCACCGTGATGGCGGGGCGCAGAGTGGGATGGATTTTGTCCCGTTCGGGCCAAAGGTCAGCAGTGATCTCGAGGCCCAGGGTCTCCCATAGGTAATCAAGCTCTTCGTCCATGGCGCCTCGATATCTACGTGATCATTGATGCTTCGATTGTGTTGCCTGGTGCTATCGTTTTCGCGGTAGAATCTGCCAACGGTTGACGGCTACCGCTCGCGGCGTTTTGCCCTTCGTGTACAGCGGTCGGCTTCACAGGTCCTTCACGGGTTGGACTAAATTAGGCCAATTTGACTGAATTTTAAAAAAGTCAAAATTGGGGCTTGCGTCACGGCGGTACTTCCCGTATATTTCTTTCTTGCGCAAAGGCACAGCCGAGCGCAGCGATGCAGTCATTGGGATGTCGTCTAATGGCAGGACAGCGGATTCTGGTTCCGTCAATGGGGGTTCGACTCCCTCCATCCCAGCCATTGCATTTGCTACATATGGCCCGTTCGTCTAGCGGTTTAGGACGCCGCCCTCTCAAGGCGGAGATCACCAGTTCGAATCTGGTACGGGCTACCAAAATTGAACGCCCGGGCCTCGTTAGAGACCCGGGTTTTGTGTATTGACCGATATTTAAGGCGCGCGTTGAGTCTGCCGCCCGGACCGAGGAGTTGTCATGGACCTGCCTATCAGCTTGGAAGACATCACGTATGCCGAGAACTATCTGGCGCAGGGCGACCTGGCTACGGCGACGCCGCTGCTTGAGCGTCTGGTGGAGCTCGCCGAGGAGTATATCGACGCTGAGTGCAAGACGGAGGAGAAGCGCCAGTACTTTAGCTTCGACAGCAAGTTTGAGCGCCTGGCCTATCGCCGTGTGGAGAAGGATCCGCGCGAGCTGGTGCAGGTCGAGGTTCCCTTTGACCGCCTGTACTCCGACATGGCGTTTGCCTACATTCGCCAGCAGGATTATGTGAGTGCTCGGAATGCCCTGATGCAGGCCGTGCGTTGGGATCCCATGAACTGCAACTATCGCTTGGACTTGGCCGAGCTGTTCCGCGCGCTCGAGGACAAGCAGGAGTGGGCATCGCTCTCGTTCTCGGTGCTGGAGCGCGCGAGCGACGGTAAGTGCGCCGCACGCGCCTACACCAATTTGGGTCAGTACTTCTTGGAGCCCGAGACCGAGAACATTTCGGCTGCCGTGGGCTGCGCGCGTCTGGCGCTGCGCCTGGCGCCCAACGATGCGCATACGACGCGCCTGCTCAACAAGATCCATACCACCTATCCGGATGCCGCGGACGAGAGTGACGACCATGTGATGGGTGAGCTCGCCCTGCAGGGCGTGCCGACCTCGCCTTCGGCCGAGATCGCCATCTGCCTGATCATGTGCGCGACCGATGCTGCAAGCGACGGCGACAAGCAGGAGGCTACGCGTCTGACGGTCCGTGCCCGCGACCTGGTGGGCGAGGAGGCATGCGCGGCGATTATCAAGCTGGTGCGCGAGAGCGATGCCGAGCTCAATGCCGAGCGCAAGGCAAAGCGCGAGGCTGCGGGCTCAAACGCCGATGGCGCCAAGGAGGTCGGCGATGCCCAGTAAGCGCGAGCGCAAGCTCATTTCCAAGAATCGCTCGGCACATCACGAGTACTTTATCGATGAGACGTTTGAGTGCGGTATTGAGCTGAGCGGCACCGAGGTCAAGTCGATTCGCGAGCGCGCCTGCCAGATCACCGATACCTTTGCATTGATTCGTGGCGGTGAGTGCTGGCTCGTCGGCCTGCATATCCACCCTTATAGCCATGGTGGCGTGTGGAATCGCGATCCCGACCGTCGGCGCCGTCTGCTGCTGCACCGCAAGGAGATTGACTTTCTTGACGGCAAACTTCGCAACCGTGGTTATGCGCTGGTTCCGTTGGAGCTCTACTTTAATACCGACGGTCGCGTAAAACTGCTGCTGGGCCTGGGTCGCGGCAAGAAGCTCTACGACAAGCGCGAGGACATGGCCAAGCGTGATGTCCAACGCGAGATCGACCGCGCCCTCAAGGAACGCAACCGCTGACCGTCCTTCATAAGTTGCGGTGGAATACGGACTGGTTTGCCTGTTTGAGGGGGCTATTCAGTCCCTATTTCACCGCAACTGCGGGCGTCTCATCTTTCTTACTGTTCTGACACATATGTTTCAAAGGCGGCGTCCGTTATGGGCGCTGCCTTTTTTGTGGGTACATACATCCATGAGGTTCCAACCCGAGCTAGGGGAGTGATCGTTATGGACAAAACTGCGTTCTTTACCATGCCGAGCGGTCTGTACGTGGTGAGCGCCGCGGCAGACGGGCTGCGTGCCGGCTGCGTCATCAACACTGCGGTGCAGGTGACGTCCATGCCGCCGCGCATTTCGGTTGCAGTGAACAAGGACAACGTCACCTCGGGCGTCATCGCATCGGCCAAAGCGTTCGCACTGACCGTGATCGATCAGACCGCCGACATGCTCTATATCGGCAATTTTGGCTTCCGCACCAGCAGCGATTACGACAAGTTTGCCAAGTACGAGACCCACGAGACCGCGCTGGGCATGCCCTATGTGCCCGAGCACGCGGCGGCGCTGTTTAGCTGCCGTCTGATTGATACCGTGGATGTGGGCACGCACCTGCTCTTTATCGGCGAGGTGGAGGATGCCGAGCGCTTGAGCGGCGAGGCCCCGCTGACCTATGACTACTATCACAAGGTCTTGAAGGGCAAGACGCCGCCCAAAGCTTCGTCGTATCAAGGCTAGAAATGTTCTGAAAATACTTGCATTATATTATTGAGAATCTATACTAATAAACGAAGTACATCACCAGTCGCGTTCGAGAGGAGAACATCATGGCTGAGGAGAAGAAGACGTATAAGTTTGTGTGCATCGTTTGCGGTTACGAGGTTGAGGTCGACACGCCCGAGCTGCCCGAGGACTACGTGTGCCCGGTCTGCGGCGTCGGTCCCGATCAGTTTGAGCCCGTCGAGGAGTAGCTCGTAGACACACGACTTGCAGCAACACATAGCTCTGTCCAAGGGTCTCGGTCGGATATCCCGGCCGGGACCCTTTTGATTTATCTGACGGTTTAAAACGACCTCACGTGTTACAGATTGAGACGTTATATCTGGACAGTCACGCCATCCCAATTACACCCCCGTTAGCAGCACGATGTCGAGAATCGTCACGATGGCACCGATCCCTACGAGCAGTGCGTTGAGCGGGCGCGAGTTGGCGTATTTGCCCATGACGCGGGGCGAACTGGTGAGTCGTATGAGCACAAAGACCGTAATCGGCAACTGAAGCGACAGCAGCGCCTGACTCCAGATGAGACCCTCAAAAGGATTCGGGACGATCAGGCACGCCGCCACTGCGCCGACGAAACAGACCGCCACTCCAATCGATGAGTGCCGGTCGTGGATGTCGTATTCCTCGTCGAACATGCCCGCGGTGATGGTGCCCGCCGCCATGCCCGCCGTCACACTACTCGATATGCCCGCAAACAGCAGTGCCACCGCAAAGATGGTCGAGCTTGCCGGGCCCAGAATGGGGGAGAGTGTGTCCGCTGCGACGGCGAGGTCGTCTACGAGAATGCCGTGCGCAAAGAAGGTCGTTGCGGCCAGGATGACCATGGCCGAGTTGATCGCCCAGCCCACGCCCATCGAAAAGAGCGTGTCGAAGAGCTCGTAGCGCAGACGTTCTTTGATAACCTGCTCGCCTTGGCCTTCGAAGTGCATGGATTGGATGACCTCGGAGTGCAGAAAGAGGTTGTGGGGCATGACGACCGCACCCAGAACACTCACGATAATCGCGGCAGAGCCAGTGGGCATACTGGGTGTGATCCAGCTTGCGGCGGCCTGCGGCCAGTCGACCTTGACCAGCGTAAGCTCGGCCAAAAACGAGAGTCCTACCACGCCTACGAAGGCGATGATCCAGCGTTCGGCGCGCTTGTAGGAGCTCGTCATGAGCATCGTCATCGATACTGCCGCCACGATGACGCAGCCCGCGCGCACGGGCAGCCCAAAGAGCATTTGAAGGGCAATCGCGCCGCCCAGGACTTCGGCCATGGCGGTGGCGATGGTCGCGAGATAGGCGCTGGCGAGCACCGTACGCCCGACGAAGCGGGGGAGGTAACGTGTCGTGGCCTCGGCAAGGCAGGCGCCCGTGGCGATACCCAGGTGCGCCGCGTTGTGCTGCAGCACGATGAGCATAATCGTGGACAGCGTGACGATCCACAGCAGCGCGTAGCCAAACTGCGAGCCCGCGGCCATATTGGAGGCCCAGTTGCCCGGGTCGATAAAGCCGACGGTCACGAGCAGCCCGGGGCCGATATGCCGCGCAATGTCTAGGCCTCCGTGACCACCGGTGCGCCGGGAGCCAAAGTGTTGTTTGAGATGGTTGAGCATGGTGCGCTCCTGCGTATGGGCGGCGTGACGTCGCATCTGGGTCGTGCGGCGCCACGCGTCGGATTTGGGTTGGGGCTACTTGTGCGCTTTGCCCTGATTGGCCACGGCGTCGATCTTGGCGGCGATGGTCGCCGGGTCGCCGATGTAGCGCTTGTCGAGGACGTTGAAATCGGTGTCGAAGGTGTAGACGAGCGGCACGCCGGTGGGGATGTTGACCTTGAGGATCTCCTCGGGCGTGAGGTGCTCGAGCTTCATGACGAGTGAGCGCAGGGAGTTGCCGTGTGCGGCGATGAGTACGCGCTTGCCGGCGAGCATCTGGGGGCGAATCTCGTCTTCGAAATAAGGCCAGGCGCGGGCGATCGTGTCCTTGAGGCACTCGGTATAGGGCAGCTGATCGGGCGCGACATCACGGTATTGCTCCTGGGTGTGGGGATCGCGCGCGTCGTCCGGCTCGAGTGCCGGCGGGCAGACATCGAAGGAGCGGCGCCAGATGAGCACCTGCTCGTCGCCGTGCTCCGCTGCGGCATCGGCCTTGTTGAGACCCTGCAACGCTCCGTAGTGGCGCTCGTTGAGCTTCCAGGATTTGATGACGGGCAGCCACTCGCGATCCATTTGGCCGAGCACGATGTTGAGGGTGTGGATCGCGCGCTTGAGGCGCGAAGTGTAGCAGACGTCAAAGTCGAAACCGGCTTCTTTGAGGGCTCGACCGCCTGCTGCGGCTTCTTCGCGGCCCGTGTCGGTGAGCTCAACATCGGTCCAGCCGGTGAACAGGTTGAGCTTGTTCCACTCGGACTCTCCGTGACGGATGAGGACGAGTTGCATCGTCTGCTGGTCTGCTTGGTGCGCCATAGGGGCCTCCTTGATCTGGCACGGTGTGCGTGCCGTTTGCTTGACGCCGCAAAGGATACCCGTTTTAAGCTTAAAAGTTAACCAAGACTAACAAAATTGTTGTATTTGAATGGGATGGTGAAAGGGGGCTGCCGAAATGTCTTGATCTGTAACAACTAGGGATGGAAATTGGGCCTAGGTGTTACGGATCGAGACAGGAAGAAATGGTCCTATGGAAAATCTCGATCTGTAACAGCTGACCGCCAAAGCCGGCCCTTCGTGTTACAGATTGAGACATTCGGAACCGTCTCTCAAAAACATCTCAATCTGTAACAGTTAGTCGTCGTAATTGGGCCTTCCTGTTACAGATTGAGATGTTTGAAGTGGTGAGCTAACAGGCCGAACTTGGGGCCTATGTTGTCGCCCTTGAGGTCGGCGGTGTCCACTCGTAGGGCGTGCGTTACGCGATTGTTTCGAAACGGGTGGGAAACACAACGGGCCGGCGATGCTCCTACTATGCCTATTCAACTGACTGTCTAACACCTAGGGGAGGATCGCGATGCAGGCAGATTCCGCTCAGCAGCAGGGCCTTTATCGCCCCGAATTCGACCACGATGCATGTGGCATCGGCGCGCTTGCCGATATCAACGGTGAGCGCCATCACCAGATTCTGGACGATGCGCTGTCCATTCTGGTCAACTTGGAGCACCGCGGCGGCACGGGCCTCGAGAAGAACACCGGCGACGGTGCCGGCATCCTGTTCCAGGTTCCGCATCACTTTTTCCGTAAAGAGGCCCAAAAGTGCGGCCAGATTCTGCCGGCAGAGGGCGACTATGGCGTGGCCATGCTGTTCTTCCCACAGGACGACAGGGGCGTAGAGGATGCCCATCGCGTGTTTGAGGAGGGCTGCGCCGAGGCCGGCGTGCCGCTGCTCTTTTGGCGCGAGGTGCCGGTCGATCCGCATGACCTGGGCGAGACAGCCCGCGCCTGCATGCCTACCATCCTGCAGGCCTTTCTGGGGCGCCCCGACGATACGCCGGCGGGTGACGCCTTCGAGCGCCGCCTGTACGTGTGCCGTCGCACTATCGAGAAGAAGGCCGATGCCGAGTTTGCCCTGCGCGACAAGATCTTCTACGTCTGCTCCATGAGCTCGCGCACTATCGTGTACAAGGGCATGCTGGTCGCCACGCAGATGCGCCGCTTCTTCATCGACCTCAACGACGCCGCCGTCAAAACGGCCGTGGCGCTCGTCCACTCGCGCTACTCCACCAACACCACGCCCAGCTGGGAGCGCGCGCACCCCAACCGCTTTATCATCCATAACGGCGAGATCAACACCCTCAAGGGCAACGTCAACTGGATTCGCGCCCGCGAACCCAACCTGTACAGCCCCGTGCTGCAGCACGATCTTGAGCGCGTGATGCCCATCATCAACCGCGAGGGTTCCGACTCCGCGATTCTGGACAACGTGCTCGAATTCTTGGTCATGAACGGTCGCCCGCTCACGCGTGCCGCGTCCATGTTGCTGCCCGAGCCGTGGGACCACAACGATAGCCTGAGTGAGGAGCGCCGCGCCTACGACGCTTACCAGTCCATGCTCATGGAGCCCTGGGACGGCCCGGCGGCCATCGCCTTTACCGACGGTCGCACGCTGGGCGCCGCCCTCGACCGCAACGGCTTGCGCCCCGCCCGCTACTACGTGACGCGCGATGGCCGCTTTATGCTGGCAAGCGAGGTGGGCACCATCGAGGTGAGCCCCGAGAACATCCTGACGAGCGGCTGCCTGGGACCGGGCCAGATGCTCGAGGTCGATTTTGCCCGCGGCCGCGTGATCTACAACGACGAGCTGCGCGCCCGCTATGCCATGGAGAAGCCCTACCGCGACTGGATTGCCGAGGAGACACTGACCGTCGACGCGCTCGATGAGCCCGCCGCGCCCGCGCCCGCCGAGGATGCCGAGGTGCCCGCCGCCGTGCGCATGGCCAAGCTCGGCTATCACTGGGATGATGTTGACGAGGTCGTGCGCCCCATGGCCCAGCAGGGCAAGGCCCCGCTCGCCTCGATGGGTATCGATGCGCCGTTGGCCTGCCTGTCCAAGAAGACGCGTTCGTTCTTTGACTACTTCTATCAGCTGTTCGCTCAGGTCACGAATCCTCCGATCGATGCCCTGCGCGAGCACATGGTGACTTCGACCACGCTCTACCTGGGCAACCACGGCAACCTGCTCGAGGATTCCCGCACGGCCTGTCAGCTGGTGCGCTTGGAGCGCCCATTGCTCAACGAGGAAGAGTTCGAGCATATCTGTGCCATCGACCGTGTTGGCTTTAAGACCCGTCGTTTCCGTGCCGTCTACCGCCGCGATGCCGGCGAGGGCGCGCTGCAGGCTGCGCTCAAACAGCTTGCCGAGGACGTTGAGGCTGCGGTCCGCGACGGCGTGAACATTGTGGTGTTGAGCGATCGTGCCGCTGCGGGCGAGGTGCCCGTGCCGTCGCTGCTCGCCGTGGGCTGCGTGCACAACCACCTGATCCGCGCCGGCGTTCGTACTTTTGCCGACATCGTGGTGGAGTGCGGTGACGCCGTGTCCCCGCACGACTTTGCGGCACTGGTGGGCTACTCCGCGAGCGGCATCTATCCGTACAACGCACATGCGTGCATCCGCGATCTGGCGGCACGCGGCGACCTGGACGTGACGGCCGAGCAGGGCATCGCCAACTACAACAAGGCTGTGACCGCCGGCATCGTCTCCATCATGTCCAAGATGGGCATCTCCACGGTGCAGAGCTACCATTCGGCGCAGATCTTCGAGGCCGTGGGCTTTACGCCGGAGTTCGTCAACGCGTACTTTGCCGGCACGGTGAGCCGTGTGGGCGGTATGGGTGTCGAGGACGTTGAGCGCGAGCAAAACGAGCGCTACGACGCCGCGCTCGCTATCCTTAAGAGCCCGGCTCCCGATCAGCTGCCCACGCTGGGCCTGACCAAGTGGCGCCCGCTCGGCGGCGAGGAACACCTCATCGATCCGCAGACTGTCTACTTGCTGCAGACCGCCTGCCGTGAGGACAGCTACGACACCTTTAAGGAGTACAGCGCCCGCCTGCACCGCACCGGCCGTGCCGTGCGTCTGCGCGACTTGCTCGACTTTGATGCCAGCGGCCGCACGCCGGTTTCGCTTGACGAGGTGGAGCCCGCGCTCAACATCGTCCGCCGCTTTAACACCGGCGCCATGTCGTACGGCTCCATCAGCAAGGAAGCACACGAGTGCATGGCCATCGCCATGAACCGCCTGCACGGCCGTTCCAACTCGGGCGAGGGCGGTGAGGATCCGCGTCGCGAGACCCCGCTGGCTAACGGTGATTCCAAGAACTCCGCGATCAAGCAGGTGGCAAGTGCGCGCTTTGGCGTGACGAGCCGCTACCTGTGCAGCGCCTTCGAGATTCAGATCAAGATGGCCCAGGGCGCCAAGCCCGGCGAGGGTGGCCACCTGCCCGGCAAGAAGGTCTACCCCTGGATTGCCGAGGTCCGTCAGTCCACGCCCGGCATCGGCCTGATCTCGCCTCCGCCGCATCACGACATCTACTCCATCGAAGACCTGGCCGAGCTCATCTTTGACCTTAAGAACGCCAACCCCGGCGCACGCGTGTCGGTCAAGCTGGTCAGCGAGGCCGGCGTCGGCACCATCGCCACCGGTGTGGCCAAGGGCGCTGCCGACAAGATCTTGATCAGCGGCCACAATGGCGGCTCGGGTGCCGCTGCTCGCGATTCGATCTGGCACGCCGGTCTGCCGCTGGAGCTTGGCCTTGCCGAGGCCCAGCAGACGCTGCTGCAAAACGGCCTGCGCTCGCGCGTGGTGCTCGAGGCCGACGGTAAGCTCATGGACGGCACCGATGTTGCCGTCGCCTGCCTGCTGGGCGCCGAGGAGTTTGGCTTTGCGACCATGCCGCTCATCTCGATGGGCTGCCTCATGCAGCGCGACTGCCAGCAGGATACCTGCCCCGCCGGCATCGCCACGCAAAACTGCCGCTTGCGTCGCGGCTTCCGCGGCAAGCCCGAGCACGTCGAGCACTTTATGCTCTTTGTTGCCGAGCAACTGCGCGAGGTCATGGCGAGCCTGGGCTTCCGCACCGTCGACGAGATGGTCGGCCATCCCGAGTGCTTGCGCCAGATCGAGGTCCCGGGCAACCGCAAGGCTAACCTGCTCGATCTGACGCCCGTGCTGGCAAGCGCGACCTGCGAGTTCGGTGCCCACATCCCGGGTGCCGACGGCCGTCACTTCCTGCCCCAGATGGCCGCGGACAGCGAGCTCGACAAGACGCTCGACTCCACGCTGTTTGTGCCCTACACGGCCGACGCCCGTGCGCATCTGCGTCCGATTCGCTTCCGCGCCGATATCGCCAACGTCAACCGTTGCGTGGGCACCATCCTGGGCAACGCGGTGACCAAGGCGCATCCCGAGGGCCTGCCCGCCGGCTCCATCACCATCGATTGCGATGGTTCGGCCGGTCAGAGCTTTGGCGCCTTCCTGCCGCGCGGCATTACGCTCAACGTGTGCGGCGACGCCAACGATTACTTTGGCAAGGGCCTTTCGGGCGGCGAGGTGTCGGTGCGCCCCAACCCGCATGCGACCTACAAGTTCGACGAGAACATCATCGTGGGCAACGTTGCGTTCTTTGGCGCCACGAGCGGCCGCGGCTTCATTAACGGTCTGGCGGGCCAGCGCTTTGGCGTACGCAACTCCGGTGCCACCGTGGTGGTCGAGGGCTGCGGCAACCATGGCTGCGAGTACATGACGGGCGGCCTGGCGCTCATCCTGGGCGAGGTCGGACAGAACTTCGCTGCCGGCATGACGGGCGGCGTGGCTTATGTCTTTGACCAGTACGGCACGCTCGATGCCCGCGTGAACCACGAGAGCGTTGAGCTCAAGGCTCCGACTGCCGGCGAGCTGGCGCAGATTCGCGAGCTCATCCAGGAGCACGTGGACGCGACGCAGAGCCCGCGCGGCATCAAGCTGCTCTACAGCTTTGAGACGATGAGCAAGCACTTTGTGAAGGTCATTCCGACCGAGTACGAGCGTGTGCTGGCGATTGTCGCTGCGAGCGAGGCTGCCGGCAAGACACATGCGCAGGCAGAGGAGCTGGCGTTTGACATCGTGACCGGTCGCGCGAGCGCTGCGGATGTCGCTCGCTTCGATGCTGCGGGCGGTGCTGCGGGCGGTGCTGCGGGCGGTGCTGCGGGCGGTGCTGCGGGCGCTGCGTCCGTGGCTGCCAGCCCTGTTGCTTCGACCAAGAAGGAGGCGTAAGTGCCATGGGTAAGCCCGGTGCTTTTCTTGATCTCGATCGCGTGACCCACGAGCTGCGTCCCGTGGAGGAGCGCAGTCATGATTTTGATCCCCTGTATGTGGAGCTCGATGACGACGCACGTCGCGCCCAGGCGAGCCGCTGCATGATGTGCGGCGTGGCGTTTTGCCAGATGGGCGCGAGCTTTGGCAAGGCACGTCCGAGCGGCTGCCCGCTGCACAACTTGATTCCCGAGTGGAACGAGCTGGTGTACCGCGGCCGCTGGGATGAGGCTGCCGAGCGCCTGTCGCTCACCTCGCCCATGCCTGAGTTCACGAGCCGCGTGTGCCCGGCACTGTGCGAGGCCGCGTGCAACCTGGGCTCGGTCGACGGCCAACCCACGACGATTCACGATAACGAGCGTGCGATCAGCGACCATGAGTGGGCCAACGGCGGCCCACGTCGCTTTGAGCCGGCAGGGGAGGACGCGCCCTCGGTCGCCGTGGTTGGTTCCGGCCCGGCTGGCCTGGTGGCAGCATGGGAGCTTGCACGTCGCGGTGCCCGCGTGACGGTGTTTGAGCGCGACGACCGCCCCGGCGGCCTACTCATGTACGGCATTCCCAACATGAAGCTCGAGAAGTCTGTGGTCGAGCGTCGTGTGGCGCTCATGCGCGAGCTGGGTATTGTGTTCGAGCTGGGCGCCGACGTGAGCGATCCCAAGGTTACCGCCAGGCTCGACGACTTTGACGCCGCCGTGGTGGCTGCCGGCGCCCGTGCTCCGCGTGGACTTTCGGCTGCGAACATTGATGCCCCGGGCGTGGTGTATGCCGTGGACTACCTGACGGCTTCGACCGTCTCGGTGCTCGATGGCGGCAAGCCCGCGGTGAACGCGCGCGGCCTGGACGTCGTGGTCATTGGCGGTGGCGATACTGGAAACGACTGCGTGGGTACCGCCGTGCGTCAGGGCGCGCGCAGCGTGCGCCAGTTTGAGTTCTTGCCGGCTGCGCCCGATAAGCGCGCGGCAGGCAACCCCTGGCCGCAGTGGCCCAACGTGAAGAAGACCGACTACGGCCAGCAGGAGGCTATCGCTGCCATGGGCGGCGAGATGCGCGCTTGGGGCGTGGACACGATCGAGGTGCTGCTGGACAAGAAGGGCGCGGCTGCGGGTCTGCGCGTGGTCGATCTGGATTGGTCGGCCGGCAAGCCCGAACGCATTGCGGGCTCCGAGCACGAGGTGCCGGCGCAGCTGGTGCTCATCGCCTGTGGCTTTACGGGTCCGGAACACAGCGTGTTCGAAGCTGTCGGCGTGCCCGTTGCCACGGCGGGCCGCCCGCTGCCCGTGATGGCTTCCGAGGGCTCGCACCTTGCGGCCCGCGTGGATGGTGTTGCTGCGGATGCCGCGCCGGTGTATGTGGCGGGTGATGCCCGCAACGGCAGCTCGCTCGTGGTGAACGCCATGGCCGATGCCCTGGCCTGCGCAGCCGAAGTCGCCGACGCGCTGGAACTGTAAAGTAGTCACGGAGATACTCAACAATCGAATCGGAAAGGGCTGTCCCTAACTGCCGGCACAAAAGGAACGTCCCTAAGTGCCGGCAGTTAGGGACGTTCCTTTTCTGTCGGCACTCGGGGACACTCCTTGCGGATTTGCGAGCAGTTTGCTCGTTTGTCGACGTACGGATGTTCATTTGTCGACTTCTCGGGCTGTGGTCACCTGTTGTTTCTGTGGTGGCTGCGGGCATCTGGCTCAAAAGGGCGGGTTGGCCGTCTATGTCTACCTGCGGTTTTGTTGCGGTGCGCATTTTCGATCAAGCTTTTCGTCAAGTGTTTGGTCAGTATCTGGTTTGCAGTCGGAGGCCTATTTTGCCCGCGCTGGTCGTGGCTGCCCACCTTCCTCGTAAGCTCAAATTGAGGTCCATCAGTTTGAGGAGGATGCCATGACTGACCACGCTTTTGACCGAGCAGAGCTAGCCGAAGCCGTCGGCAACGATATTGCCGACATGGCTCACTTTTGGATGCTGCGGAAGTTTCAATTCCTGGAGCCGGCGCGCGAACAGTTCGAGATCATTGTCGACCCGTGGCTCAGCTATTGCACTGAGCCTTCGCAAAACGAAATCATGGCCTACAACATGGCGTTTACCGATTGGCTGCTGTTTGAGCGCCCCTATCGCCATGGCAAAACGCTGCTCGAGCTGTATGTTGACGAGCCGCCGGCATCGCTTTCGCCTGCCTCGCTCAAGCGGCTCGAGCAGGTACGCGACACGCAGTATTTCTCGCGCTTTGGCATTTTGGACAAGAATCCTGCGTCCGGCATGGTCGTGCTGAAGGACACGCGCACCGATCATCGCTTTGATGTCTACGATCCGCATATCGTGCAGAAGGAGCACTGGAGTGACGGCGCGATTGCGGTGCGCCTCGCCTGCGTCGACGATGTCTGGCTTACGGCGGGACAGCTCTACCTGTATGACATCGCGCGGCTGAGCGATACGGCGGTCGATGGGCCGGGTGCGGTGCATCCGGAGGACCTGCAGGACGGCTTTGACACCTCGTGCATCAGCTTCTTCTTGCGTCTGGTCCGCGACATCATGGGCGCCCAGGGGCGGTACGTAAAGTCGCTCAACATCTACGAGCAGGAGTGGGGGTAGAGGATGGGCGGTTGTCGCCTGCCTTGCCTTCTGCCCTTTTGTCTCGATCTGTAACGTTTAACGGCCTGGGGGCGGCCTAACTGTTACAGATCGAGACGTTTGTCGGCGGCGGCAACGGTGACGATGGTCCATTTGTCCGATGTGGTGGTGATGGAAGTGTCTAATACCGTTTCCAAGCACAAGCATACGACTCGCAACACGTTGGCGCGGAATAGGATGCTCGCGCGACTCACGGAGGCGACCGAGCAAGGTGCGCTGCTCGCAACGCATGACAATGCCGAGCTCATGTGGCTGCGGCGTCATGTTGGAACCGACGATATCGCGGAACCCGAGCCGTATTTGTTCTGTTTTCAACATGATTGGGATGTACTGACGCCGGCGGAGCGAGCGCTGCGTACCGTCAAAGGGCTTGCGGAGTTTCATCCAGATTGGGCGTTTTGGGGTTACGACGCGGCCCTTTTGTGGGGTCTGGAGGTGCCAAATGATCTGCTCGGGCCGCGATTTCTTGTTAAGACGGGTTGCTCGGTGCCGCTGAGTGCAGGATGCCGGCTGTTGCGTCCGCAGGCGGCGGGTGCGCTTGAACAAGTCGACGGCGTGCGGGTGACGCCGTTTTGGCGCACGGTAGAGGATTGTCTGCTGCGTGCGCCGTTTTCGTATGGTCTGGCGATCGCCGATTCTGCGCTGCGGGCGAAGGGCATATCGCGCGACGACCTCTGCGAACGGCTCCAGGCCGATTGCGAGGGCAGACGCGGGTATCGCAGAGCTCAGGTGATTGCGTCGCATGCGGACGGGCTGTCCGAAAACGGTGGCGAGTCTCGTTTTCGGGCGTTCTTTATTGCATATGGTTTTCCGGTGCCAGAGTTGCAAGTGGAGTTTCGTGACCCGCTTGATTCGAGCCAAGTGTTTCGCGTTGATTATTTCTGGAGGCTCGAGGACGGGACGTGCGTGATTGGCGAGCTCGATGGAAAGGGAAAGTATGCCTTACAGAACGACGAGGGTCGGGAGTCGGTCGACCCGTTCGTGGCAGAGCGCCAGCGGGAATCTCATCTGACAATGCTCGGACATAAGGTGTTGAGGTTTACGTTTGATGAGCTCAAGAATCCGGGGAAGCTGGCTGAAAAGATGAGACTGGCGGGCATTCCGCAGTGGGCCGATTTGGCTGAGCAGTGGAGGCGGCAGTGGTATGGGCGCTGAGGGGTGTAACTGACGCGGATGTGGTTGTTCCTGCCGAGTTTGTCTCGATCTGTAACAACAAGGGGCCGTTTGGCCTCGCAACTGTTACAGATCGAGACAGAAGGTTGGCGCCTGGTGAAAGTTCTCAATCTGTAACATCTAGAGGCCGAAAACCTGTCTAACTGTTACAAATTTAGACGTTTGACGACAGGGCTGGAGAATATCTTAATCTGTAACATCTAACGGCCAAAAACCGCTCTAACTGTTACAGATCGAGACAAAGGTTGGACGCGGTGCCGAAAGATCTCGATCTGTAACACTTGGAATGTTAAAGACGGTCTATCTGTTACAGATTGAGACATTTCCCGGATGTCGCTGGGATGGGGCTGCAACGCATTCCATTCTCCGCATCTCCTCCTTTCTCCGTTAACCGATATGTCCGCAGCAATCCTGCCGAACTGGGTAATAATGGACAAATGTTGAAGTTTTCTGAGGGGGAGGAGCTCGATATGGCGTCTGCTGATCGTCCCACGTTGTTTATCAATGCGACCGTTCTGGATGGTTCGGAGCATATGGAGCCGCAGCCCGATATGGCCGTGGCCGTCGAGCGTGGCATCATCACCTGGATGGGGCCGAGTGCTGTGGCGCAGGCGCCTGCAGGTGCCGAGGTCATCGACCTGGCAGGGGCGTTTCTCATGCCGGGTCTCATCAATATGCATGTGCATCTGTGCGGCTCGGGCAAACCGGTCTCGGCGGGCGATGCGGGCGCGCTGATGAAGAAGCTCGACAATCCCGTGGGACGCGCCATCGTCCGCCACATCCTCAAGGGCAGCGCCCAACAGCAGCTGGCAAGCGGCGTGACCACGGTGCGCGGCGCAGGCGACCCGCTGTTTGCCGACATCGCCGTGCGCAACGCCATCGACGCCGGCAAGTATCAGGGTCCGCGTCTGGTGGCACCGGGAACTGGCCTCACGGTGCCGGGTGGCCACGGCGCGGGCCTCTTTGCGCAGGTGGCCAACAGCCCTACCGAAGCGGCCGAGCAGGTGCGCGACCTGTATGCGCGCGGTGCCGATGTCATCAAACTGTTCGTGACGGGTGGCGTGTTCGATGCGACCGAGGTGGGCGAGCCGGGCCTGCTGCGCATGCCGGTCGATGTCGCCGCGGCGGCGTGCAAGGCGGCGCACGAGGTCGGTCTTCCGGTCATGGCCCATGTCGAGAGCACCGAAGGTGTGAAGGCCGCGCTTCAGGCCGGTGTCGACACAATCGAGCACGGCGCTCCGATGACCCCCGAGATCCTGGAGCTGTACCGCGGCGCCGCGGGAACACAGCTCGAGGGACGCGCGCCGAGCGTGACCTGCACGATTAGTCCGGCGCTGCCGTTTGTACTGCTCGATCCGGAAAAGACCCATTCGACCGACACGCAAAAGAAGAACGGCGACATCGTGTGTTCGGGCATTATCGAGAGCGCCCGTGCTGCACTGGAAGCTGGCGTTAAGGTGGGCCTGGGCACGGACTCGAGCTGCCCGTTCGTGACGCAGTACGACATGTGGCGCGAGGTGGCCTATTATGCCAAGTACGTGGGCGTGAGCAACGCGTTTGCGCTGCATACGGCCACGCAAGTCAATGCTGAGCTACTGGGCCTGGGCGACGAGACCGGCACGATTGAGTGCGGCAAGGCGGCCGACATTTTGGTGACGCGCGAGAACCCGCTCGATGACCTGTGCGCTCTGCGTGAGCCAATGCACGTGATGTGCCGCGGCAACCTGGTACGCAAACTCAAGGTGAAGCGTATTCCCGAGGTGGACGCCGAGCTCGACGCGATTATGGCCATGCCTGCCGAAGCGCTGGCCGAGGAGCTCGCCCGTGACGGCGTGGCATAGGTGTGACAAAGGGACGGCCCCTATGCCGCGTTCAAAAAAGCCGAGGTCTCAACACGAGGCCTCGGCTTTTATTTTTCCTATGGTGTAGCTGCTAGGAGCGCGTTTCCATCTTGGCGTGGCACTTGGGGCAGGTGACGCGGATCTTGCCCTTACCCTTGGGGACGGACAGCATCTGACCGCAGTTAGGGCACTTAAGGTAGGCCGTGGTCTTGCGGCCCTTCCACATCTTCTTGGCCGTTCGCTTGGCGCGCTCAAAGTCTTCCTTGCTGGTGCCGGCCGCGCGCGAGGCGTTGGCAGCCGCGGCGCCGCCACCTAAGCTGGCGACGAACTTGCCCAGGCCGGGGACGTTTGCGGTCGCCGTGACAAAGGCATCGTTCTCCTTGCGGCGCGCGTCGATGTTTTTGGACAGGCCGCGCAGCACGCCGAGCACGATCACGGCGATGGCGATCCAGCTGAGCCACTGAATACGGGCCATCGATCCGATCATCGCGATGATGATGCCGGCAAAACCCATTACGATGGTGAGTTCATCGGCGCCATTGCGACCCTTCATAAAGTCATTCATGCACATTGCCTTTCGTTCGATATGCTGCACGCCTTTATACCCGATTTAGAGCAAGGGGGACAGGTTAATCTGCACCAGTGTGGTGCAAGCATACCTGTCCCCAGAACACCAAGACGGTGCAAAGAAGATTGTTCCCAATGCCCCAATTACTTGGAGAGCTTGTCGACGACGCGTTCAATCTCGGCAAGCTTGGCGGCCTTGAGCTCCTCGTCGCCCGATTCGATTGCCGAAGTCACGCAGCCTTCGATATGCGCCTTGAGTACGTCGGCGTTGATGCGCGCGAGGAGCGCCTGTGTGGCCATGAGCTGCGTAGAAATATCGACGCAGTAGCGGTCCTCATCGACCATCCGCAGGATGCCGTCGATCTGACCGCGTGCCGTCTTGAGCATGCGGGTCACCGATTTATGGTCTGCCATCATGGCGGGTTCTCGTTTCTGATCGGGGTGCGCGTGGGTCGTTACGCGGCAGTTACGGACAGAGCATGGAATTTCTCGCCGGCGCCTTCGACGGCGGCAGCGAGCTGCTCGGCGGTCACGGTGTCGGCACACTCCACCTGTACGGTCTGAGTCTCGTGATCGGCGTCGGCGTCGGTCACGCCGACCACGTTGAGCAACGCCGTCTCGACGGTGGCGTCGCAGTGGCCGCACATAAGGCCGGAAGTCTTAATCGTGTAACGCATGGGTATTCCTCTCTGCTATGTCGGCTTTCCCAGGCACCTGACCTTGACCTTCAAGCCGTCGCTCGCGTACCAAAGTACGCGTCGCTCCTCTTTCAGGTCAATCTCGGGCACCTGGAAAACCCGTTCTAAATGGACTTAATGGTGAGCCTATTT
Organism: uncultured Collinsella sp.; assembly: GCA_905208535.1. Classification (GTDB taxonomy): domain Bacteria; phylum Actinomycetota; class Coriobacteriia; order Coriobacteriales; family Coriobacteriaceae; genus Collinsella. Next base: position 4,446 of record CAJLPI010000003.1, on the reverse strand, counting down.
TGCCACTTTAGGCTTAAAGGATTTCAGGCGCAGCGCATTGCTTACGACGCACACGCTCGATAAGCTCATGGCTGCAGCGCCAAACATCGGCGAGAGTTGCCAGCCGGTGAGCGGGAAGAACACGCCCGCGGCGAGCGGAATGCCGATGCCGTTGTAGAACAGCGCCCAGAACAGGTCCTGCTTGATGTTGCGAATCGTGGCGCGCGAAAGCTCGATGGCCCGCGCAACATCCATGAGGTCGCTGCGCATGAGTACCACGTCGGCGCCCTCCTTGGCGATGTCGGCGCCGGTGCCAATGGCAAGTCCCACGTCGGCGCGCGCCAGGGCGGGGGAGTCATTGATGCCGTCGCCCACCATGGCGACCTTGCTGCCCGCATCCTGCAGTTCGTGCACGTGGCGTTCCTTGTCGGCGGGCAGGACGTCGGCGATAACCTGTTCGTTGCTCAGTCCCACGCGGCGGGCGATGGCCTCGGCCGTCACGCGGTTGTCGCCAGTGAGCATGCGCACATCGACGCCGAGCTTGCGGAGCGCGGCAATGGCCCCGGCGCTCGTCTCCTTGACCTCGTCAGCCACGGCAATGGTGCCGGCAAGCTCGCCGTTCTTGGCAAAGAACAGCGGCGTCTTGCCCTCGGCAGCGAACTGCTCGGCAAGGCCGGCGGGCACGGTGATACCCAGCTCGCTCATCAGACGAACGTTGCCGGCAGCGATGACGTTTTGTCCCTCGCGCGCCGTAACGCCTCGTCCAGGCACGGCGGCAAAGTCCTCGACCATGCGCGCGACAATTCCGCGCGCCTCGCACTCGGCCATAATTGCCTCGGCCAGCGGGTGCTCGCTCGAGCGCTCCAGCGCGGCGGCAAGCTTGAGCAGCGCCTTTTCGCTCATGGCGGGCGAGCCGTCAGCGCGCGTGGCCACCATGATATCGGTCACGGCCGGCTTGCCGCGGGTGACGGTGCCGGTCTTATCGAGCACCACGGTGCCCACGTTGCGCAGGTTCTCTAGCGCCTCGGCGCTCTTAAACAGAATGCCCATCTCGGCGCCCTTGCCGGTGCCCACCATAATGGCGACGGGCGTGGCCAGACCCAGTGCGCACGGACAGCTGATCACCAGCACGGCCACGGCGGAGGTGAGCGCCTCGTTGATGCTGCCGGTCAGTGCCATCCACGCCGCAAAGGTCACGGCCGAGATCACGAACACCACGGGCACGAATACGCCGGCGACCTTATCGGCCATGCGGGCGATGGGCGCCTTGGTGGCGTTGGCGTCCTCGACGAGCTGGATAATCTTGGCGAGCGATGTCTCGGCACCAACCCGCGTGGCGCGGAAGGTAAACGAACCGGTGCGGTTGACGGTGGCGGCGTTGACGGTGTCGCCGGCGGTCTTTTCCACGGGGATAGACTCGCCGGTGAGCGCGCTCTCGTCCACGGCCGAGCTGCCTTCGAGCACCACGCCATCGACGGGGATGGACTCGCCGGGGCGCACACGCAGCACCTGGCCGGGCAGAATGGCATCGACGTCGACGGTGGCCTCGATACCGTCCTCGGCCACGACGGTCGCGGTCTTGGGTGCTAAGTCGATGAGCGCCTCGATAGCGCCGCCGGTTTTGGACTTGCTGCGCGTCTCGAGGTATTTGCCCACGGTGACGAGCGACAGGATGGTGCCGGCGCTCTCAAAATATAGGTTGTCCATGCTCGTCATCATGGCCTCGTGCACCTGACCTGCGGCTAGCTGGTCGGCCATGATGAACATGGCGTAGAGCGACCAGGCGATGGACGCGGTGGCGCCCACGGCGATGAGGGCGTCCATGATAGGCGCGCCGTGCGCGAGCGATTTAAACCCATTGATAAAGTACGCGTCGTTGACATAGACGATGGGGATGAGCAGGACGAGCTCGGTGAGGGCGAGCGTCATGCTGTGGGCATGGTCGGTGAAGACGCCGGGCAGTGGCCAACCGAGCATGTGCCCCATGCCTATGTAGAACAGCGGGATGAGGAAGATGATCGAGACGATGAGGCGGGTGCGCATGGCAGAGGCGGCGGCCTCCAACTTTTTGGTCGGCGACTCCATATGCGCGGCGCCGGACCTGGCTTGCGCACTTCCGCTTTGGACAGCGTCGGTGCCCGTGCTGATGGGCGAGGCCGAGTAGCCCGCGCGGTCGACAGCGGTGCAGATGTCGTCGGAGGTGACCTGCGCGGGGTCGTAGTCGACCATCATGGAACCGGCGAGCAGGTTGACCGCGACGCTTTGGACGCCGTCGAGTTTGCTCACGGCGCGATCCACATGCGCCTGGCAGGCGGCGCATGTCATGCCGCCCACGTCGAACTTATCTTGAGCCATGGTTTCTCCTTTCTGCAGTTCGGTGTTGGAATTGTTAACCTGCCGATACTATACACCCATACCCCCTGGGGGTGTCCAGTGGGGATGAAAATGTATGACATTTCGCTACAGATGCGGGTGGCTGCTCAATCGTTGGCAGCTCATGTCAAACATCTCGATCTGTAACATCTAGCGGGGAAAATGACCTCTAACTGTTACAGATCGAGATTATGTTTTGCGATGTTTGAGTTCGTCTCAATCTGTAACGTGTAGACCCGGTTTTGTCTCGTAACTGTTACAGATTGAGACAATCGGCCCAGGCCCGCCTCGTCCGCTCCGTCATCTGTGGTTTACGTGGGGGCATGCGAAGCGCGGGTATACTAACCGGCGGCGAATCTGCTCCATCGCTTAGAGCTGCTGCGTCTGGACGGCGCGTGATAGGGCTGCCAAAGCGATCGCCAGCGTGCTGAGCAACGTCCTCTCTGTGCGCACCTGTTTTTGTATGTATTAGCGCACTACCAAGCACGCCCGCGCGGCCGCATGCCGTGCTCATTGCGCGTGCAGATAAGGAACAACAACATATGCGTAATTCTGTATCCGACGTCACGGACGCCGAGATTCTGGACGAGACCCGCGAGGCCATGACCCAGGCTGCCTTCGATGCTGCCGACGAGGCCAGCGCCGCCCAGGCCGTCGAGTCCGCTACCGAGAGCCTGCCCGCCTTTGACGAGCTGGGCCTTTCCGACGAGATGCTTCGTGCCATCGAGAACCTGGGCTACACGGCGCCGACGCCCGTGCAGGCCGGCTCAATCCCCGTGGTGCTCGAGGGCCGCGACCTGCTTGCTGCCGCTCAGACTGGCACCGGCAAGACGGCCGCTTTTTTGCTGCCGACCATGAACAATCTGGAGCACATCGCTCCTCCCAAACCCGTGCGCGAGCGCGGCGGCCGCAACCGCCGTCGCGGTGCTAAAAAGCCCGAGGGCAACGGCCGTGGCCCCGTGATGCTCGTCATCACCCCCACGCGCGAGCTCGCCCAGCAGATCGACGAGGTCGCGAGCAAGATCGCCGACGTCACGGGCCACGTTGCCGTGACCGTCGTGGGCGGCGTGAGCTACAAGCCGCAGACCGCGGCGCTCAAGTACGGCTGCGACATTCTGGTCGCCACGCCGGGCCGTCTGGTCGATCTGATCGAGCAGGGCGCTTGCCACCTGGACGAGGTCAAAGTGCTGGTACTCGACGAGGCCGACCGCATGCTCGACATGGGCTTTTTGCCCGCCGTCCGCCGCATTGTGCGCGAGACGCCGGCCGAGCGCCAGACGCTGCTGTTCTCGGCGACGCTCGACGAGGAGGCCGTGGGCGAGATCACCGACCTGGTGAGCGACCCGGCTCGCGTGGAGATCGCGCCCGCCACGTCGACCGCCGACACCGTCGACCAGTTTGTGTTCCCGGTGTCCATAGAGGCCAAGAACAACCTGCTGCCCGAGTTCCTCAAGAAGGAGGGTCCGGAGCGCACTATCGTCTTTATGCGCACCAAGCACCGCGCCGACAGCTGCTGCCGTCGTCTGGAGCGTAAGGGCATCAAGGCCGCCGCGATTCACGGCAACCGCAGCCAGGCCCAGCGCGAGCGTGCCCTTTCGGCCTTCCGCGACGGCACCGTCGACGTGCTGGTGGCAACCGACGTGCTCGCCCGCGGCATCGACATTAGCGACGTGCGCTACGTTGTGAATTTTGACGTGCCGGCCGAGCCGACTGACTATATCCACCGCATTGGCCGTACGGGCCGCGCCGGCGAGCTGGGCTGGGCCATCACGTTTGTGACCGAGCAGGACGTGGACGAGTTCTACGAGATCGAGAAGCTCATGGACAAGACCGCCGACATCTACGAGGCCGGCGACCTGCACGTGGGTCCCAACCCGCCCGCGGTTGATCCCGAGCGCGACCCTGCGGCCTTTAAGGCGAAGAAGAAGACCAAGCGCGGCAAGTCCAAGAGCAAGAAGAAGCTTGAGCAGGCGCGTCGCGACGGCAAGCGCAACGGCGACGATTACGGCGATGTTGCCGGTCGTTCCAACCGCGGTCGGGGCTTCTTTTACAGCTCCATGCCGCCCATTCCTCGCTGGTGCTGCTGTTGCTCCT
>CAJLPI010000002.1:0-167991 GCA_905208535.1 uncultured Collinsella sp. | reverse complement strand
TCGAGGGCCTCGTCGCGGCCGCGGCGGAGGTCTTCCAGGGGGCGGCATGGCAGCGCTGCGCCGTCCACCTCATGCGCGACTGCATGCGCGAGGCGGGTTCCTGGCAGCTGAAGCGCCGCGTGGGCAGGATCGTCTCGCAGGTGTTCCGCGGGCGCGACGCCGCCACCGTGACCGCCATGTACCACGCGGCGTGCGACATGCTGGAGGGGTGCTACCCGAGGGCGGCGGCGATCCTCGAGGGGGCCGAGCCGGACGCCCTGGCATACCTCGACTTCCCGCCGTCGCACTGGAAGCGCCTGCGCACCAACAACGTCCAGGAGCGGACGAACCGCGAGATAAAGCGCAGGTCGAGGGTGGTGCAGGCGTTCCCCTCGACGGCGTCGCTGGTGCGGCTGGCCGGCGCGGTCATGCGCGAGCAGGACGAGACATGGCAGGAATCCAGGTACTTCTCGGAGGCGAAGATGAGGGAGCTCTACGACGAGGGCCGCACGCGCGGGCTCGACGGGACGGTCGACTGGGCGCGGCTGGAAGCCGAGGCCAGGAAGATGATTGAATCCGGCCTCGAGCTTGCGGACAGGATCGAGACGGCATAGGATATCAACTGTGTTCCAGGTTCCTGGACGCCGGGCCGACTCGCTTCGGATCGGACGCTACACCAACTTTCTCGACACTACCCCCCAACCACGGATCACCGTTGAGGAAGAGCTCCGGCGAGCGCTGCATGAACAGCGCCTGCTCGCGCTTCCAGCGGCGCAGTTTTTCTTCATTGACCTCTTCCCTGCCGCCCGAGGTGAACTCGTAGTGGCACAGCTCGGCATAGGGCATTTGCCCTCCTCCAACAAAACACTGTCACTAACTTAGCCCACCAACCTCGCCATTTGTTAAGCAACAAGTGCGAGCGGTAGGTATTGATCTACAACCGTTGGGGATTGAAAAAAGCAGTAGCCGAAAACGTAATATCTTCCGATTTGCGCGGCATAAAAAAATAGAGGGCGTCCCATAAAGAGAAGCCCCCTTGCAAAACGGCCGAACCGCTTTTCGAAGTGGGAAATATTTTGCACCAGATGCCTAGGAATCGCAAGAAGGCATATCTTCAGCGTCACAGAAATACCATGCGCCGATCACTTTCGACAAAAACGAGAAGGAGGAAGTTATGACCTCCGCACCTTTATAGTAGTTGATGTTGCGATTTGCCCTAGAAATAAACTTGGAAAGCGATTGTGCTTTGTGCTTAATAACGCCTTTAGACGACACCTCTTTGTGCAGATATAGCGTTGTGACAATCTGGCGTATTCGCTCATTGCTCATCCTTGCCTTACGCTGATAAGAGCCAATCCCATCTATTTTGCTCAATGCCTTCATAACACCGTTATTTGCCCTTCGGGCATTCTCACCCGAAGCAAGACCATTAAGAATGCAACTATTGTGAGCACACGCGTTGCGGAGATCTTTTGCCACGCGAAGCAAATAAAACCTATCGCGAAGCTCATCATCGTCAAACCGTTTGGCGCAAAACAAAATGAATGAATTAAAGGCGCCAAAGGTAATAACTTCCAGAAAGGCCCAGACAGGCATATTAAAACCACTGTATTTTGCAAGAATGCCTGCAGAATAGGCACTCGACTCACAACGTGAAATCTCTTTTTTGACCCAGTTGGTCACATTCCCCTTGCTATCAAATGTATCCTGCTCGCTTAAATAGTCTTGAACGATTTCGTAACCGTCCTCGGCATGCTGCTCTATCCTGCCCAGCAAGTCAACTTTGCAGAAGTGCTCAATATCAAGAGTGAGCGAAATCATCTCGTTTCGAAGCAACATATCAATAATCGAAAGGTCAACAAGCATCTTGAAATCTAAGTTGACATATTCACCCTTGCGTTTTCCATCAGAAACCTTTGGAAATCCGGTGCGGTACGAGCGCAAGCGAAAGTAATTGTTGTTCTTCGTCAGATACTCGACCGCCTCTGCCTCGCTCATATAGCGGAAACGGACACCCTTGCTCTTAAGATGGGAGACTTGTTCCCAAGGAGTAAGCCAAGGCTTTTGATCGCACATATCTTGTTGACGAATAGGACTATTCATTGCGCTCTCCAGCGTATTTGATGAAATAACAAATCTAATTTTATCCTAACTGTAAATACCTAATAAACAGCCGGACGCTCATGCAAATACATCATGGCACGCCGCCGCCCTATGCTGGATTTCCACATCACCTCGCACTATAGCGAGAAGTACTCGCTCTCGGCAGATAGGTTCGGCCCCAACCATGGATCGCCCGTCAAGAAAAACTCAGGCCAGCGCTGCATGAACAGCGCTTGCTCGCGCTTCCAGCGGCGCAGCTTTTCCTCGTTGGCCTCTTCCCTGCCACGCGAGGTGAACTCGTAGTGATACAGCTCGGCATAGGGCGTATAGATGGTGCGGTAGCCCGCCTCCCATACGCGCAGGCAATAGTCTGCGTCGTTAAAGCCAACGGCGAATTCCTCGTTGTAGCCGCCGACGCGCTCAAATACGTCGCGTCGCACCATCTGGCAGGCACCCGTTACGGCGCTAAAGTTGCCCGGGCGCACAGCGCGGGCAAGATAGCCCTCGCGCTTTGCCGAGAAGTCCTGGTTGGCATGGGCAAGTGCGCCACGCACGCCAACCACAATGCCCGCGTGCTGCACCAGATGATCGGCAAAGTAGAGCTTGGCGCCCACCACGCCCGCATCGGGACGCTGCATATAGCCCATCATCTCTTCGATAAAGTAGGGGCTTATGACCTCGGTGTCGTTGTTCAGCAGCAGAAGGTAATCGCCCTTGGCATGCTCCACGCCAAAATTAATGATCTGAGAGTAATTGAACTCGCCCGGCCAGTACACAACGCGCGCGATGCCCTTGCCTTCAGATGCTGCAGCCACGCGCTCTGGCAGGGTTTCGTAATACGCAAACGTCTCCGGGGCTTCGCTGTTGTTCTCCACCAAGACAATCTCGTAATTGGCATACGTGACTCTCTGGGCGATCGACATTACACAGGCGTCGAGCGTCTCAATGTGATCCTTGGTGGGAATCACAATGCTCACCAGCGGCGCAGGCTCCGGCAGCGCATAGCGCATGCGGTAGACAAACGGCGTCTCGGTCTCCTCGACCGTCCCGTGAACGCCCAACGAATCAAAGTGGCGCTGCAGCGCAAGGCGCCCGGCCTCGATAGCATACGGCTTGCTATCGGCAGAACCATCGGCGGTCGATCCCGGATGCACGCGCCAGTGATACAGCACGTGCGCAACATGTTCAAACCGTGCGCCCGCCGCAAGGCAGCGGAGCGTCAGGTCGTAGTCCTGGGCACCCGCAACATCTTCCGGAGACATGCCAATGCGATCGATAAGTGCCTTCTCCACCATCAGAAAATGCGTCACGCAGTTATGGCTATAGAGCAGGTCGACGTTGAGCCGCGTCTTAAAGACCGGCTGGCCCCACTCCCCCGTTTTCTGGAACATGTCCTCGTCGCAGAACAGGACCTGGGGACGCTCGCCCTCGGCAACCTTGTTCAGCGCGGCAACATAGTGGAATAACGCGTCCGGTTCCAGGATGTCATCGTGGTCCAAGAACGCGATGTAGTCGCCCGTCGCTTGCTCAATACCAGCGTTGGTGTTGAGCACAATGCCGCCGTTGCCGGGAAGCTCGATGCGACGAACGCGCTCGTCGTGAGCGCCTGCCGCAAGGGCGGCCACCGCGTCCCATTCGGGCGAGGCGTCCATAAGGAGCAATTCCCAGTTGTCATAGCTCTGGGCTAGCACCGAGTCCAGCAGCTCGCGCAGGTAGACCCGATCAGTCTTGTAGCACGGCACCACAATGCTCACAAGCGGCCTATAGGCAAAGGCCGCCGAAGCGACACGCTGGCACACCAAATCGGCCGGCTTTGCGCGATGTTGCTCAAACCAACGCCGATAAGCTGCGTCGTCTGCACGCGCGTCCTTCATGCGGTTCCAGCTATCGTCGACCATGCCGTTGTACAGGCGACCATCCATAGCGCAAAACCCGTTCTGGATCCGCTCTGTGGGATCGCTCACAATCGCGACAAAATCTCGTATATCCTGAGGCATCTCTACGCTCAGATACGTTTTATTGACACGGCATCCGTTCTGCTGCGGCACATTGACCTGCGATTCGAACACATGCACGGTGACATCGATGGCATTCATATGCGTATCGAAGATCTGGAGCTCAGGTGCGCACTGGGGGTCTCCCGCCCAGGTAACCTCATAGCGCCACACCGCGCCGGCGTCTGCCGGCAAATAGCGAATGGCATCGATCTCGTAGAGGCCGCAGTGTTCGCCACGCTGCGCATCGCGGATAAGCGCACACAGCGCAGGCTTAGCTTTGTAGTTAATCTTGGATTCCAGCTTGGCCACGCGGCTATCGAGGCGAATGGAGCCCAACCTTTGGTCACCGGATGCAAATGTGACGTCAATCGTAGAGCCGTCCAAAAAGGGAAGCACCAAGACGGCGAGCTCGCGCTCGTAATCGGAAACGGAAGGGCAAAGCGCCAGTACACGGCCATGATCGACCGGGAACGCCAGCGACGGCACAGAAGAACCGCTCGTCGTCGCATGGGCAAACGCTTGAGAACCCTCCCGCTCAATAAGCGCGGCGACATCCTGACCGGCAAAACGAAGCAGCACAAACAGACGGCCCTGACTGCGGCAAAGTGCCAAACGCTTGATACTCATCTACACTTCTCGCTTTCCCAGGGCGTTCGCTGCCATGCGCTTGCAGGCACCCAGACGCCCAAACCTCAAGACGTCGTAATCGAACATGAGCTTTTTGCACTCACGGGCATTGGGGGCCTTGCTGGTAAGCGCCGCACGCACCATAGCAGAAACAGAAGGAGCGCATTGTGCGAGCACAGCATCGCTGCCCACGGCAGAACCGGCAAGAGCCGCGGCGACGGCAGCAAACACCTTGCCGCAGTCCGAGCCCAGCAACCTGAGCGCGTCGTACAGCACCAGATCGCACAGGAAATATGCCAGGTCATCGGCATGCCGGACATCGAGACCGTCGCGCTGCCAGTCAGCCAGCACCGCGGAGTAAATCTTCACGTGCTCCAGCAGACGTGTCTCGTCGTCGTAGCGCATGGTGTCCATGAGCGAACCCTTGCGCGCCACGCGGTAGTCATACAGCTTGTTCGAGATAAGCGCGGTCTTGCGCGAGCGACCGTACACGGCAAAATCGAAGACCTGATCCTCGCCATATTTAACGGTTTCGTCAAACACGATCCCGTTGCCCAGCAAAAACTCGCGCTTGCAGGCGGTACGCCATGCAAAGGGGCGAGACGCTTCCTTAAACAGCAGGTCGGAGCTATAGCCCACAAACGACACATCACGCGGGCTCAGCACATAGTTAAGCCACGGATACCCCGCCTCCAGCGGATACGGATTCGCGCCAAAGGTCAAAACGTCGCAGCCCTCGCGCTCAAAGGCATCGACGATCACGCGGCATGCATCGGGCGTAAAGCGATCGTCGGAATCTAAGAACGCGATGATAGGAGCCGTGGACGCGGCGATACCTGCATTGCGCGCGCTCGACAGGCCACCGTTGGGCTTATCGACAAGCTTAAAGCGCGCGTCCTTTTCGCAATAGGCAGCCGCAATATCGCGCGAACCGTCCGGCGAGCCGTCGTTGACCAGCACGCCTTCCCAATCGGGCATGTCCTGCGCAAGCAGGGAGTCCAGGCACCAGGCCAGGCACTCCTCCACGTTATAGATGGGAACGACAACGGAAATCTTGGGGGTAGCCATAGTCAAGTGCTCCTACTGTGCGACCGGAACGTCATCGGGGTGCGGATTATCACCGTAGGTGCGCTGATACGTCAGCACGCGCCAGACCAGCGGCAGCCCGCCAATCTTAAAGTAGTGCTTAAACGTATTGATCTTGCCCGGCTTTTTAAAGCCAAAGCGCGAATCAATATAGGCGCGGGGCGACTTGACCATCAGGCGCAAGTCGGTCTCGCCACGCGGATCGAACAGCGACAGGTCAAAGCGACCGGCATCCCAGTCGGCCTTGAGCTCGGGAGAGGCCTTCTCCCAAAACTGCTCGCGCAGTTCATCGACCAGGCGCTCATCATTCCAACGGTACGTATCGACCTTCATGCGCATTAAAATGCCCTGAAGCTGAGCCTTAAGCTCGGGGCGTTCATCCAAAAAGCGCTGCATCTCAGCATATTCGTCGCACACGCAAAACACCTTGTTGGGCGAATTAACAGAGCTCTTCTCGTTATCCTGGCGATAGCACAAAATGGGGTCCGCGATAAACGCGGCACGCTCGGCGCATGCCCAGACCTTAAAGTTAAAACCCGCATCCTGATACGAAGCACCCGGCGTGGGAAGGAACCGAATCTGATTGTCGTTGAGGAACTCGCGCCGATAGATAGCCGACCAAATGGAAGGTTTGCGGTAGAAGATGCCCGGACGATCGACGGGGCGATACGCGGCGCCCGTCATATGCTCGTCGATGATCCCAAACAGCTCACGGCGCTCGCTGGGCGTGGACCAATACAGGTAAAAGTCGCCCTTTACCACATCGGCATGCTCGGCATCGGCCTTGGCGACCAGCTTTTGGAGCGAATCCTCAAACATAAAGTCGTCGGACTCAAGGATGCCCACGTACTCGCCGCGCGCCATCTCCAGGCCGCGGTTCATCGAGTCGCCGTAGCCGCTGTTGGCCTTGTCGATCATCTTTACACGGGGGTCGCGCTCCATGTACTCGCGGATGATATCTGGCGAGCTATCGGTGGAGCCGTCGTTGATGCAGATGATCTCGATGTCCTTGAGCGTCTGCGCCACGGCGGAATCGAGGCACTCGCGCAGGTAGCGCTCAACATTGCAGATGGGAACAAGCAGCGAAACTTTAGGGGTATCAGAGTTCTGCAAGAGAACCTCCTGTTGAATAGCGTGTAACAGGGTTATTTTAGCAGCCGAGTTGCGGCGGGCGGCAGCGCTTGGAATTAGAGAAAGCGCTCCAGGCAGGCTTTGAGACCGCGAGTCGAAAGATAAAACAGCGTGGCGTCTGCCATCGAAACGCCCGTGGTCGCCGCAACGAGCTTGTGGGCAACACGGCGAACGGCGCCCTTAGCAGGCATATCCGCCCACTCCGTTCCCAAAAACGTCGTGAGATCCATGTTGACGCGAGCCGCCACGCGATGGAAGTCATCGGCATCCAAGCGCGCCAGGTCGAACACAATGAGGTCCAAAAACCAAGTTATCAGCTCACCGGGACACAGGTCCAAAAGACCGTAGGCCGACCAGTCCTCCAAGACCTCCTCGAGCATCCTCATGTGGGCGTCAAGCTTTTTGGCGCGAGCCTCGGCACTGTTGAACTCGTGCGTCGCCGATTCGCTCTCCATCACGTAGTGGTAGAACTTGTCCGGCATGACAACGGTCTTGCGGGCAAGCGCATAAGCCGCAAATTGGAAGACGACGTCCTCGCCCAAAGCCAAACCGGGGGCGAAGCGAATGCCTTCGCGATTAAGCAGCTCGCGCGAAAAAGCCGCACGGCAGGCATAGGGCTGCGCATTCGAATGGAACAGCAGTTGGGAATCACGGGCGCCGAAGGTACCAGCTTTGGGGCTCATGAGTTGATGGACGCGTTTGGGGGCAGCATCGGCAGGTTCACAGACGCCGCCAAAAACGGCGGCCTCGGCATCTGCAGACTCCATGGCATGCAGCACACGCTCGACCGTCTGGACATCGATGTAATCGTCGGCGTCCACAAAAAAGACGGTCTCGCCCTCGGCGGCATCGATACCGGCATTTCGAGCACACGAGACGCCCGCGTTTTCCTGGTCAATCACCAGTACGCGATCGTCGGCCTGCGCGATCTGGCGCAACACGTTCAACGAATCATCAGTCGAACCGTCGTTGACGCAGACAACCTGAATCGAGCGCTCGGACTGAGCCAGCAGCGAATCGAGGCATCGCTGAATGGAGCGCGCAGAGTTGTAAACGGGGACGACAATGGTAGCTTTAGGACCCGAGGCCTCTCCCATGCCGACCTACCCCCTCAGCGATTCGATGAGGAAGGCGGCGACCACGCCTGGGCCTCCAACCGAGGCGTAATACTTAGCACGCCCCAAGGCACCATCCGTCGCAAAGCTCGGATGCTCGTCAACCCAGCCCTCAGGATCTTTGAGGATGGCAGCGAGATTCGCGCGCTTCCACGGCTTGAGATCGTCAAGCGAAAACTCCCCCGCGTCCAAGGCCGCCTGAAATTCCTTGGCCATCTGCACCAGGAACTCCTTATAGAACTTAGGCGCCAAGCGCACATAGTTCCACATATACGAATCGTACTTAATGAGCTGATTGAACTTGAGCATGCGCGCGACGTCATCACCTGCGTGGTCGCGGGCATAATCCTCTCGAATCCAACGCTCAATCTCGGCATACTCGGTATTGACGCAAAAGACCTTAGCCGAAGAATTGACCGAGGAATTCTCGTTGTCCTGGCGATACGACAACACGGCATCATGCAGGTAAACAGCCTTATCGGCGCACGCGATCACCTTAAAGGCGAATGACGTGTCCTGAAAGGATGCCCCCGGAGTCGGCAGGAACTTGATACCGTTGCGCTCAAGAAAATCACGACGGTACACGGCCGACCAAATCGACGGTTTTTGCTTAAAGAACTGCGTCGTATTGCTGGGATGCACCGGTTTGCCACAATCCCTTGCCTTAAACATCTCGTGCAGCGAACGGCGCTCCTCGGGCTTAGACCAGTAGAAATCAAAGTTCGCCTTCGCAAAGTCGGCATTATTGCTATCGGCGGCCGAGACAAGCTTTTCGAGTGCGTCGGGCGCCATAAAGTCATCGGACTCCAAGATGCCAACGTACTTGCCACGCGCCATCTCCAGACCGTGGTTCATCGAGTCGCCGTAGCCGCTGTTGGCCTTGTCGATCATCTTGACGCGCCCATCGCGCTCCATATACTCGCGGATAATCGCCGGCGAGTTGTCGGTCGACCCGTCGTTAATGCAGATGATCTCAATATCCTTGAGCGTCTGCGCCAGGGCGGAATCGAGACACTCGCGCAGGTAGCGCTGAACATTGTAAATGGGAATAAGCAGCGACAGAACAGGGCTGCCAGAGGCGTTAGTAGACAAATGTGCTCCTTAGGAAATACCTGTCGTTTCATGGTATCAAAGGGTCAGCGCGCCAGCGGACGTTTATATAATCTATGGAGCCTCTTGCGGGCAAAGTAGCCGCACGTCATGCGGCGGGCCCGTAGCAGGTTCCTGCGTTTTATTCAAAGCTTGCCGTCAAGGTGCGCCGAGCCTTTACAATAGGACAGTCCCAAGGACGTATTCGATAGCTTCCGCGCAGCGCTCGCGCGCCGCGCGTGAAAGGATATATTGCCCCATGCCTTCAACCCTTCCCGCCCCCATCGATAAGCTCGCCATCGTTGTCGTCACGTACAAGCGCCAGGAACTCCTGGCCAACTTGTTCGACTCCATGACCGAGCTCACGGCAACGCCCTGGCGCATCGTGATTGTCGATAACGAGAATTCGCGCGAGACCGAGGCCATGTGCACCGCATTTAACGAGCGCCTCGCCAACCTGTGGGGCATCGACACCGACCAGCCCGATTCACAGGGTGGCACCGACCGCGTTATATACGCGCCGCAGCTTGAAAACGGTGGCGGCGCGGGTGGCTTCTCCGCCGGCACCAAATGCGCCTACGACCTGGGCGCCCAGTGGTTCTGGGTGATGGACGACGACGTGCTCGTCATCCCCGAAGGCATCGAGCGCTTGGCCAAGTGGACCGACTGTTACGACGTCATTCAGGGTTCGCGCCTGGACTTTGACGGCGGCGCCTTCTTTTGGCAGTACCAGCTCATCCTTTCGCTCGGCATCCCTAACCCCATCGCCAAGTGGGATTTGGGACCCGAGGGCTACCGCACCATGAACCAACTGTGCTTTGAGGGCGGCATGTTCTCGCGCCGCGTGGTCGACAAGATTGGCCTGCCCGACGCGCGCTTCTTTATCTACGGCGACGATGCCTGCTACGGCTACGTGGCCAGCCAGCACTTCCCCGCCGCCGTGGTTGCCGACGTGGTGCTCAAGCGCGCCCGCGCCGTCTCTAACTGGGATATCGCCGGCAAGCGCCAGCTCAACTCCACGAGCGACACCAACCGCTACTACATCATGCGCAACCGCGGTTATCTGGCACGCTACATGCAGATCTACGGCGACTACCACCCCGTGCTGTTCCGTCTGGGCAATGCCGCGACCTTCTGCAAGGAGTTCATTCGTCTGGCAGCAGTCGACAAATGCTTTAAGACCGGCATTCCGGCGCTGCGTCGCGGCATGAAGGACGCCCGCAAGATCGTTAAGGATCCCAACTGGAAGCCCATGCCGCCCCTGAAGGACGCCGAGTAGTAAAGGGCTTTCGCCCGCCGCTACAGTCGTTGACACACCACGGACACACGCTGACCGTCAAAACCAAAGCCCCAACGCATGCGCCCGACGGCGGGGCGCGGCACGCGGATATCATCGATGCCGTCGCGCTCTATGTCGAGCAGCGCCTGAACCGCTAACAGTTCCAGGCCCAGGGCATCGACGCCAGGGTCATACAACATGTTGATCGTAATGAGCGGTCGCTCATCGAGCATGCCGAGCGTGTCGGCCACGTCAAACACCCGACCGGTGGGAATCACCTGGATATCCCAGCGATCCGAGACGCCACTTCGCTTGGAGCTGGGATTGCAATAGCCGGACAGTCCAAAGCAAAGCCCCTGCAGCGCCAGATGATAGGCTGTCGTCATATCTGATTTGTCCACATCGATGCCCAGATCGCCGATAGCACAGCTCAAAGCTTGCTTTACAGCGTCCTCGTCTCCTCGACACAACCCGTCATGGAACGAGTCGATAACTCCAACGTCCTCAACGGCGCACTCAAACCATTCCAGAATTACAAGACGGAGCGCCTGACGCACTTCGTTGTTAGGCAGGCGCAGGGAACGAAGGCACGCGCCGTCCTCCGAATGCCCTGTCATGTCCGTCGTAAGAAATCCAGACAGATACAGCGCAGTCCAGATATCTTCGGGCTTGGCGGCATCGACCTCCTCGGCATGCACATGCACTGGCGCCTCAATAAACCCATGCGGCTCAACCAAATCGAACAATGCGGACAGGCGCATGAGATTCCAGTCACCGACGCATGCGCTCAGACGGTCGGCGTAACCATACAGATCCGCCCGAACGGGCGCGACGCAATCGCGCTGTGCGTAGTCCACCACGCGCTCCGGGCTCGAGCAATAAAAACCACCAAACAGATAGCCCTCGAGCCACTCACGCGCGTCATCCAGACAGCCGTTGCGACCGATGCAATCCAACAGCACTTGGACTTCGTCGTCCGAAAAACCGAACCATCGATCACACCAACTCGACAACGCTGTCGCCGACCGATAGGAAACCCCACGTTGGGACAACGCAAACTCGGCATGACCGGGGCGCTCGCCCATCAGACACGTCAATCGCAACGAGTCGCCGGCATCGGCAATGGTGTCGAACAACATTCGGCTGAGCGACTCTAGGGAATCCACGCTACCGTCGTCCTTAGCGTCCAAACGCTTTGGACATACCGCGTCGTAGTCGTCTATCAGAAGAACAACCTGCTCATCGAAAGCTGCCTGGAGCAGCTTGATAAGCACGCCAAGCGCCGCATCGATCTCCTTATCGCTGGCCACCCCACGCGCCGCCCTCTCGATAAGACGGACTTCACGTCTTGACAGATCAGGTGCGGCAAGCAGCGGCAGCAATCGGGCGCACTCGTTCGCGACAGCGCTGCGAATAGCCGCCGCAGCATCGGCGTCGCGCCCCGCAGCGGCAGCTGAAAAGTCGAGCGTGATGATCGGATAACACGCGTACTCATCACGATAGTGACCGCCGCCCGCCTGCCAAATCTGGGAGCCGACGAACGGGCTTCGATCCGGCCGCCGGTGATCAGGTCGTTCCAAATAGCATTTGAGCATCGATAGATTCATGCTCTTGCCAAAACCCTTGGGCCGACAGCAAACCGCAACAGGTGCTTCGCTGTCCAATATATCGGCAATAAACATAGTCTTATCGACGAGTAAACACCGATTGATTGCATCGGAAAAGTCGTGTACATCAACCGGCAGAGCTGCGTTATCCGCATAACTGAGCAACCGTGCGCCAAACGCATGAGCAACACCATAATTCGCCTGTTCAGACACCGTAAACTCTCCTTCTAACGCAGCACGATGCCCATTGTAGCGAGCGGGTAGAGCGCAACAATATCGACATGCAAACGTTTCGGGCAACGGTAGCAGCAGACCCCCGAGGGGGCATAACAAATCGTTGCACAACAAAAACGGGGCCCGATGCCGCCGCACCGGACCCCGTCCCAAACTCTTATAGAAAACGATCTAGAAGATTACTCCTCCGAGCCGTCCTCCCCAGAAGCCTTCTTCTGCTGATCGAGCTTATGCTTACCACTTACGATAGACGTAGCGCCCAGTGTGGCCAAGCTCGCGCTGGCAAGGCTCGCCATCACAATCAGATCGCCCGTCTTGGGCATGTTGCCGCCCGAGGACTTGGTAGTTGTAGTCGTCGTGGTCGTGGTGGTCACCGTTTTGGAGTCATTTTGCTCTTGGACCTGGTTGTCAGCACCGCTCTTGTCGTCGTCTTCGGACTGTTTCTTTTCGCCCTCGGCCTTGCTCTTGTCCTTCTCCTCAGATTCAGACTTCTTATCCTCGTCCTTCTTCTGTTCGGACTTGTCGCTCTTCTCCTCAGAGCTAGAACCCTTATCGGATTCGGTCTTCTCGGAAGCCTTGTCCTTGGAGTCGCCCTTTGCGGCTTCGATCTTTTCCGTGGAAACCTGATCAGAGTTGCCCTTGTTCTGGGTCGAGCCGTTATTGACGCCAGCCATCAGCGAAGAGCCCAGCGTAGAGCCAAGCTGCTCGGAGAAAGAAGGCTTCTTGTCCGGCGAAGCAACGGGAACGTCCGGCGCCTTATTCGAGTCATCCTTGGAAGCATCGGAACCAGGGGTTGCGTCAGAGCCGGAGCCGTTGTTAGAGCCGGTGCCAATGGACGAATCGCTCGAGCCGGTGGATGAGTTAGAGGTGCCAGCGCCGGTCGAACCAGAAGCGTCGCTGTCCGTATTGCCGGCAGAGCTTGAAGACGAATCGCCCGCAGCAGAGCCGTTTGAATCGGAACCGTTCGAGGTAGAGCCGTTGTTGGTAGTGCCACCAGCAGAGCCATCACCGTCAGCACCGGTCGAGGGCGCATCCATCCTGTCATCGTTGGCATCGTCGCTCGAGTCGTCATTCGAATCAGGCGTCGGCGAGGGCGCCGGCGTAGGTTCGGGCTGCACGGGCGTCGCAGCGGCCTCGTCCTCGGCGATATAAACCAGGCAGTCCTTCAGCTCATTGCGGTAGCGGTTCTTCCAGCCCTCATGATACTGGGGCTGGCTCGAATACTTGGTCGCCACGTTATTGACCACACTGTTGGAAAGCGCCGTCACAAACTCGCGGTCGGACATATCGTTGGAGAGATTCGCCCAACGGAAGAAGTCCCTGCAGCCACCGGTGCCGCACATGTTGGTGATGCTCCACACCATGCCCTTAACGCAATCGGCACGGCCCGAAATATCAATGCCCAGGCCACTCTTGAGCCACGCCTCGGTCACCGCATAGTACGAGTTGTACGCATAGGCATCTTGAAGAGCTGAGAACTCAACAGGATCGATGTTATAAGCGCCCTGGAAGGCCTCCTGCGCAATACGGCCCAACTCGGTGAGCTGGCCGTTCTCGTACATGGCATTGCTCATGTTGGAAATCTCGCTGCCGCGATCAATCGCATCCTTGAGCATGCTGTATTTTTCGGGGTTGTAGTTGTAGGCCTGCTTCATAAACGGAATGAGCGACCAACGACGGTCGAACTGGTAATAACCCAGCGCGTTATAACCGTCACCGTACGAAAAGCCCTGGTTATAGTTGCCGTGACTCTCATATTTGGTGAAGTACTTCATCTCGGGAGTCACGTTAACAAACGAAACGCCCTGGACCGACCTCAGCACGCCCGAAAAGGACTGCTGGGTATAGAGACCTTTATCGATATCGGTCGCATCCGAGGCAACGCCCGGCGTGGGCTCCTCGGCAGCGGCGGGCGCCGGCGCGGAAACGGCGCCAAACGAAAGCGCCAGCGTCAGGCCCGCGACAATCGCAGAATGCTTGGGCTGCATAAGATCCTCCCTGCATTGGTGTAGTTAAAGTGCAGTTTGCAAAGATAAAAATAAGTATTGCAGCTCGCCCGTTGTTGCACAACAACCCCTCGGTAAACGGCAACAACCCTCCGCGAAATCTTAAGGAATTGCGCTCGACCTACAGCTTGATGTCAAAGTTAATCTCGGGGACGGCAGCAAGGTCGGCCAACGTCACGCCGTCGACGTACTTTTCGATCACGTCGTCCAGACCGCGCCAGAATTTGACGGTCGAGCAGAGATCGCTGCGGGCGCAGCTGTTGTCGATACCATCGCACGCCACCGGAGCAGTACTGCCCTCGACAGCGCGCAGGATGTCGCCAGCACGCACCTCGGATGGATCCTTGGCCATCATGTAGCCGCCGCCCTTGCCGCGCACGCTCTTAAGCAGGCCAGCCTTCATAAGTGGACGAACCAGCTGTTCCAGATACTTTTGCGAGATACGCTCGCGGTCGGCAACCTCGCGCAGGGCAATCTTGCCCTCGGCGTCGCCCAGCGCCGCGATATAGATCATCAGCCGGAGGGCATAGCGGCCCTTGGAAGAAATGAGCATACCTACCCTCCCATCGCATCTGGGACAACATAACCAGGTTTGTTTGTCCCATTTCTTAAGTAAATGGGACAAACACAACAGGTTATGTTGTCCCAGAATTTGAAAAGTCGAGTGGATTAGTCGGGTTTTCCCTTGACTAACGCCAAACCCATAGTAACTTTATTCCGAGAAGATTCCTAGGGTTTCGCACACCCATGAGTACACCATATACAGAGAGGGACAGCATGAGCGCAAATCCGCTGCTTTCCATCGAAGGTCTGACCGCCTCCGTGGACGAGAAGACCATCCTCCACAACGTCAACCTCAACGTCGCCGCCGGCGAGACCCACGTGCTGATGGGACCCAACGGCGCCGGCAAGTCCACCCTTGGCCACCTGGTCATGGGCGACCCCGTCTACACCGTCAACGACGGCCGTATTGTCTTTGACGGCCAGGACATCACCGAGCTCACCACCGACAAGCGCTCGCGTGCCGGCCTGTTCCTGAGCTTCCAGGCCCCGGTCGAGATCCCAGGCGTGCCGCTGTCGAGCTTTTTGCGCGCCAGCATCGCCGGCCGCCCCGGTCTGGAGATGAAGGGCAAGGAGTTCCGCCGTCGCGTCAAAGAGCTCGCGGCCGAGCTCAACATGGATACCGCCTACCTCAACCGCGAGCTGGGCGTGGGCTTCTCGGGCGGCGAGAAGAAGAAGGTAGAAATGCTCCAGCTTCTGCTGCTGCAGCCCAAGCTCGCCATCCTGGACGAGACCGACTCGGGCCTGGACGTCGACGCCCTGTCCACCGTCAGCCACGGCATGGACGCCTACCGCAAGAGCTGCGACGGCTCCATGCTCATCATCACGCACAACACGCGCATCCTGGAGCACCTTGATGTCGACCGCGTTCACGTGATGGTAAAGGGCCACATCGTGCGCGAGGACGACGCCTCGCTCATCCCCTGGATCGACAAGAACGGCTTTGAAACCTTCGAGCGCGAGGCAGCCGAGCAGCGCACCCAGGCCGAGGCCGCTGCTGTCGAGCAGCAGGCGTAAAGGGGCGACGCAATGACCAAGAACCGCACCGAGGTCGCGGACATCGACCGCAGCCTCTACGACTTCACCTACGGCGAGGAGGGATTCGAGCGCCTCGACGCCGGCATCACGCCCGACATCGTGCGCGAGATCAGCGCCAAGAAGGACGAGCCACAGTGGATGCTTGACCTGCGCCTCAAGTCCCTCGAGATTTTCAATCGTTTTCCCGATCCGACGTGGGGCCCCTCCATCGAGGGCCTGGACATGGACAACATCGTCACCTACGTCAAGCCCAACACCGACCAAAAGCACGACTGGGAGTCGGTGCCCGACGACATCAAGAACACCTTTGAGCGCCTGGGCATTCCCGAGGCCGAGCGCAGCTACCTGGCAGGCGTCGGCGCGCAGTACGACTCCGAGCTCGTCTACCACAACATGCAGGACACCGCGTCCAAGATGGGTATCGTCTACTCCGGTATTGAAGAAGCCCTGCACGATCCACAGTGGGAACCGCTCATCCACGAGAAGTTTATGACGCTCATCCCGCCCACCGACCACAAGTTTGCGGCCCTGCACGGCGCCGTATGGTCGGGCGGCTCGTTTGTCTACGTGCCCAAGGGCACCAAGTTGGACTTCCCGCTGCAGAGCTACTTCCGCCTCAACGCCAAGGGTGCCGGCCAGTTTGAGCACACGCTCATCATCGTCGAGGACGATGCCGACCTGCACTTTATCGAGGGTTGCTCCGCGCCCAAGTACAACGTGGCCAACCTCCACGCCGGCGCCGTCGAGCTCTTTGTGGGCAAGCGTGCGCACCTGCGCTACTCGACTATCGAGAACTGGTCCAAGAACATGTACAACCTCAACACCAAGCGTGCGCGCGTGGACGAGGACGGCGACATCGAGTGGATCAGTGGCTCCTTCGGCAGCCACGTGGGCTACCTCTACCCCATGAGCGTGCTCAACGGCCGCCGCGCTCGCTCGAGCTTTACCGGCATCACCTTTGCCGGCGCCGGGCAGAATCTCGACACCGGCTGCAAGGTCGTGCTCAACGCCCCCGAGACCTCGGCGACCGTCGAGACCAAGGGCATCTCCAAGAGCGGCGGCATCCAGACGTTCCGCAGCTCTATTGTGGCGACACCCAAGGCCGAGGGTTCCAAGGCAACCGTGAGCTGCCAGTCGCTGATGCTCGACGACCAGAGCCGCTCCGATACCATCCCCGCTATGGACATCCGCGCCAAGAACGTCGACATCGGCCACGAGGCCACCATCGGCCGCATCGGCGACGACAAGGTGTTCTACCTGATGAGCCGCGGTATCTCGGAGGAAGAGGCCCGCACCATGATCGTCAACGGCTTTGCCAACCCGGTCTCCAAGGAGCTGCCGCTTGAGTACGCCGTCGAGATGAACAACCTGATCAAGCTCGAGATGGAAGGAGCGATCGGATAATGAAACAGACCACGAACACCGCTGCGACCACGCTCGAGCAGGTTAATGCGATGCCGGCCGCAACTTGGGGCTGGCTCAAGATGAACCAGACCAAGCTCGAGCTTTCGGACGAACTTGCCGCCGCCCCCGCCGAGGCCGTTGAGGTCGAGGGCTTGGACGAGCAGCTTGCCGGCTCGGCCGACGCCTTCGACGCCGCCATGGACGCCATGGCCGAGCGCTTCCCCGAGCGCCGCGCCTCCGCCCCCGGCGACGCTGCCGACCGTGCCCGCATCACGCCCGAGACCGAGCTCGACGTGCCCGCCACCTCTGTTTACCAGGCCGGCGCCATCAAGCTCGAGGAGGAGCTCTCCCCTGCCGAGGCCTTCGAGACCGGCATGGGCGAGGCCGCCTATGCGTATCTGACCGAGCACGCCACCAAGCGCATCGTCATCGATGTTCCCGCCTACCAGCACGCCGCCGTTACCGTGCGCGTGAGTGGCGTCGACGCAGCGGCTGCGATTGCCGCCATCGACGTCGTCGCCCGCCCGCAGGCAACGCTCGACCTCGCCCTAGCCCTGGACTCCCCCGTTGCCGGCGAGGGCGTCGTGGGCTCCGTGCTGCGTGTGTGCGCCCACGAGTACGCCACCGTCAACGTGACCTGCACGCAGACACTCGACGACAGCTGGATCGCACTCGACGACACCGGCCTGTTCCTAGACGAGGGCGCGCGCGTCAACGTGCAGCACACTGTCCTGGGTGCCGGCGCCAGCGCCACCGGCCTTGCCGGCGACCTGCTGGGCGATACCGCCAAGGTCACCATCGATACCGATTACCTGGGCGCCTGCGAGCAGGTGCGCGACTTTAACTACGAGCTGCGCCACCGCGGTCGCAAGACCGAGTGCGAGATCGACGCCAACGGCGTGCTGACCGGCACGTCCAAGAAGGTCTACCGCGGCACCATCGACCTCGTGCACGGCTGCAAGGGTGCAACCGGCACCGAGCGCGAGACGGTGCTTTTGGCCAACAAGGGCGTCGACAACAAGACCGTCCCCGTCATCCTCTGCGACGAGGACGACGTCGCCGGCAACCACGGCGCCACCATCGGTCACGTCCGCGACGAGCAGCTGTTCTACCTCGCCTGCCGCGGCCTTGACCAAAACGCCGCCGAGGACCTGTTCATCCGCGCCAAGCTGGAAGACGCCGCGCTTTCCGCCACCGACGAGCGTACCCGCGCCGCCGTCGTCCGCTTGGGCAACAACCTGATCGACAACTTTGAAGAGGAGCTCGCATGATCGACACCGAGCACGTTAAATGCGACACCTGTACCGCCCCCGAGCCCATGGAGCTCGACGCCAGCGACGAGGCCTCGCGCGGCTGGCCTACCGTAGACATCGAGACCAACCCCTACAAGGCACAGTTCCCGCTGTTCCAGCAGCATCCCGAGATCGCCTTCCTCGATAGTGCCGCCACCGCGCAGCGTCCCGCCTGCGTGCTCGACGCCGAGCGCGATTTCTACCAGCGCATGAACGCCAACCCCCTGCGCGGCCTGTACTCGCTGTCCGTCGAGGCCACCGACGCCATCGCGAAGGTCCGCCAACAGATCGCCGACCTCATCGGCGCCCCCCAGGCCAACGAAGTCGTCTTCACCCGCAACACGAGCGAGTCGCTCAACCTGGTCGCCAAGAGCTTTGCACCCACAGTCCTCGAGCCGGGCGACGAGGTCGTCATCACCATCATGGAGCACCACTCCAACCTGATTCCGTGGCAGCAGGTCTGCCGCGAGACCGGTGCCAAGCTCGTCTACCTCTACCCCACCAAGACCGGCCAGCTCACGACCGAGGAGGTTCTGGCCAAGGTGGGCCCCAAGACCAAGATCCTGGCCGTGGGTCAGGTCTCTAACGTCCTGGGCGTCGAGAATCCGGTCAAGAACCTCGGCAAGCTCGTGCACAAGTACGGCGGCTATCTGGTCGTCGACGGCGCACAGTCGCTGCCGCACATGCCAGTCAATGTGGCCGATCTGGGCGCCGACTTCTTTGCCTTTAGCGCGCACAAGGCCATGGGCCCCATGGGCATCGGCGTGCTGTGGGGCAAGATGGATCTGCTCAACGCCATGCCGCCCATGCTTACCGGCGGTGAGATGATCGACTCGGTTACTGAGCAGGACGCCGTCTGGGCTCCCGTCCCCGAGAAGTTCGAGGCCGGCACGCAGGACGCCGCCGGCATCTTCGCCACAGGCGCCGCCCTCGACTACCTCGTCAACACGGTGGGCTACGAAAACATCCAGGCACGCGAGCAGGCACTCGTCCACTACCTGATGGGCGAGCTCATGCAGCTCGACTTTGTCCAGATCATCGGCTCAATCTATTGGGATAACCACCACGGCGTCGTGAGCTTTAATGTCAAGGGCATCCACCCGCACGATGTCGCGAGCATCATGGACATGGACGGCGTCTGCATCCGCGCCGGTCACCACTGCGCGCAGCCGCTGCTCACCTGGCTGGGCGTCGAGAACCTTGCCTGCTGCCGCGCCAGCGTAGCCTTCTACAACGACAAGGCCGACATCGACAAGTTCATCGCCGGCCTGCATCACGTTTGGAGCACGTTCAATGGGTAATCTGTACACCTCCACCACATTTATGGAGCACAACTCGCACCCCGACTATAAGTACGAGATGGATGCTCCCACGCACGAGCACGACGGCATCAACCCTAGCTGCGGAGACGAGCTCACCTTGCAGCTGCGTGTCGAGAACAACGTGATCGAGGAGGCCTCCTTTACCGGTCACGGCTGCGCCATCAGCCAGGCCAGTGCCGACATCATGGCCGACCTCATCACCGGCGAGACCGTCGAGGAAGCTCGCCACCTGGCAGAGCTCTTCCTCGCCATGATCCGCGGCGAGAAGCTCTCCGAGGAGGACCTGGAAGACCTGGACGAAGCCGCCCAGCTCCAGGACATCTCGCACATGCCCGCCCGCGTCAAATGCGCCGAGCTCGCCTGGCGCACCCTCGACGGCATGCTCACGGGACAAAATAATCAGTAGTATTTGTCCCAAATCTTAAGAATTTTATTGGCCGAATCGCTTGACAAGAGTGGTTCGGCCATTTTCTATTCCGAGCCCTCAGCCTGAGCCTTTACCTGCGCATAAGCGCGCACGATACGAGAGACGGTACTCTTGCTGATTCCCGTATACCGTTCGATCTCGCGCACCGTGTAGCCGCCATCGTGCAGAGCGAAAATGATTCCGTCTCGCCGCGAGGGCGCTACGGTCTTGAGTTCGTTGAGCGGCACACCCAGGCGCTTCGCCATCTTGTCGGCAAACGCACGCCGCTCCCACTCCGTCTCATCCATATCGTGAATCACCGGATCGGAACCATCGGGCATCGACAGAGAATAATCCAGAAACCCCTTGGCAGACTCAAAGAGCTCAAGCACACAAGAAGGATCCGAAAATCCCCTCGTCATATCGTTGTCATACGCTCGAAGATACTCGGCAAAGCTGCTCCAGGGATAACGCTCGATCAGGGCGATACCCGCCTCCTGCGGATTAGCGTGAACATAGCGAATGGCAGCCATCAGATAACGGTCGGTATCGAGCGAGCGCCGGTCAAAACGGTTCTGGAACAGATGGCCCGTGCGCCCCGTGCGTTTATTGAACCGCCGCGCGTACGTCAAAAGCAGCCGGTGCATCGCCGCGCTCATCGCGTCCTCGTAATCTGCAAGCACCAAATGCACGTGATTGCCCATAAGGCACCAGGCTACAACCGTCACGCCCGCCTCGCGGCAGCAATCACGCATCAGCTCCAAAAACTCCCACCGGTCTTCATCGCCCTCAAAGATGAGCTGCTTGCCCACACCGCGGGCACAGACATGGTAAAAGCCGGTAACCGTTCTCCAAACGCGCTGCATGGCGCTCCCTTCGCCGGGATCTGATTGCCATCCAATACAGCACGATTGAAGCGTGCCATCAAAACATTCACGCAAAACAATACACTCGCGCGGCCAAAGGCAGTAAACGGGCGGCGAACGGCACCGTTGCAACAGGTCAGACCCCGCAACGCATACAAGAGCTGACCAAAAGCTTGCCCAAGACGAACCCCCTCTACGGAAATTCGCGACCACAGAACATATAGTTAAACCGTTTCAATTAAAACTTCCGGACTTCTCGCTACGAAAACTGAGCCGTTCGCCGAATATTCCGTGCATTTCGCGGTATTATAGGGGCTGCATGTCATGTCCCTTTCGAAGGGTCGCCCGGCAATCGCCAGCCACGACCCCCAGACGGGACGCCAACACGATAGAGAGGAGAGGCATGCAGTACTCACAGGAAGTGGAGAACATGTGCCCCGTTGCCAAGGGTGCATACCACGGCCCCGCACCCATCCCCGAGGAGGGCAAGTGGGTCCAGGCTAAGGAGATTACCGACATCTCCGGTCTTACGCACGGTGTGGGTTGGTGCGCACCTCAGCAGGGCGCCTGCAAGCTCACGCTGAACGTCAAGGACGGCATCATCGAGGAGGCCCTCGTTGAGACCATCGGCTGCTCGGGCATGACCCACTCTGCTGCCATGGCTTCCGAGATCCTTCCCGGTAAGACCATCCTCGAGGCCCTCAACACCGACCTCGTCTGCGACGCCATCAACGTTGCTATGCGCGAGATCTTCCTGCAGATCGTTTACGGCCGCAGCCAGACCGCGTTCTCCGAGGGCGGCCTGCCCGTGGGCGCCTCCCTCGACGACCTCGGCAAGGGCCTTCGCTCTCAGGTCGGCACCATGTTCGGCACCAAGGCCAAGGGCGCTCGTTACCTTGAGCTCGCTCAGGGCTATGTCACCCGCATGGCTCTCAACGACAAGAACGAGATCATCGCATTCGAGTTCCTGAACCTCGGCAAGTTCACCGACGCCGTCAAGGCCGGCAAGACCCCCGAGGAGGCCATCGCTGGCGCTATGGGCCACTATGGTCAGTGGGAGAACGCTGCCAAGTACATCGACCCGCGCACCGACGAGGAGACTCACTCCGTCGCCAGCGTGTTCCCGGTTCACGAGTAGAAAGGGAGGGAAATAACTATGACTGTTACGTTCGAAGGTTACGAGCGCCGCGCTGACAAGATCAACAAGTGCCTCGCCGACAACGGCATCGCCTCCCTCGAGGAAGCTCTGCAGATCTGCACCGACAAGGGCTTCAACCCGCGTGAGATCGTCAACAACACCCAGTCCATCGCCTTCCAGAACGCCGAGTGGGCCTACACCCTCGGTTGCGCTCTCGCTGTCAAGCGTGGCGCCAAGACCGCTTCTGAGGCTGCCGCCATCATCGGCGAGGGCATCCAGGCCTTCACCGTTCCCGGCTCCGTCGCCGAGGACCGCAAGGTCGGTCTGGGCCACGGCAACCTGGGCGCTATGCTGCTCTCCGACGACACCGAGTGCTTCGCCTTCCTGGCTGGCCACGAGTCCTTCGCTGCCGCTGAGGGTGCTATCGGCCTGGCTCTGAACGCCAACAAGGCTCGCAAGAAGCCGCTGCGCGTCATCCTCAACGGTCTGGGCAAGGACGCTGCTCAGATCATCGCCCGCATCAACGGCTTCACCTACGTGAAGACCCAGTTCGACTACTACACGGGCGAGCTCAAGGTCGTCGAGACCATCCCCTACTCCGATGGTCCCCGCGCTGCCGTTAACTGCTACGGCTCCGACGACGTCCGCGAGGGCGTTGCCATCATGTGGCACGAGAACGTCGACATCTCGATCACCGGTAACTCCACCAACCCCACGCGCTTCCAGCACCCCGTCGCTGGCACCTACAAGAAGGAGCGCCTCGAGGCTGGCAAGAAGTACTTCTCCGTCGCTTCTGGTGGCGGCACTGGCCGTACCCTGCACCCGGACAACATGGGCGCCGGCCCCGCCTCTTACGGCATGACCGACACCATGGGCCGTATGCACTCCGACGCCCAGTTCGCTGGTTCTTCCTCCGTGCCTGCGCACGTCGACATGATGGGTCTCATCGGCATGGGCAACAACCCCATGGTCGGTGCCACCGTCGCTTGCGCTGTCGCCGTCGAGGAGGCCCTCAAGGCCTAATCGCGCCCGCGCGATGCTCATATAGTTGAGCTTTAGAGCCGCTACCTTTTAAGGTGGCGGCTCTTTTTGTTTGCACTGTCGCAGGGTAGCTAATGCCGATATATCAGTTGGGGCGATATACGAGATGTGATGAGATGGAGCATCAGAACGCCCATGACGCCCACCTGCCATATGTGCCCTTTACCGATTTGCCGAGTCTTTGCGGCCCCATTGCCGATCACCCGTGCGACAATGCGCCGGACGAGAAAGGAATCCGATGGAATCGACTGACGTACTGGTAATTGGATCTGGCATTGCGGGCCTTTGCGCCGCCATCGAAGCGGCACGCACGGGCGCAACCGTCGCTGTGGCAAGCGCCGGCAAGACTATGAGTGGATCGAGCTTCTTCCCGGGCACCTGGGGTCTGGGCCTTATTGGCCCCGTCGACGAGGGCGACGAGCAGGACCTCATCGACACCATCCAGACCGTCGGCGGCGGTGTCGCCGACCTCGAGCTTGTCCAGACGTTTGTGCACGGCATTCCCCAGGCAATTGAATGGCTCGAGCAAGACCTGGGCGTTGAGCTCCAGCGTCCGCAAAGCGCTGAGAGCGCTCAGCAAAAGCAGTTTATCCCCTGCTTTGACCACAAAACGCGCATGTGGCGCGGCCTCACCCGCAAGCCCCTTGAGGACGCTCTGACGGCCCGGCTCGAGTCGCTCGGCATTCGTCTGCTCCCCCGCCATGAGCTTATCGACCTTGTTGAGGACACGAACGGCAGAATAACCGGAACCGTGCTCTACGACCTCACCGAAAATCGAATCGTGCCCTTTGCTGCCAAGGCCACGATCATCGCAGCCGGTGGCACAGGTGGCCTGTTCGAGCGCAGCCTTACGTCGGCTGATGTGCTCAGCTCCTCGCAGGCCATCGCACTGGCGCACGGCGCATCGCTTACTAATATAGAATTCATGCAGATGATGCCCGGCTTCATCGAGCCCAAGCGCAACCTGGTCTTCAACGAGAAAACCTGGCGCTACGTACATGTAGACCAGCCGGTCGATATTGCCGACGGCAAGCTAAACGATCTGCTTGAGCAGCGCTCTGGATATGGTCCTTTCACCTCGCGCTTGGCCTCCCGCGCCATCGACCTCGTCATAGATCAGGCAGGTGCAGAGGGCCTGGCGCTCCACTACGACTTCCCCCGCGAGGACATCCCCGAGTTTGTGCAGACCTTTGCCACCTGGCTGCAAGACGAGCACGGCATCGCGCCGACCGACGAGATGCGCGTGGCGATGTATGCCCACGCCGCCAACGGCGGTATCAAAATCGACAAGACCGCGTACGCAGGCGTTGAGGGCCTCTACGCCTGCGGTGAGGCAACAGGCGGCATGCACGGCGCCGACCGCATCGGCGGCTTGTCGAGTGCCAATGGCATCGTGTTCGGGCGCATTGCGGGCGCATCGGCAGCCCAAGCAGCGCTGGACGCTCCTGAGGCGGCCGCACCGATGGATATCGCCCTCCCCCAGCATGGCATAGCTACAGCAGACGCCGAGCGCCTGACCCGCTGCCTCAAACGCACAATGAGTACCTACTGCATGATCAACAGGACCGAAGCGGGTCTATCCAAGGCCCTGCAACAGCTTGAAAGCCTGCAAGACGACGCAACGGCGCTGAGCAAGCCACACGCCAATGACAGCGAAATCGCAGCCCTCGCCCGCCTGCAATCGCAGATTCAACTAGCACAGGAAATGGTCAAAGCCATGCGCAAGCGAACCGAAAGTCTCGGATCGCACTATCGAGCGAATTAAACTGGACACCTATCTAAAGCAAAACACAACTAATCGATATCTATGGGCCCCGTGAACTCGAAGTGGCACGGGGCCCATTCGTGTCCGCACGGCAGCGTATCCTAATTCTGAATACAGAGCGGGCAAAGCCCGCATAGACAATAGGCCAGCGAGGAGGAGATATGGACAGTAGAGATATCGAGAAGTGGCGTGTCGAACTTGATAGCTACGCCAATGTGGAAGAAGGCGTTGAGTATTGGCTCGCACGCGATTTAATGGAACCCATGGGGTACACTCGATGGGAGAACTTTGCCGAAGTTGTTAAGAGGGCAAAAGTCTCGTGCGAAACAAACAAAACTCCAGTGATTCCCATTTTCGTGACACCACGAAAATGGTAACTGCCGGTGTCGCCGCTCGCGCAGTTAAAGACTACAAACTTACGCGCTATGCATGCTATTTAATCGCCCAGAACGGAGATTCAAACAAGCAAGAAATCGCGCTCGCACAGGCGTACTTCGCCGTGCAGACGCGCCGGTTTTACTGATCCCCAGGGTAGACTCGATCTGTGAAAGCGGCTGTGCCCTTTCGGGTTCGACCCCAAGCGAGGTCAACAAAAAAGACGGCCAACTTTCGTTGACCGTCTTAACTTGCTTTGGTGGGCCGTCAGGGGGTCAGCCTGCTTTGCAGGCGGCCGCTTCGGCGCTTTGCGCCTTGCGCGCTGCGCTGGTAAATGCTTACGCATTTCCTCAGCTTCGCGCCCCGACGGGTTCGACCCCATGCGAGGTCAACAAAAAAGCGACCAGCCTAAGCCAGTCGCTTTAACATACTTTGGGTGGGCCGTCAGGGGGTCGAACCCTGGACCTTGGGATTAAGAGTCCCCTGCTCTACCAACTGAGCTAACGACCCAAAGCTAAAGTCCGTCGTAGCGGACTTTAGAGGAGATATCGTGTGGTGGGCCGTCAGGGGGTCGAACCCTGGACCTTGGGATTAAGAGTCCCCTGCTCTACCAACTGAGCTAACGACCCGATATCAACACGAAGCAAGAACTGGGGTGGGTAAAGGGACTCGAACCCTCGACCTACGGGACCACAACCCGTCGCTCTAGCCAACTGAGCTACACCCACCGTGTCCTGTGCGCTTCGCGCTCGACTATTATTGCAAGGAACGCCACGCGATGCAAGCCCCAATTTTCAAGAATTTTGAAAAGAGTTTTTCGAGACCATTTCGAGCAATTCCCACCGGTTTCATAGGAGTAAACTTGCCCCACTGCAAATGCTCGAAAGGACAAGCATGAAAGAACTCTCCAACCGTACGGCAACGTTTACCGATTCGGTCATCCGCCGCATGACGCGCATCTCCAATAAGTATGGCGCCGTCAACCTGTCGCAGGGCTTCCCCGACTTCGATCCCCCGGCGCAGCTGCTCAACAGCCTGAGCGCCATCGCCAGCGACCCCAAGCCGCTCTATCACCAGTACTCCATCACCTGGGGCTCCCAGGCCATGCGTGAGGCGCTTGCCGCCAAGCAGGAGCACTTTATGGGCATGCCGATCAACCCCAACGAGAACATCGTGGTCACCTGCGGCTCCACCGAGGCCATGATGGCCGCCATGATGACGGTCACAAACCCCGGCGACAAGGTCGTCATCTTCTCGCCATTCTACGAGAACTACGGCGCCGACACGATCCTCTCGGGTGCCGAGCCCATCTACGTGCCGCTTAACCCACCTGCGTTCGACTTTGACCGCGAGACACTCGAGGCGGCCTTCCGCGACAACGATCCCAAGGCCATCGTCCTGTGCAACCCTTCCAACCCCTGCGGCAAGGTCTTTACGCGCGAGGAGCTCACCTTAATCGCCGACCTCTGCAAAAAGTACGACGCCTACTGCATTACCGACGAGGTATACGAGCACATCGTCTACGCGCCCCACGAGCACGTCTATATGGCCACGCTGCCCGGCATGTTCGATCGAACCATCAGCTGCAGTTCGCTGTCTAAGACGTACTCCATCACCGGCTGGCGTCTGGGCTACACCATCGCCCCGGCCCAGATCACCGAGCGCATTAAAAAGGTCCACGACTTCCTCACCGTGGGTGCTGCCGCTCCCCTGCAGGAAGCTGTCGTCACCGCCCTCAAATTCGACGACAGCTATTACCAGGAGGTCCTCGACCTCTACACCGCCAAGCGCGACCTATTCTGTCAGGGGCTCGATAGCATCGGTCTTGAGCACAACGTGCCGCAGGGCGCCTACTATGTGATGATGGATATCTCGGAGTTTGGCTATGACAGCGACCTCGACTTCTGTGAGGATTTGGCCTCCAAGGTGGGCGTGGGCGCCGTTCCGGGCTCGAGCTTCTTCCGCGAGCCCGTCAACCATCTGATTCGTTTCCACTTTGCCAAGCGAGACGAGACGCTCAACGCAGCACTGGAGAACCTCAAGTTCCTGCGTGATAAAATCAAACCGCGCGGGTAAGGACGGCCCGGCACTAAATGCATCCCGAGGCCGGCCACATCCTGGTCACTCACGACCCGCGCGACACCATTGGCGAGCACAGCGGCTGTCCCTTCCACGACAACTGCCTCGAGGGCCTCATCGCCGGTCCCGGCGTTAAAAAGCGCTGGGGTGGCAAGAGCGCCGGAGAGATGGCCGATGACCCGGAGGCCATGGACCTGCTCGCCGGCTATCTGGCGCAGGCGCTCATGACCTACATCCTGTGCTACGCACCGCAGAAGAACGTCATCGGTGGCGGCGTGGCCGATCACACCCCCATCGTGCCGCTCGCACGCAAGAAGTGCGCCGAGATGCTCAACGGCTACATCGTCACGCCCGAGATGGCCGACATTGATAGCTATATCGTCAACAACAGCCTCGAGGGCAAGCAGGGCATTATGGGCTGCCTGGCCCTGGGCGCACAGGCGCTTCAGTAGCAGACGCACCCACAGGGCGTGGCGCGCCCGGCAAATCCGACCTACGGAACGACGCCACCACGCCTCATATAAGCCCTCAAATAAAAAAGGCCGCCTAGGACCAAACAATACGTCCTAGGCGGCTTTTTTGGCGCGCATCAGCGACCGTAAGAGATATCGGAGCACAACGCCCGTTGCCGCACCACAGCAGTCGATCATCACATCGGTGATCATGCCGGCGCGTCCCGGCACAAAGAGCTGAATCGTCTCGTCGATCGAGGGAATCAGCAGCAGGAACACCGCCGTGGGCAGCAGCACGTCAAAGGTGCGCCGGCCCTCAAAATCAAAGGCGTGCGTTGCCAAGATACCGAGCACCATATACTCGGTAAAATGCGCGCACTTGCGAACAACAAAGTTGGTCACCCATGCATATGGAAGTCCCACGCCGTGCAGGAAACCGCGGATAGCTTCCATGACTGTTAGGCTCAGCGAGCCCGACCCCGAGCCGGGAACCAGCGAATTGCCCCAGATCAAGAGCGCCATCAGGCAGGTCACGACCGCCCATTTTCGATTGATCTTAACCATGCAGAAGTTATGCCTCCGCGCGGAGCGGCGCGAAGCTGGCGGTACCGCCCTCGATAACGCTCAGATAGGCACGGCCCGTACGCTTGGCGGTAGAGGACTGCAGGCGCTCGATCTCTTCCTCGAGGATCTGATTGACGCGCTCGTGACGACGATTTTCCATAATGCCGGCGGCAATAGCCTCGGCTCGTTCGATGCTCTCACGCGAGATGCGGGCAGTATCCTCGGGGAACACAGCGCTGTGACGGCCGACATAGGCGGGGGCAGCAGGCTGAGGGGCAGTGACGGGAGCGGGGGCTGCAACAGGAGCAGGCTCGTCAATCTCATCCAGAATCGCGGTGGCGGCGGCCCACATGTCCTCGTGGCCCGAGTAATCGGCCATGGGGACATCAACCTCGAGCGAGGCGTCCGGAAGGTCGCCGGTGTCGATGCGATCTTGGGCATCAATCGATGCGGTGATGGCTGCAGGCTCATCGAGGTCATCGAGATCGATGTCCGCGGCACCGGAAATGATAGGCATGCTGGCGAGGTTTGCGTTGTACGGCGCAGCCTCAGCCGCCTGCTGCTGGGCAGGAGCGCCCCAAAGCGAGCTTTCGGCGGCACGGCGGGCGGCAACGGCCTCCTCGTCCGCGGTCATGGCTTCATCAACGTACGAATTATCGGCAGAAACGTTCGCGTCCGCCGAGGTAGCGCTGTAGGCGTTATTGGCTGCCGCGTTGGCAACGAGTGCCACAAAAGCCGCCGTGCTGCCCGCAGGGGCGGCCTGGGAGCCCGACACGGCACGCGCCGCGGCGGCGATGTCGTCGCGATTGAAGGAGCCGGTCTGCCCGCCGTTGGTGAGCTCGTCGATGGCGACTTGATAGACGTCGCGCGAGCGCGCAGGGTCGCAGCTAACCGGCGAATCGTCGTCGAGCATGCTGTCGATCATGGACCAAGCCTCGGCCTCGTCCATAGCATCTGCGGCACGAGCAATGGTAGGAACACCATCGTCGGCATGACGGCGCTGGAACGCACCAGTCAGGCCGGAAAGGAATGCCGAGTTAGACTGCTCCGACTGAGCCTGAGAAGCAGAAGTCGCAGCGTACGGAATCGCATCCTGCTGCTGAGCTGGAATCGAGGCGGTCTTGAACTCGTTTTGATGCTGATTGAGATTGGCGGCACCGCCCATGGCATC
The DNA here is from genome assembly GCA_905208535.1 of uncultured Collinsella sp. Classification (GTDB taxonomy): domain Bacteria; phylum Actinomycetota; class Coriobacteriia; order Coriobacteriales; family Coriobacteriaceae; genus Collinsella. The sequence continues at coordinate 138,264 of CAJLPI010000002.1, read as the reverse complement.
GGGCTGGAACAGACGCTCTTCACGCTGCGCACGATACTCGGAGATACCCAGCGAGGCGGCATAGATACCCACGCCCGCCACCGCGCCCACGGCGAAGGGAACTGCACCCGCCACGACCGTCTCGTTCACCGACGAAAACGGCAGCGTCGCGGCATACATAACCACGGGAGCGGCAAGGCCGATCCCACACGAAAGTCCGGCAAGGACTGCTCGTTGTGTTGCATCAGAAGAAGCCATGAGCTCTCCCCATCTTCCAGCACCCAAATCGCATCATTCAGTTGGCTGCGCGAGAGAAGATGAAGCGGGGCTATGCCCCAAAGCAACGGTATATGGTTCGTTTCATCTGCGTTTTCCGTCGCGAAGCTTAAAAGTTATTATGCGAAACCGTCCTGTCGATTGCAAGTGACGATGTCGGATTGAAACGGGAAACCTGCTGCTCGTCGGTCTTACGGTCAAAAATAAGCGCGGAGCGGCGCTATAGAAAAGGGCCGAGGCTCAAAGCCCCGACCCTTTATCGCATTGATGACTATCGCTGCGCGTGGATGACAACCTAGAACGTCTGCTCGTAGTCGCTGTGTTTTTTGGCCGAACGCACCAGGAACTCCTGGTTGGTGTTGGTGCCCTTAAGACCCTTGATAAACGATGCGGCTGCGCGCTCGGTGTTGTTCATGCCGGCAAGAATGCGACGCAGACCAAAGACAAACGGACGCATCTGCTCGTCGACCAACAGGTCCTCGTTACGCGTACCGGAGGCAACGGGGTCGATAGCCGGGAAGATGCGGCGGTCGGCCAGGTCGCGGTCGAGCTTAAGCTCCATGTTGCCGGTGCCCTTGAACTCCTCAAAGATGACTTCGTCCATCTTGGAACCGGTGTCGATGAGGGCAGAGGCCAGGATGGTAAGCGAGCCACCGTTCTCGATATTGCGGGCTGCACCCAGGAAGCGCTTGGGCGGATATAGGGCCGCCGAATCGACGCCGCCCGAAAGGATGCGGCCCGAGGCGGGCGCCGCCAAGTTGTAGGCGCGGGCGAGGCGCGTGATGGAGTCGAGCACCACCACGACGTCGCCACCCAGCTCTACGATGCGCTTGGCGCGCTCGATGACGAGCTCTGCCACGCGGGTGTGGTTGTCGGCAGGCATATCGAAGGTCGACGCCACAACCTCGCCCTTGATGGAACGCTGCATATCGGTGACCTCTTCGGGGCGCTCGTCGACGAGCAGGCAGATGAGGTGCACCTCGGGGTTGTTAATCGAGATAGACTGGCAGATCTTCTTGAGGATCGTGGTCTTGCCGGCCTTGGGCGGGGACACGATCAGGCCGCGCTGGCCCTTGCCGATCGGTGACACGATGTCGATGGCGCGGCCGGTAATAGAGTCCTTGCCGTGCTCCATGCGCAGCGGCTCGTTGGGATAGACCGGGGTGAGGTCGCCGAACTTGGGACGGTTGCGAATCTGCTCGGGGTCCAGACCGTTGACGGTCGTGATTTTGGCGAGGCCGGCGCGCTTGTCGCCGCCGCGCGAAGGACGCAGCGAGCCCTCGATGACGTCGCCCGTGCGCAGGCGCGCGGAGCGGATGAGGTAGGCGGGCACGAAGGCGTCGTCGTTGGACTTCATGTAGCCATGGGCGTGGATGATGCCGGAGCTGTCCGGGCGAATCTGCAGAATGCCCTTGATGTCGCGGAAGCCCTCGGCCTTCGCAGCGGTGACGTAGATTTCCTCGACGAGCTCGGCCTTCTTCTTGCCGGTCGTCTCGATCTCGAACTCCTTAGCCTTCTCGCGCAGCTCAGCGACCTTCATGGCCGCGAGTTCCTCGCGCGAAAGCGTGGGCTCGGTGGGAGCGGCATTACGCTCCTTGTTGCGCTGTTTGCGATCGCGCTGGCGGTTGCGACGGTCGTTGTTGCGCTCGTCCTTACGCTCGTTGCGCTCGTCGTTGCGCTTGTGCTGGCGACGGTTGGGACGAGTGCCGTCTTCGCCCTCAGCGGGGGCGGCACCATCGGTTGCGGCGGTGTCAACATTGGCCGCAGCGGCGTCATTGGCCTCGGCGCCAGAATCAACCTGCGCTTCGACATCAGCATGCTGCTCGGCGGCCTTGGCCTTAACGGACTTCTTGCGACCGCGCTTGGGCTTCTCGGATGCAGGCTGTTCGACGTCCTGGGGCTCGACGGCATCAGTCGATGCATCGGCGGTCGTCTCGGCGGAATCCTCGGACGCACCCTTCTTGGCAGCCTTAGCCTTGGACGTGCGCTTAGCAGCAGTGCGACGGCTGCGACCGGGACGGACGTCGGCGGGCTCGGCATCGGCAGAAACGGCCTCGGAAGTCGTGGCATCCTGGACGGGTGCATCGGCAGCAGTTGAGGACTTGGCAGTCGCCGCAGCATCCCGAGCGGCAGCGGCTGCGGCTGCGGCCTTCTCGGCCTCGACAAAGGCCTTGGGCTTGCGACCGCGACGGTGCGGGCGCAAAGCCGGATCGACAACGGGAACTTCGCTGGCCTCGACAGACGCAGCGGGCTCAACAGGCGATGTGCCCTCCCCTGCCGCGGAACGGACCGAAGCCTCAGTGGGCTCGGGGGTTACCTGTTCAGCAACCTGCTCGGCCTTAGCAGCCGTGCGACGGCGTGTGCGCGGTGCCGGCTTCTCGGTCGGCTGGTCGGCGGCAAGAACCTCGGTGGCGGCAGGAGTCTCGAGTACAGACGGAGCTGCAAGCTCGGTCAGAGCCGCGGCCTCGCGCTCGGCAGCACGACGGCGGGCGCGCACCACCTGAGCCTCGCTAATCTGCGCCAACGCACGTGCCTGCGCGACCTCATCGGAAATCGGCGCCGAGGAGTCAGCTGCAACGGTGAGCTTGGCGCGCGTCGTGCGCGTGGTACGGCGCTTTGGCTTGGTGACCTCCTCGCCGTCAGCGGCAGGCTTGGCCGTGCGGCGCATGCGCTTGGGCTTTGCCGGAGCAGCCTCCTCACCAGTTGTAGGCACGGCCTTCTCAGCCGCTACAGGCATAGGCGTCGAAGCAGCCTTAGGCGTCTCAGGAGCCGAGGCTTGCGCGGACGCCGCGACCTGGTCCGACGCAACCGGTGCAGCGGGAGCGGCCTGCGTCGTCGTTATTTCGTTTTCTTGCTGTTGATCAGACACAGTGTTTGCTCAACTTTCTTTTCAAGCCCTGTGATCACATGCTCCCTGCATAAACCTTCAGGGCGGCTAAACAGTCTAGTTCCGTTCAAAACGACGGACATCATTGATCTGTATCGAGATGATTGCGTCAACTACGCAGCGTTAGTGTAACACAACCGCCGCCACCTGCAACTTAGTCATTGGGGACGTTCTTAAACGGCTAGTCAAAAGGGACACTCTTTGGTCTACCACCCACAAATCAGACTGCCTCCGCCAAAACTATGGCGGTTTACTACGACGAATCGATCAACCGCGACCACTCCGAAACATGTTGAACTAAAACCGCAGGTAGATGCCTTGCGCTTTTTTGCGAAAAGCCGGCGTGGTTGGAAATTCCCAATTCATCGTAGTAAACCGGCATAGTTTCGTATTTCCAGCAGTTCCAAATTCGTCAATACGTCGGCATTTGCGAAAAAAGCCCGACCTCCGTGGGAGATCGGGCTTATAGGGCTCAGTTAAACCAAACCTACACGGTCAAATGACCCGCAGGTTACATCTGCTCGGGCGCGGAAACGCCAACGAGGGTGAGCACCAGGGCGAGCGTCACGCGGACGGCATCGCAAGCGGCCAGACGGGCACGCGAAAGCTCGGGGTCGACGGGACGGCCCTCGCTCGGCAGCACCTGGCAGGCAGCGTAGAAGCTGTGGAAGTCACCGGCGAGTTCCTCGGCAAAGTGGGTCAGACGGAACGGGGCGCGATCGCGAGCACAGCTGGCGATCAGGTCGGTGAGCTCGTTGAGCTTGCGCGAAAGGGCGAGCTCGGTCGGGTCGGTCAGCAGCGAGTAATCGACGTTCTCACCGATGGCCTTGGCGGCAACGGCCTTCATGCCCATCTCGTCGGCCTGCTCGGCGGTAACGTCGGCGGCACGGCGCAGGATGGAGCACACGCGGGCGTGAGCATACTGCACGTAATAGACCGGGTTGGAGTTGTCGCGCTTCTTAACGGCCTCGATGTCAAAGTCGACCATCTGGTTGGAGCTCTTGGAGATGAGCGTGTAGCGAGCGGCATCGGAGCCAACCTCGTCGACGAGCTCCTGCAGGGTCACCATGGTGCCCTTGCGCTTGGACATACGGACGGGCTTGCCGTTACGCAGCAGGTTGACGAGCTGGCCCAGTAGAACCTCGAACTTGCCGGGGTAACCCAGAGCGTCGCAGACGCAGCGGACGCGCTCGATGTAACCGTGGTGGTCGGCGCCCCAGATGTCGATGACGTGGTCGACGCGCTGGAACTTATCCCAGTGATAGGCGACGTCGGAGGCGAAGTAGGTGTACTCGCCGTCGGACTTGATCAGGACGCGGTCCTTGTCGTCGCCCAGATCGGTGGAGCGGAACCACAGGGCGCCGTCCTTGGTGTAGAGGTAGCCCATCTTGTCGAGCTTCTCAAAAGCGCGGTCGACGGCGGAGGTGCCGGCGGTCTCGCCCTCGGTGTCCTTCACATACAGCGAGCGCTCGGAGTACCAACGGTCAAAGTCGCAGTTGACGGCGTGGCAGAGGTCGCGCATGTTGTCGACCATCTTCACGTAGCCGCGCTCACGGAAGCTCTCCATACGCTCCTGCGGATCGGCGTCGACCCACTTGTCGCCGTCGGTGCGCCAGAACTCGGCGGCCTCGTCGATGATGTAGTCGCCGCCGTAAGAGTCCTTGCCCAAGGTCTCGGCAAAGTTGTCCTGATACGGATGGGTCTCGGGGTGCTCGTCGTTCTCGTCGGCAACAAAGGCGTCACGGTCGGCGATCAGCAGCTTGTGAGCCTCGTCGATATCAACGCCCTGCTTGGCGATGATGTCGGCAAGCTGCATATAGCGCGTGCTGATGGAGTTGCCGAAGGTGTTCATCTGAGAGCCGTGGTCATTGATGTAGAACTCACGCTGGATCTCATAGCCGGCGTGGTCCATAACGCGGCAGAGCGAATCGCCCAGCGCGGCCCAGCGGCCGTGGCCGATGTGCATGGGGCCGACGGGGTTGGCGGAAACGAACTCGACCTGGGTCTTCAGGCCACCACCGACGTTGGACTTAGCGAAGTCCATGCCCTTCTCGCGAGCCTCGCCAAAGATGGCATTCTTGACGGCAACGGAGAGGTAGAAGTTGATGAAGCCGGGGCCTGCGATCTCGACCTTCTCGATCGCGGGGTCCTCGGGCATATGGGCAACGACGGCCTCGGCGATCTTGCGCGGGGCGCAGTGAGCCAGCTTGGCGGACTTCAGAGCCATGGTGGAGGTCCACTCGCCATGAGAAGTATCAGCCGGTCGCTCGATAGCGCAATCGTCAAGTTCAAATGCGGAAAGGTCGCCGGCCTCCTGGGCCGCTGCAAGCGCAGCGCGTACCAGCTCTTCAATCTTCTCGGGCATAGATCCTCCTTGTGTTAAAGCCCCCGAGCTCTTGGTCACTCGTAGGGCAAAAGCCAGAGTTTGTAGCACTCTATCACAAGCGACGGGCACTGTCGTAGGGTAAAGCCAATCGAAATTGCATATGCACAAAATTGACTACAGCTTGTATGGAGTCACTCAAAGATGCCGGTCTGCCTGCAGATTATGCACGCGTTGAAAATGCATAAAGGTGTGAATGAGCTGTGTCTTTTATCGAATACTCTTACCTATCGAATTTGTGTGCTTTTCCTGCATAAAGTAAGGGTTTCCGCACGTCAGCGTGGTATTCTAGACATACGCAAATTCGTATAAGTTGGAGGTAGCATGTTCTCAATCGGTCAACACGTCATTCATCCGGGTCAGGGAGTCTGCACCGTCGTCGGTTTTAGGGACGACACGCCGCAGCCCATGCTGTTGCTCGAGACCAAGCAGGGACATGCGCAGACGATCCTCATGTACCCCGTGGCGCAGGCCGATCGTTTGCATGCCGCCATCTCCCAGCAAGATGCCGAGCACCTGCTGAGCCACTATGACGAGCTGGAGTGCGACACCTTTACCGAGCGTAACAGCTCGCTTGAGGAGACGCACTTTAAGCAGCAGCTCAAGCTCGGCGCGCCCGAGACGGTCCGCGTGGCAAAGACCATGATGCACCGCATTCGCCAGGCCGAGGAAGCCGATAAAAAGCCCAGCTCTTACTACATGCGAGTGCTCAAGGAGGCCAAGCGCCGCTCCATCGAGGAGTTCGCCGTGGCCCTGGGCGTCACCGAAGAGGACGCCGAAGCCCGCCTAGCCCAAGCCGCCCTCAACTAACCCATCCGCGCCAAAAACCACCACAAAGGGGACAGGCACCTTTGTGGTGGTTTTCTTGTTCTAGTAGTATTCATTCTTAGCGATACCCACGAGCACAAGGAGTCTCTTATGGCAGAACCGCTTACCGCCGGAATCACCCGCGACCGCGCGTTTGAACTGCTTAACGAGCACAACAAAGACCCGTTCCACATCACCCATGGCGAGACGGTCGAGGGCACCATGCGCTACTTTGCGCGCGAGTTCGACCCCGAGAACGAGGAGTTTTGGGGCATCGTCGGTCTGCTGCACGACCTAGATTGGGAGGAGCATGAGGACGACCCCATGAACCACACCATCTATGCGGCCGAGATCCTTGAAGGCGAGGGCGCCTCTCCCGATCTCATTCGCGCCATTCAGACGCACACGTCGGACTTCAACACCTCGCTGCCCAAGCCCGAGCTGCAGATGGAAAAGATCCTGTTTGCCTGCGACGAGCTCACCGGCCTGATCGGTGCTGCCGTCATCATGCGTCCGAGTAAGAGCGTCATGGACTTTACGACCAAGTCGCTCAAGAAAAAGTTCAAGGACAAGCGCTTTGCCGCCGGCTGCTCGCGCGACGTGATTACGCAGGGTGCCGAGATGCTGGGCTGGGAGCTCCCCGAACTCTTCGACCGTACCATCGCGGCCATGCAGTCCTTCGCCCCCGACCGCGACACCTTTCAGGCTTAATTCCAAAACCACCACAAAGGGGACAGGCACCTTTGTGGTGGTTTTTGTTTGCGCGGGCGTTAGGGGCGGACCTGGCCGGTGCCTCGGAGCTTGTATTTGTAGGTGGTGAGGGCCTCGGCGGCAAAGGGGCCGCGGGCGTGGAGCTTTTGGGTCGAGATGCCAATCTCGGCGCCCAGGCCAAACTCGCCGCCGTCGGTAAAGCGCGTGCTGGCGTTGGCATACACGGCCGAGGCATCGACCTCGTCCAGGAAGCGCCCGCAAGCATCCGTGTCCTCGGCAACGATGGCCTCGGAGTGCATCGTGCCGTAGCGGTTGATGTGCGCGATGGCCTCGTCCTCGTTCGCCACGACCTTCACGCTCATCTCGAGCGCCAGATACTCGCGACCCCAGTCCTCCTCAGTCGCGGCAACGTAGTCATCGCCCTCGGCAAGCCCGGCGTCGGCGCATGCGGCGCACGTGGCCTCGTCGCCGTGAAGGAGCACGCCGTGGTCATGCAGCACGGCCACGACCGCGGGCAAAAACGCATCGGCCACGGCACGGTCGACCAGCAGCGACTCGGCGGCATTGCACACGCCCACGCGCTGCGTCTTAGCGTTGACGATAATATTGAGCGCTTTATCGAAGTCGGCGGATTCATGCACGTAGATGTGGCAGTTACCCGTGCCCGTCTCGATCACCGGAACGAGCGACTCGCGCACGCAGCGCTGGATCAGGCCCGCACCGCCACGCGGAATGAGCACATCGACGACGCCGCGGAGCTTCATGAGCTCGCCGGTGGCCTCGCGGTCGGTAGACTCGATCATCGACACGGCCTCGCGCGGGAAGCCCTTGGCCTCGAGCGCATCGGCCAGCAGTTCGGCAATCATGGCACACGAGTGATAGGCCAGCGAGCCGCCGCGCAGAATGCAGGCGTTGCCGGTGCGGATGCAGATGCCCGCGGCGTCGGCCGTCACGTTGGGGCGCGCCTCGTACACCATGGCGACCAGGCCCAACGGCACGCTCACGCGGGTGAGGTCCACGCCGCTTGCGAGCACGCGGTGGTCGAGCACGCGGCCTACGGGATCGGGCAGCTCGGCGAGCTTTTCCAGGCCGGCGGCCATGCCCTCGACGCGCTCAGGCGTCAGCAGCAGACGGTCGAGGAGTCCCGCCGAGGTCCCCGCATCGCGCGCGGCGGACATATCGAGCTCGTTGGCGGCGACGATGGAGTCGATACCGTTGCGCAGTGCTGCGGCCATGGCGCGCACGGCCTCCTGGCGCTGCTCGTCGCTCGCCGTGGCAAGCGAGGCCGACGCTGCCTTAGCGGCAACGGCAAGATCGTGGACATACGTGGCTATATCGACCGACATGGACGGCCCTTTCTCCTAGAAGTTTGCAACCATGGTAGCCGATTTGCGCATGGCCTCGCCCGCGGCGGTAGAATTGGTCAACCCGAAACACCGCAACGAACGGAAGACTCACATGGCCCTCATTACTTCGTACCACGTCCCCGGCCTGTATGTCGAGGACCACAGCATCGATGTCCCCCTTGACTGGCGCGGCCTGGAGCCGATGCTCCTGGCCGTCGGCAGCACCATGCGCCGCGGCGCTATACCGACACCCATCGCCGGCGCGCCCGAGAGCATCAAGCTCTTCTACCGCGTGGTTTGCGCACCCGACCGCATCAACGACGACCTGCCGCTCCTTCTCTTTTTGCAGGGTGGCCCCGGTGGCGAGAGCCCGCGTCCGCTGTCGCCCACAAGCGATGGCTGGATCGAAGAGGCCGTCAAGCATTTCCGCGTCGTGCTGCCCGACCAGCGCGGTACCGGGCGCAGCAGCTGTGTAGACGGGCGCACGATTGCCGCACTGGGCGAGCGTGCCGAGGCAGCCGGCGCCGATGCGGACCGCTCGCAGGCGGACTTCCTCAAGCGCCACCTCGCCAGCTCCATCGTGCGCGATTTTGAGTACCTGCGCCTGGTGGGCTTTGGCGGCAGGCCCTGGGTCACGCTCGGGCAGAGCTACGGCGGCTTTTTGACGCTGAGCTACCTGTCGCTCTTCCCCGAGGGCGTGGCGGCAAGCTTTACCTGCGGCGGCATCCCCCACGTACCGGCGAGCGCAAGCGAGGTCTACGCGCACACCTTCCCGCGCATGGCTGCCAAGACGCAGCAGTATTACAACCGCTACCCCGCCGACGTCGAGCGCGTGGCGGCCCTGGCAGATGCCCTCGAGGAGCAAAAGCCCGTGCTACCAGACGGCTCGCCGATGACGGTCGAACGCCTGCAGCTCATGGGCAGCGACTTTGGCATGAAGCCGAGCCTTGAGCGCATGCATTGGATTATCGATCATGCTTTTGTTGACGGCGACGGCACGCTGGCCTGCGGCGCCTCGGTATCCGACAGCTTTTTGATGCGCGCCTTCGAGCGCACCAACACGCGCACGAATCCGCTGTACTGGACGCTTCAGGAGTTCATCTACGCCGACGGCGACACCATGCCCATTCGCTGGGCCGCGGCAGAAGAGAAGGCCCATCGTGCCGAGTTCGACACGCTCACGCGACCGCTCATGTTTACCGGCGAGGCCATGTTCCCGTGGATGTTTGAGCAGATGCCCGAACTTAAGCCCTTCAAGCCGGCGATGGATCTGCTTATGGAAGACACAAGCTGGGACAAGATCTACGACCCGCAGCGCCTGGCGTGCAACGAGGTGCCCCTGCAGGCCGCGGTGTACTTCGATGACATGTACGTGGACCCGGGCATGCAGCTCGATACGCTCAGCCGCGTGGGCAACTCGCATGCCTGGGTGACCAACGAGTTCGAGCACGACGGCTTGCACGGCAGCGTGGTGTTCAAGCACCTCTTCGACGAAGCCCTCAACCGCGGAGACCTGCGCCAGATCTTCTAGCAAAGGAGTGTCCCAAAGTGCCGGCACATAAGGAACGTCCCCAAGTGCCGGAAAAGGAGAGGCAGCACTGCTGGCAAAACGAGCCGCAGCGCTGCCTCTCTTTATGCAAACACTATCAAGTTGTCTCGATGGATCGCCGGCTTCTCGGCTAGGTCTGCCAGCAGGCGGTTGCTGGCGATCTGGTCCTGGCGGCGGCCGGCGGCAAGTTCCAGCACGTCCGAATCGGCCTCGGCGATACCGCGGGCGACAACCATGCCGCTCGGGTCGCACACGTCGAGCACATCGCCCTCGGCAAACTGGCCATCGACCTCGCGAATACCCACCGCGAGCAGCGACGATCCGCGGCTGACCAGCGCCTTCGCGGCGCCGTCATCGACCGTCACCGAGCCGTGCGCCTTGTCGCCCAGTGCAATCCACAACTTGCGCGGCGCAATGTCCAGGCGCTCCGCCGGCGGATCGAACAGCGTACCCACGCTCTCGCCGCGGGCCAGACGCACGAGCGCATCGGGCTCCTCGCCCGAGCAAATCACGCTTTGAATGCCCGCCGTCATGAGAATGCGGCTCGCGCGAATCTTGGTGATCATGCCGCCCGTACCCACCGATGTGGAAGAATCGCCCGCCGAGGCGATAATCTTGGCATCGATCTTATGCACGACCGGGATAAACTCGGCCGTCGGATCCTCATGCGGATTGGCGGTGTAGAGGCCATCGATGTCCGAGAGCGTCACGCACAGATCGGCAGAAACCAGGCAGCTCACAAGCGCCGCCAGCGTGTCGTTGTCGCCAAACTTGATCTCATCGACGGTGACGGTATCGTTCTCGTTGACGACCGGCACCACGCCGAGCTCCACCAGGCGAAGCAGGGCGTCGCGCGCGTGCAGGTAGGACGTGCGGCGCGCCGTGTCGTGACGCGTGAGCAGCACGAGCGAGGTGAGCAGGTCGCGCGCATGGAACTCCTCGTCGTAGGCCGACGAGATGATGCACTGACCGGCCGAGGCGCAGGCCTGCAGGCTCGGCAGGTCGCCGACCGGCTTACGGTCGAAGCCCAGCACGGGATAGCCGCAGGCAATGGCGCCCGAGCTCACCACGATCAGGCGCCAGCCAAGCTCGCGCAGCGCTGCGGCCTGGTCGGCAAGCCCGCCGATAAAGGCGCGGTTGACCTTGCCGTCGGCGCCCACCACCGTGGACGAACCGATCTTTACCACCATCGTTTTATAAGAAGTCGTCATACGTCAAACCAATCAACTGTTCAGCGAACGGCCGAGGCGGTGGCCAGGGAAGCGTGACTCGCCCCTACCGCCCAAGGAATTAGTGAGCCCAGGGAAAGGCAGAGGCCGCGGCCATGTTCTTGCCCACGAGCTCGTCGCGCACCTGAGCCAGGCCCTGCTCCATACCCACCACATAGGTCTGCGGGTACAGGAAGCGCTTGAAAGCTGCGTCCAGATGGTCGAGCGCCCAAGCACAGCGCTCGCGCGCGTCCTGGATGCTCTCACGCGGAGCCACCGCACTGCCATCGCGCACGATCGGCACCAGCAGCTCGCGATACTCGAGTTCGGACACGTCGGTCACCAGGGCGGCATCGTTCACGGCCACAAGGGTATTGCCGCGCGCGGCGCCCTCCCCTGCCAGATGATCCTCGTCATAAATCATGTCGCAAACCGGGCCGCCAAAGCCGTCGTAATAGCGTCGTACGCGCTGCACGCCGGGGATCGTGCGCTTGTAGGGCTGCTCGGAAAGCTTCACCACCGGCGTCCACGGCTCCGCGTCGCTCGCACGACGGGCCGAAAGCTTGTACACGCCGCCCAGCGCAGGCTGATCGTAGCAGGTCGCGAGTTTGGTGCCCACGCCAAAGCTGTCGATGGGCGCGCCCTGGTCGAGCAGGGACTGAATCGTGTACTCATCCAAATCGTTAGAAACCGAGATCCCCACATAGGGCAGGCCCTCGGCATCAAAACGGCCGCGCACATACTTTGAGAGCTTGGCGAGGTCGCCGGAGTCGATGCGAATGGCCGACAGGCGCTCGCCCACCGCTTCCATCTCCTTGGCAACCGTAATGGCATGTTCACAGCCCTCGCGCACGTCATAGGTGTCGATGAGCAGCGTACAGTTCTTGGGGCTCGACTTGGCAAAGGCGCGGAAGGCCTCGAGCTCGGAATCGAAGCTCATCACCCAGCTGTGCGCATGCGTGCCAAAGACGGGAATACCGTAGCGGCGGCCGGCGAGCACATTGGACGTAGAGGAGCAGCCGGCAACGTAGCTCGCGCGCGCGACGGCCAAGCCGCCATCGGGACCCTGAGCGCGGCGCAGGCCAAACTCGGCAACGGGACGGCCGTCCGCCGCCAGCACCACGCGCGCCGTCTTGGTGGCGACAAGCGTCTGGAACCCAACGATGTTGAGCAGCGCCGTCTCGAGCAGCTGGCACTCCAGCGCGGGGCCGGTGACGCGAACCATGGGCTCGCGCGGAAAGACGAGCTCGCCCTCGGGGACGGCGTCGATGTTTACATGCGCACGAAAATCGCGCAGGTAGTCGAGGAATGCAGGCTTGAACATCGCGCCGCCGGCCGGGGCCTGAAGTGAGGCGAGGTAGTCGATATCCTCGGGCGTAAAGCGCAGATTCTCGACCAGCTCGGGCAGTTCGGCGGTGCCGCACATGACAGCATAGGCGCTGCCAAAGGGGTGGTCGCGGTAAAACGCGGTAAAACAACCCTGCTCATTGGCCTTGCCGCTCTCCCACAGGCCCTGGGCCATAGTGAGCTCGTACAGATCGGTGAGCATTGCAATGTCGGTGGGATGCGAGATGTCGGTCAAAGCCATGGGGCGACCTTTCGGATGCGTTGTGCAGAGGTTGAGGGTTGGCGAGGCGGGCGTGCGGGCATGGAGCCCAGCGCGAACAGGCTAGTACAGACCCATGCTGGTCAGGATCGTGTAGCCCATAAAGATGACAAACGCGATGAGGGCAAGGACAATGATGATTTTTTGAGCCGGCGCCATACCGGGGATCTCGTTCTCGCCCGTGGGCTCCTTGGAGGTGACCATGCGCTGGGCAAAGGTCATCTCGTCACGGCTCGGTTTGGGCTCGACGGGCTTGGGGCGAGCGGCCCTTTTAGGCTGAGGTTTGGGCGCGGCGGGCGCGGGCTTCGCGGCGGCGGGCTTGGGCGCGGGGGCGACGTTCGCGGCGGCCTCCTCGGCCTTCTCGCGCTCGGCACGCAGGGCGGTCAGCTCCTCACGCTCGCGACGTGCCTCTTCCTGGGCCTCGCGGCGGGCCTTCTCGGCGCGGAGCTCTTCCAACTCGGCGCGTTCCTCGGCAGACAGTGGTTGGGACTCAAGCTCGGCCATGGTACAGCCCTTTCTTTTAAAAAAAGCCGCCGACACAATGTCAGCGGCTTATCAAATCCAAGGGTGGAGACGAAGGGAGTCGAACCCTCGGCCTCTGCCATGCGACGGCAGCGCTCTCCCAACTGAGCTACGTCCCCAGGACAAGTTGATATTTTACCTACGGCTCGCCAACTGTCAACGCCCAATAACCAGTCTTTTTGGGGCGGAGCTTTTTTGACTACCATTCGCCCGATGATTTTTTAATCCCCGTCCCAGAAAAATCATCGGCGAACGCGCTACTTTGCGCTGGTGAGGACGCCGGTGGTGTCGAACGCCGGGGTAAAGCTCTCGTCTACCGCGCCGCCTTCTTGCCAAAACATCGTCGTAAAGCCCAGGTCGTCGGCATGGTCGAGTACCTGCTCGTACTCCTCGCGCGTCACGGCGCGCGCCAGGTCGCCGCCTTGTTCGCGCATGAGGGCATTGGGCGTGTACTGGTTCATGACCGAGATCGGCACGTCGCCCACCGTCTGCCACACCAGGTCCAACACGCGGCACGAATCGTCCGCATGCCCCGGCAGCACCAGATGACGCACGATTATGCCGCGCCTCATGAGCCCGTCCTCGTCTACCAGCTCTCCCCCGCGGCGCTCAATCTCGCGCGCCATCTGGGCCAGACCCGACACGGCCACGCGCGGGTAGTCCTTAATATGAGAAAGCGACTGCGCAAGCCCGGCATCGGCATATTTAAAGTCCGTAAGCCACACGTCGACCAGGTCGCCCAGCGCCGCCACGGCACTCGCGCGCTCGTAACCACTCGTGTTGTAGACAATTGGGATGACCAACCCGCGCGTCCGTGCCGCGGCAATCGCGGCAGGCAACAAGTGCGCATAGTGCGTCGCCGTCACCAGGTTGATGTTATTGGCGCCCTGGTCCTGCAGCTCCAGCATAATCTCGACCAAACGCTCGGGCGAAATCTCAAGACCGAAATTGCCCGTCGAGATCTCGTGGTTTTGGCAGTAGATACATTTGAGCGAACAGCCGCTAAAGAAAATCGTACCCGAGCCGGCCTCGCCCGAAATGGGCGGCTCCTCCCACATATGGAGCGCCGCGCGGGCGACCTTAAGCGTGTTGTCGGCGCCGCACACGCCACGCGCGCCCTCGTCGCGCGCCGCACCGCAACGGCGCGGACACAAATGGCAGGCGGGCGAAAAAAGTTCGGTCAACGACGTCGGCATAAAAACATGCTCCAAAACAATGATTCAGCAGCTCAAACGTAAAGGGACCAACCGCACAGACGGCTCGAGCCCAAGGCGCCGTAATCGTCCGACACGATTTTTATAATGTCAAGACTGGAATCGACAAAGTGCCGCTTTATGATGTAGGTATTCCGCCCCCCGCGGAGCAACTGGGTGAACCGTCGCGTTTATTTAGGGAGCCCACACAGTCGTACCTAGTACAGGTATCCTTCGTTGTTAAGGACGCTGGAACAGTCGATGAGGGCACCCACCTGTTTTAGGTGGGTTCATTTTCGTAACGTGGGGGGTGGTTTTCATTTGCCGAAAACCACCATTACAGCCCATATGGATCCCCGCCGGTATCCCGACAAGCATCGACAACATCCCAATATCTGGTAAGCGCGTGATTATCGCTGCATGCAATTCCATGCACCCCCCGTGGTCGAGTATCATGGTCCGGCTATGCCCTTTGCGCTTAGCAACCTTTGACCTTTTCCTTCGACGCTTGGCGGTTTTAGATTCATGGCTTCATCCCCGAGCTACATACCGTATCTATGCGTGGCAGCGGCGGCCTTCATCACGACCTTCCTCACGGTGCCCCTGGTCAAGCGCTTGGCAATTAAGCTCGACGCCGTCGACTATCCTTCCAAGCGCCGCATCAACACCAAGCCCATCCCGCGTTTGGGCGGAACGGCGGTGTTTTTGGGCCTGGTCGTTGCCTGTATTGTGCAAATCCTAGGCACCTGGTACCTGGGTTGGCCGCCCGTCCTGGTGCCCCACCCCCGTCTGCACATCAGCTACCCCATACTTGCGCTTTCTTTTACCGTCATCTTTGCGACCGGCGCTATCGACGACGTCTTCCAGCTCAAGCCCAAGCAAAAGCTGGCCGGACAGGTCCTCGCTGCGCTCATCGCCTGCGTGGGCGGCCTGCGCATCGGCGTCATCGTCAACCCGTTTGCCCCCGGCGAAATCATGCTCGGATGGCTCGCCTACCCCATCACCGTGATCTATCTGGTGGCATTCACCAACATCATTAACCTCATCGATGGCCTCGACGGCTTAGCCACGGGCATCTGCGGCATCGCGTCGTTCACCATGTTTTCGATGGCCGTTCTCTCGGGCCGCATCGACGCCGCCGCGCTCTCCATTGCGCTCTTTGGCGCCTGTCTGGCCTTTTTGCGCTACAACTTCAACCCCGCAAGCATCTTCTTGGGCGACTCGGGGTCGCTGCTTCTGGGCTTTGCGCTGGGCTCCATCTCGCTACTCAACGTGAGCCGCACCGCCGCGCTCACCTCGCTTATCATCCCGCTCATCGTTGCCGGCGTGCCCATCATCGACACGTTTAGCGCCATCGTGCGCCGCAAGCGCGCCCACATTAGCATCGGGCAGGCCGACAAGGGCCACATCCACCACCGCCTGATCCAAGAGGGCTACAACCAAAAGCAGGCTGTGCTGCTCATCTATGCCTGGTGCATTATGCTTTCGGCCGGCGCCGCCGCGATCAACCAGGTCGAGGCGCCCATGCGCGTGCTCATCTTTACCGTGCTCGCCATTGGCTCGGCGGCCTTTGCCAAGCATCTACATCTGTTTGAGCCCGTGCTGCGCCACCATTACAACAAGCGCACGCACGAGGATGAGCTCGTCACCCCCGACGACCCCGCCTTTAAGCAGGAGGAGCAGGCAGCCGAGGAACGTAAGGAAGAGCGCCACCACAAGCTCTAGGGTAAGCTGCCGAGGAAGCGCCCAGGCGCCGCCGGCCAAACGCGCAGCCATGCCGCGCCCATCGCACATGCCGCCGATCTCCCGCCCCTCGCCTACTTACGCCCCGCCCCTCCAATAAACGCGTTATCATCTTGACCCATGAACATACGTTAGGAGCAATCATGCCAAACGAGAACAGCTACGAAGTCGCGCTGCAAAAGAGCAACGCCATTCGCGAGGGCCTGGCCAAGACGCCCGACAAGTTCACCATGCTCACCGGCGACCGCCCCACCGGCCGTCTGCATCTGGGTCACTACTTCGGCACCCTTAAGGGCCGTGTTGAGCTGCAGAACATGGGCGCCAAGACCAACGTGCTCATCGCCGACTACCAGGTCATCACTGACCGCGACACGACCGAGCACATCCAGGACAACGTGTACAACATGGTCATGGACTACCTTGCCTGCGGCATCGACCCCGACAAGACCATGATCTACGCGCACTCCGCCGTGCCCGCCGCCAACCAGCTCATGCTGCCGTTCCTGTCGCTGGTCTCCGAGGCCGAGCTGGCGCGCAACCCCACGGTCAAGGCCGAGATGGAGGCCTCGGGCCACGAGCTCACCGGCCTTCTGCTCACCTATCCGGTGCATCAGGCCTGCGACATCCTGTTCTGCAAGGGCAATGTGGTGCCCGTCGGTCGCGACCAGCTGCCGCACATCGAGCTCACCCGCACCATCGCCCGCCGCTTTAACAACCGCTACGGCAAGGTGTTCCCCGAGGTCGACGCGCTGCTGTCCGAGACCCCGCTGCTGCCCGGCCTGGACGGTCGCAAGATGAGCAAGAGCTACGGCAACGCCATCAACATTTCGATGACCGCCGAGGAGACGGCCAAGCGCATCAAGAAGAGCCAGACCGACTCCGAGCGCATGATCACGTTCGATCCCGAGAACCGCCCCGGCGTGTCCGGCCTGCTTTCGACGGCCGCCATCTGCACTGGCCGTTCCGAGGTCGAGATTGCCGAGGAGATTGGCATGGGCGGCTCCGGCCAGCTCAAGAAGTACGTGACCGAGGCCGTCAACGAGTACTTCGCGCCGATCCGCGAGCGTCGTCAGCGCTATGAGAACGATCTGGACTATGTGAAGGACGTGCTGCACGAGGGCAACCGTCGCGCCAACGAGATTGCCGAGCAGACCCTGGCCGAGGTTCAGGACGCCATGGGCATGGTGTACTAGATCGATCTGCTGGCTAGAACTTTCGATTGCTATAGGGCGGGCGCTAGTGCGTCCGCCTTTTTTGGTGCCCGACCGGTTCGGCTCTGCCCATTGCACTCCCCCGAAAAACAGGAACAGGCCCGCTGGCAGTTAGTTGCCAGCGGGCCTGTTCCCGAAGTACACCGTTGAATCGCACAGAGGGGAGGAATGCGAATCAAACTCAACAGGGCAGGCTTTTTCATCGCATATTGCCTGCTCCGTTGCTGAATACAATATAGTTCACCGTGGTTTACTTTGTAGCGTCAATATGTTCCCCCATAGCTTCTCCATAAGTTAGCTCAGGTAAACTAGAACCACCACAAAGGGGACAGGCACCTTTGTGGTGGTTTTAACCACGGCAGAGCCGCTAGAGCCCTGCAGGCCAGCGACAGGCGGCCAAGTCGACGTGCATGTCGTCCTTAAACGCCACACCCTCCCCTAGCAAAAGCTCACGTTGAGCATCGGGACCGCCAAAAGCAAAACCATCGCATATGCGGCCATCGGCAAACACCACGCGGTGACAGGGAATCTCGCCGGGGCGCGGATTGCCATGCAGGGCATACCCCACGTACCGCGCACTTCGTGGACGTCCAGCAAGCAGCGCCACCTGACCATACGTGGCGACCATCCCCTCGGGAATCTGCTCGACCACCTCGTACACCCGCTCAAAAAAGCCCTCAGACGCCATTGCTCGCTCCCTTCCACCCGGAATAGCATAAACCACCACAAAGGTGCCTGTCCCCTTTGTGGTGGTTTTGGCAGGTGGGCTAGTTAACGGGTTGGAAGAAGGCTACGGCTACGGCGCCGGGGCCTACATGGGTGCCGATGGTGGCGCCGATGGTGTGAACGGGCAGTTCGCCCTCGGTGTGGCCAGCCCACAGTGCCGCGCTGTCCTCGATATACTTCTTGAGCACCGCATCCGAAAGGCCCGTATAGCCGAGCGCCAGCGGCATGGAAAAGTCGATGCCGCCCGCCTTTTCGACCTTCTGGTTGAGCAGGTTACGTCCGTTCTTGGAACCGCGCGCCTTGCCCAGCTGCACGATCAGACCGTCCTCGGCAGCCACCACGGGCTTTACGTTGAGCAGCGTACCCACGGCACCGGCCGCAGCAGACAGGCGACCGCCGCGCACCAGGTACTCCAACGTCTCGAGCAGGCCGATGACGACCACGCGGTCGCGCACGGCCTCGACAGCCGCCGCAACCTGAGCCGCGCCCTGGCCCTCGTCCACCAGGCGCAGCGCATACTCGACCAGCACGCGCTCGCCCAAGGTCACGTTATTGCTGTCCACGACGAACATGTCGCCGCCCGGCGCCTCGGCAAGTGCCGTACGAGCACTCTGGTTGGTGCCCGAGAGCTTGGCGCCCACGGTAATAATCACGGCCTCATCGCCGGCCTCACGCGCTTCGGCAATCGCCTGCGAAAAGGCGTACGGGTTGACCTGACCGGTCTTGGGCAGCTCATCGCGCTCCACAAGCATCTCGTAAAAGCGCTGGTGATCGATGTCGACGCCATCCATATACACATCGGTGCCAAAGGTGACGGACAGCGGCAGAACACGCAGAGCGGGGTGCTCCGCCGGCGACATATCGCTTGCGGAATCGGTAATAATGCGGACGGACATAACGAATCCTTTCTTGCGCAGGTCCCGCGCGGGGAATTTTGACAGCAATGCCCCGGCACGGCATACGCGCTCAAACGGGACTATGCAGTTTTTAATGGAAAGCAAATGCCTTGGCGGCCTTAGATCTCACGCAGGGTGTTGAGAATCGTACGCAGCGACGCATACATCTGCTCGCGCTGCTCCACACCCATAGCCTTACCGGTGGTGTCGAGCACCTCGCGAATGATGCGGTCCGCCTCGCTCATGCTCTCGCCGCCCAGAGCGGTCAGGCGCACCGGGGCACGATACTTAACGGCCGCATCACCCGAGTCGTCGACCTCGACGTAGCCGCCCTCCTCCAGATGCGCGAGCGTGCGCGAGACGGCGGCACGGGTCACGCCTGCCATGCGAGCCAGGTCAGCGCCAGTCAGGCCGTCCTTGCTGCGCTCAAGATAGTACAGGCACATAACGTCGGAGCCCTTGAGGCCCAGCCTTGCGCCCTCGGATGTCTTAATGCGCTGGATCTCCTTGTAGAGCCCGCTGATCAGTCCGACAAAGTCCTCGAAACGTGTCTCGTCGTTCTGCTGCATGGGAGACGACCGCCTTTCGCTTACATGATGCTAACGGGTAAACATCTTAGCCGCACGAGGCAACACCCATACCCAAATATCCCATTTGTTAACCCATCAACATAAAAACCACCACAAAGGGGACAGGCACCTTTGTGGTGGTTTTGACCGGCGAACATGATCCGCAGGCGTCGTTACAGTTCCACGCAGGGATTGTCGCGGGTCACAAGCGTCTTAACGACAACCGTCGCTCCCAGATAGCGCTCGAGCAACTCGGCGAGACGATCAACGGCAGCCTGGCAATCCCCCATCCGCTCGGGCTCCGCGCACTCAATCGCCAGGAATGCATCGGCCGAATCGTCGGACAGCGCCGTGCGAACGCCATCGCGCCAGTTCCAGCAGCGGCATACGGCGCCCGCATCATCGATGTAGGCGAGCTCGCCGGGCAGCGTCGGGTCATCTGTTTCCTCGCCAAGTGGCAGGAACGCATCGCCGCCGTCAGTCACCTTCAAGCGAAGATCCCCCTCAATCGTATGCAGGTCCTCGCCGCCAACGGGCAGCGCGTAGGTCAGCGACACCGTGTTGTAGATGTCCACCGCGGGCGTAATGTGGCCCACCGGTTTGCCCTTGAGCACGCGCTTGAGCAGGTTCTCAATTGAGCAACGCGCGCCCTTTTTGGTCTTGAACAGCCGATAAGCCTCGCGCCATGCCTTGACCGGTGCGTTCTCGCTGATAGTATCGCTGGTCAGATGACGCTCCGCGTCGATATTGGCGCGGTCGAGCAACGCCGCAATCGCGTCCACGTCCTCTTGAGGAATCTGAGCCGCGGGCTTCATGCCCTTTACGACCACAACACCGACAGCCGCCTGCGGAAATAGCTCCCAAAACGAATCCTCGGCAATAAAGCTCTTCATGCGCTCTCCCTTCATCGTGCGCGCCCGAGCGAGGGCGCCTAAACAAAAAGCGCCCTTACGACGGCCACCTTCAAAGTCCTACGGTGCCGCCACAAGAGCGCTTACGCTGCCCCCATCCGGAGAAGGGGGCAATATGTCAGGCGTATTGTAACCCGAGTCATCCGCGCGAGTAAAACCACCACAAAGGTGCCTGTCCCCTTTATGGTGGTTTTGGGTCTGAAGCAACGCTAGTGTCGGAGTCCCAGCAGGCCGCGGCCGCGATGACGGGCGTCGGCGTGCACCTGAGCGTGCGGACCGGCGGCCTTCACGGACTCGGGCAGGTGCGAGTACTTCTTCTCGAAGTTCTCCTCGAACATCACGGCCAAGTTGTGCGCCGCCTCGTCGTAGCGCGCGGTGCTCTGCCAGTACTGGCGCGGCACCAGGATGCCGTCGGGCACGCCGTGGCACGTGGTGGGAATGTCGACGTTAAAGATATCATCGTGGACGAACTCGCTGTCCTCGATGGTACCGTCGAGGGCGCGGGCCACCAGGGCGCGCGTGTAGGCAAGCTCGATGCGATGGCCCACGCCGTAGCCGCCGCCAATCCAGCCGGTGTTGACCAGGTACACACGCGTGCGGCCGTCGGCGATGCGCTCACCGAGCATCTTGGCATAGACCATGGGGTCGAGCGGCATAAACGGCTCGCCAAACAGCGAAGAGAACGTGGGTGTGGGCTCGGTGACGCCGACCTCGGTGCCGGGGATCTTGGCCGTAAAGCCCGTCACAAAGTGATACATGGCGGCGTCGGCCGTCAGGCGCGAGATGGGCGGCAGCACGCCAAAGGCGTCGCAGGTCAAAAACAGCACGACGCTCGGAGTGGTGCCCATACCCTTGGTCCACGCGTTGGGAATGTGCCCCACAGGGTAGGCCACGCGCGTGTTGTGCGTGACCGAGACGTCATCGTAGTTGGGCTTGCGGCTCTCGTCGAGCACCACGTTTTCGCAGATCGCGCCAAAGCGGACGGCGTTGAAGATCTCAGGCTCGTGGAACGCGTCCAGGCCCTCGCATTTGGCGTAGCAGCCACCCTCGATGTTGAAGATGCCCATGTCGGACCAACCGTGCTCGTCGTCGCCGATCAGTAGACGCGTGGGGTTGGCCGAAAGCGTGGTCTTGCCGGTGCCAGACAGGCCAAAGAACACGGCGGTCTCGTGCGTGACAGGATCCATGCTGGCCGAGCAGTGCATGGGCAGCACGTCGTCCTCTACGGGCAGCAGGTAGTTCATGACGCTGAAGATGGACTTTTTGATCTCGCCGGAGTAGCCGGTGCCGGCGACCAGAATCACGCGCTCCTGGAAGTTAATGACCACGGCGGCGCTGGAGTTGAGGCCCTTGATGGCGGGATCGCACTGGTAGCCCGGCGCGGCGAGCACACAGAAGTCCGGCTCGCCGGTGCGCGCAATTTCACGGGCAAGCGGGCGGGCGAGCATCTGCTTAATAAAGAGCGCCTGGCTGGCACGCTCGCAGGCGACAAGCAGACGACGCGTATGGTTGCGGTCGGCACCGGCCATACCGCGAGTGACGAACACGTCGCGCTCGTTGAGATAGTCGACGATGCCGGCCTTGATGGCCTCGTAGCTCTCGACAGACAGCGGGCGGTTGACGGCACCCCAGGCAATCTTGTCGTGAACATCGGGGGTGTCAACGATAAAGCGGTCATTAGGCGAGCGGCCAGTGCGCTCCCCCGTCTCGATCACCAGCGCGCCGTTGGAGGCCATACGACCTTCGTTGCGACGGATGGCGTGCTCGACGAGCTCGGCTGCCGGCAGGTCGACCAGCAGGCGGGGCTGGTTCTCGGCAGGATCTTCGACCAGCGTAATGCCAAAGTTGGACAGAACTTCTGCAGGGGTAATACCTGGCATGGGGCCTCCTTTAAAAGCGCGACACGTGGACGAGGCGCGCACTTTACTCACGTAAAGCCCGTTGTACCCGATATGCAAAAACGTTTTTGCGGCAACGGCGAAGCGCCCGCCCAACGGTCAAAAATCGCACGCAAGCGGCCTAGTCGTTAGGGACACTCTTGAACAGGCAACAACCAAGGAGCGACCCCGGATGCCGGCACTTAGGGACGTTCCCAAAGTGCCGGCACATAAGGAACGTCCCCAAATGCCGTCTACTGAATGGCGCCGCCGAAATTATCGAACAACCTGTTCAAAAACACGAACGAACACCGTCGCGTCTATACTAGAGCGCAGCAATAGAAAGGACTCCGCTTTGAGCATCACGCCCATCGATAGCATTCGCCGCGCCATCGCCCGCCGCAATGGCGTCGCCGACCCCACCGTATCGGACGGGGCGCACGGGCAGGGCGGACGCATCGAGAACGGCCTGTTCCCCGCATCGCACACCGCCGAGGAGCTCGCACGAATCCAAGAGCTAAGCCAGCGTAACGCCGGCGGTCCCGACAGCAGCCAGGTCACACGCCGTCGCCGCGAGCGCGATCGCCAGCCCGGCCCCATCCACCGCATGGTCAATGCCTGGTGGAACCGCCTGCTCGGAGCCGTCTACGGCGGCGGCTTCTCCACGCAAGAAGCCGAGTACGAAGATCACGCCACCCGTCGCGACTACCTTTGGAATACCCTGGGCACCGCCGTGTGGGGCATGGCGTTTCCGTTGCTCACCATCGTGTCCACACAGCTCGTGGGCGCCGAGGAGGCTGGCAAATTCTCCATCGCCTTTGTCACCGGCACGCTCATCATGATCGCGTGCAACTACGGCGTGCGCAATTTCCAGGTCTCGGACATCGACGAAAAGACGTCCTTTGCCTCTTACCAGCTCAACCGCTGGATCTGCGGAGCGCTCGCGCTGGCATGCGGCCTGGTATACAGCAGCGCCCGCGGCTACGATGCGCAGATGGCCACAATCGGCCTGGGCGTCTACCTGTATAAGGTGATCGACGGCATTGCCGACGTGTACGAGGGCCGCCTGCAGCAGGCCGACAAACTCTACCTGGCCGGCATGAGCCAAACGCTACGATCCGTCGGCGTCATCGCGGTCTTTAGCGTGGCACTGTTCCTCACGCGCAGCATGCCCATCGCCGCCATGGCCATGGGTGTTACCGCGATCGCCTCGCTCGTGCTGGTCACCGCGCCGCTCGCCCTGCTCGAAACCGAAAAATCGCGCCGCGTGAGCCTGAGCGAGGTCGGTCACCTGTTTATCCAGTGCGCCCCGCTTTTTGGCGCGCTGTTCCTGTTCAACCTAATCGAGAGCATGCCCAAGTTCGTGATGGAAGGCACGCTGGCCTACAAGTATCAGCTGTACTTTAATGCCCTGTTCTTTCCAGCGCAGGCCATTTTGTTGAGCATCGGATTTGTCTATAAACCGCAGCTTCTGCGTCTGTCGAGCATTTGGACGAATCCGCGCAAGCGTCGCCGCTTTGACCTGATTATTGTTGCCGTTATGGCACTGATCGTGGTCATCACCAGCGTGTGCGCCGCATTTATGGCAGGTCCCGGTATTCCCCTCATGAGCTTTATGTACGGCCTCAGCTTTGAACGCTACCGTACGCTGGCACTGCTGATGGTTGTCGCCGGCGGCGTCACCGCGGCCATCGACTTTATCTACGCCATCATCACGGTGCTGCGCCATGCCGGCGACGTCACCAAAATCTACCTGATCTGCTTCGCCGTAAGCGTAGTGCTGCCGGTGATCCTGATCAACCTACTGGGTCTGATGGGCGCCGTGGTGAGCTACCTAGCCATCATGGCCCTACTCCTGGTGCTGCTGATTATCGAATACGCCCACATCCGCCAACGCATCGAGCGCGACCGCAACCCGTACGGCGCCTAATTGGCGCAATGGGGGGTCTCGTTGCGGACGATTTGTGACACGCAAAACTAAGTGAGTAGACTTTTGCCGAATCCCTGACCACACCGGCAAAACACAAGTCAGTGACCTGCGGTTTTGTTGAGGCAAATTTGCCGGCTGCTCGGCATTTCCAAAAAACTCTACTCACTTAGCCAGCGGGCAGCCAAAAAAGAACCGTCGCAACGTCGTTTGACTCCGTTGCGATGGTTTTTCGAGCATTTTCGCACTGCCGAGGACGCAGACGCTCCTCATTTCTCGCGCTTACCGAGCAAGAAGGCGCTATTCTCCGAAAGTAGTCAAAAAAGCTCCGTCCCAAATTAGCTACCCTTTGCACCGATTATTCGCCTGGGTTGATGTTCGCATAGAACTCGGCGCCGTCATCAAGGCGCAGGATACCGACGCGGCCGAACTCGGAGCCGGTGGCGGCGGCGCAGTCGATATCGATGCGATCGGGCACGCCGGCGGTATCCTCGCCACCCAGGCGCACAATCTGCCCGCGGCCCGACTCCTCATCGAGCCCCGCCAGGCCGCCAACCTCGCAATAGCGCCCAAGCGACACCGTGGGCGTGTGGCCGCTCACCACGACCGGGCCCTCGCCCTCGGCAGAAAGCAGTCCCGTCGGCGCATCCCAATAGCCGTGACGAATCCACAGCAGGTCATCGGACGACTGCACCGCGAGCATCTGCTGCAGCAGCTCGCGATCGGCACCCACCGCTCCGACGCCATCGGCACAATCGACGCCATGCTCAAGTAAAAACGCGCGCGCCGCCTTCATCTCGATTCCAGCATGTACCAGCAGATACGGGCGCTCCTCGGTCTCGACCACCGCGTAGAGCGGCAGCGCGGCCATCCATCGCACGAGCTCCTCGTATGCCTCAAATTCCATGTCGTTGAGCTGCTCGCGCGTCGTCCAGCCACCGTTGATATCCCAGGTCTCGGCATCGAGCGGATCCTGGCCAATGATGGCATCGAGCATGATCTGCTCGTGATTGCCCTTGAGAACGCGGGCGTTAGGCAGCGAGCGCACGAGCTTAATAACGCCGACCGGATCGGGCCCGCGATCAATCATGTCGCCCAGCACGTACAGCGTGTCGTCGGACGTCAACGAGATCTTAGACAGGGCCTCGTCAAGCGCACGCACGTGCCCGTGAGCATCAGATGTCACATAGATCGCCATGGTACGCCTCTCCTTGCATTGCGGCCGAAGCCCGGTGCCGCAACTAAAACTTCAAGTTGAACTTAAACGTTACCCATTGTACTCCGTTGCAATAAAGCTGGAAAGGGTTTCCGAGCAGAGGCAAAGACGGCAGCCGTCTATGACGATATCGCGCACGCCCGCAATCTAACCCCATAAACCCACCATCTTTGGGTACAAATAACCGCAGACAACTGACCGTGCCACGCCAACCACCCAGGAGCGGACACCATCCATGAACCAGATCCTTCTCTTTATCGGCCTCGTTATTATTCTGTGCCTGACCATCAAGCCCGTCGGCAAAAAACTCCCCTTCCCCACCCTGCTCATCTTTATCGCGCTCGGCATGCTGTTGGGCGTCAACGGGCCGGCTCACATCGACTTTAGCGACTACGCGCTCACCGAAACCGTCTGCAGCACGGCGCTGCTGTTCATCATGTTCTACGGCGGTTTTAACACCAACATCGACCGTGCCAAGCCCGTCGCCGCGCCTGCGGTGCTGCTGAGCACGCTCGGCGTCGTCATCACTGCCGGCATTACCGGCGTGTTCGCGCACTTTGTACTGGGCTTCGACTGGATCGGCGGCCTGCTGCTGGGATCAGTTGTGGCGTCCACCGACGCGGCCAGCGTCTTTAGCGTTCTGCGCGAGCACAGCCTTTCGCTGAGGGGCGGCACCGACTCGCTGCTCGAGGTCGAATCGGGCTCCAACGACCCCGTCGCCTACATGCTCACCGCCGTGCTCGCCACACTCGCAGCCGGCGGCGACATCAACATTCCCACACTGCTGGCCAAGCAGATTATCCTGGGCGTGGGCCTGGGCCTTGCCATCGGCTGGGCGGCGGGCCACCTGATTGAACGCGCACGCGCAACAGCCGAGGGCGCGCAGACCATCTTTTTGTTCGCCGTGGCAATCGTCGCCTACGCGCTGCCGAGCTACCTGGGCGGCAACGGCTTTTTGGCCGTGTACCTGGCCGGCATTGTGCTGGGCGCGAGCGACATCACCGGCAAGGTCGAGCTGGCGCACTTCTTTGACACCCTCACCGAGATGGCCGAGATGACCATCTTCTTTTTGCTGGGCCTACTCGTCACGCCCGCGCGCCTGCCGCAAATGCTGCTACCCGGCCTGGCGCTCATGGCGTTTATGCTCTTCGTGAGCCGCCCCATCGCCGTGGGCCTGCTGCTGGTGCCCTTTAAGACCAACCCTCGCCAGGTTGCGCTCGTAAGCTGGGCGGGTCTGCGCGGCGCGGCTTCGGTCGTATTTAGTCTCTTTGCCGTGGTAACCGGTGTTCCCGGTGGTCACGACCTGTTTGACCTGGTGTTTGTGATTGCCGTGTCAAGCATTGTGGTGCAGGGATCGCTGCTACCGGCGGTGGCGAAGAAGCTCGACATGATCGATGCAGCAGGCGATGTGCGCCGCACCTTTAACGATTACCGCGACGAAAACGGCATGTCGTTCGTCAAGCTCAAGGTGGGCGCGGGCCATCCGTTTGCCGGTCGCTCGCTTGCGGATATTGGCAGTGCGACGGACATGCTCGTGGTCCTGGTGCTGCGTGACGGCGCACACCCCGTGCTGCCCAACGGCGACACCGTAATTGAAGAAGGCGACCTTCTGGTTATGGCCGCGCCAACGTTTGAAGAGCGTGCCGAGGTTACGCTGCGCGAGGTCACCGTGACGCCCCACGGTCGCCTGGCCGGTCAGCGCCTGCGCGACGTGCCGCAGGGCAAGCACCCGTTTATCGTGGTGATGCTCAAGCGCGAAGGCCAAACGATCATCCCCGACGGCAACACCCAAGTCCACGCCGGCGACGAAGCTGTCATCGCCACACTGGCGTCGTAGTGACCAGGGGTTAGCTAATTTGCGACGAAGAAATCAAGCGCCTAGAGAACCTCATGCCTTCGCTCGCAGATTTGGATTTGCCCGAGGAGTAAAGCACCCCTCCCCCATGTAACCATCCTGTAAATCATAGCGGCGCACTCGAGTTTTACCGTGATGCGGTCGCGCCTGACGCTGCACTGTGCTAAAGTATCCCGAACGTTCAAACGACTACGAGGGGAACTAGAAGATGGCACGTGTGCACAACTTCTCAGCTGGCCCGGCCGCGCTGCCTACCAGCGTGCTCGCCGAGATCGCCGACGAGATGATGGACTACCACGGTTGCGGCATGTCCGTGCTCGAGATGAGCCATCGATCTAGCATGTACCAGCAGATCATCGACGACGCCGAGGCAACCCTGCGCCGCCTGCTGAGCATCCCCGATAACTACCGTGTTCTGTTTTTGCAGGGCGGCGCCACGCTGCAGTTTGCGGGCATCCCGATGAACCTCATGCGCCGCGGCCGCGCCGGCTACGTCGTGACCGGCAACTTCGCCAACAAGGCGTACAAGGAAGCCGCCAAGTACGGCGAGGCCGTGCTGCTCGCGAGCTCCGAGGACGCCAATTTCGACCGCATTCCCGCCATGGCCGACATCAACGCGCGCATTGCCGCCGAGGCCGCGGACGGCGGGCTCGACTACGTCTACATCTGCCAGAACAACACCATCTTTGGCACCATGTACCACGAGCTGCCTAACTTCGGCGACGTACCGCTGGTCGCCGATGTCTCGAGCTGCTTTTTGTCGCAGCCGCTCGACGTCGAGCGCTACGGACTCATCTACGCCGGCGCTCAGAAAAACGCCGGCGCCGCGGGCGTCACCGTGGTTATCGTGCGCGACGACCTGATCGCCGACGGTCCAGCCTTTGCGCAGACGCCGCAGTACATGGACCTTAAGACCCAGGCCGCCAAGGGCTCCATGCTCAACACGCCCAACACCTTTGGTATCTACGTGTGCGGCAAGGTGTTCCGTTGGGTTGAGCAGACCGGCGGACTTGCCGCCATGGCCGAGCGCAACTGGGCCAAAGCCAACCTGCTCTACGACCTGCTCGAGCGCGGCGAGCTGTTCCACGGCACCGCGCAGACCGGCAGTCGCTCCATCGCCAACGTCACGTTCCGCACCGGCGACGCCGAACTCGACGCGGCCTTTGTCGCAGGCGCGGCCGAGCACCAGATTCAAAACGTCAAGGGCCATCGCCTGGTGGGCGGCATGCGCGCCAGCGTCTACAACGCCGTCACCATGGAGGACGTGCAGGCGCTGGCCACGTACATGAAGGACTTCGAAGCGCAGCATAGTTTGAGCCCGCGATCTAACTAGCCCGCAGCACGCGGGCCGACCAGCCATCTCAAACCACCCTGTTTAGATCAAAACCTGCTAAGGAGTTTTTCCATGCGTAAGATTAAGACCATCGACGACATCACCAAGGACGGCAAGGTCGAGTTTGGCGAGGGCTACGAGTTTGTGGGCACCGCCGAGGAGGCCGACGCCATCCTGATGCGCTCCACCGACCTGCACGGCTACGAGCTGCCCGAGGGCATCCGCGCCATCGCCCGCTGCGGCGCCGGCGTCAACAACATCCCCGTCGAGGAGTACGCCAAGAAGGGCGTCGTCGTCTTTAACTCCCCCGGTGCCAACAGCAACGCCGTCAAGGAGCTCGTCCTGGGCATGCTGGTGCTTTCAAGCCGCGGCGTCGTGCAGTCGATGAACTGGGTGCGCAACAACGCCGACGACCCCGAGATTCAGGTCGATGCCGAAAAGGCCAAGAAGGCCTTTGTGGGCCGCGAGCTCAAGGGCAAGCGCATCGGCGTCATCGGCCTAGGCAACGTGGGCTCCAAGGTCGCCAACGCCTGCGTCGACCTGGGTATGGACGTCTACGGCTACGACCCGTTCATTTCCGTCGAGCACGCGTGGGTGCTGAGCCGCGAAGTGCAGCGCGTGGGCACGCTCGAAGATCTCTGCCGCGGCTGCGACTACCTCACCGTACACGTGCCCAGCAAGGCCGACACCATCGGCATGATCAGCACCGAGCAGATCAACCTGTTGGCACCCGACGCCGTGCTCATCAACTACGCACGCGAAACCATCATTGACGAGGACGCCGTCGACGCTGCCCTGCGCGAGGGCAAGCTGAGCTGGTTTAGCTGCGACTTTGCCACGCCCAAGACCGTCAAGATGCCCAACACGTTTATCACCACGCACTCGGGCGCCGGCACTGGCGAGGCCGAGGCCAACTGCGCCGATATGGCCATCAGCGAGCTCAAGGATTACCTGGAGAACGGCAACATCGCGCACAGCGTCAACTACCCCGCCTGCAGCATGGGCAAGGCGCGCGCCGCAAGCCGTATCGCCTGTCTGCACGCCAACGTGCCCAACATGATCGGCCAGATCACGGCAATCCTCGCCAAGGACAACGCCAACGTGCAGCGTATGACCAACGAGTCCGCCGGCGAGAACGCCTACACCATGTTCGACACCGACGAGCACTTGGACAGCAGCACCATCGAGGCGCTCAAGCAGATTCCGTCGATGTATCGCGTGCGCGTGATCAAATAGCGTCGGCACCAAACCAGCCAGGCAAGCTATGAAGCCCATTCGGCCCCCGTTTTCACGAAACGGGGGCCGATTTCGTTGCTCCGGACGACTTTAAAATGATACCCAGAACAAGTTTTTTCAGATAATCGATAGTGAGGCTCAAGTCGCTAAGCACACCCGCTTTGATAAACAGCTTTATCAGGGACTTTAGTAGGTAAAAATCGATCTCTATGTGCCAAATGTAAGCTGACTGTCTATTTTCCGAAACAACTTATTCTAGATAGCATTTTTAAGGCCCTTCCAAGGCAAAATATAAGTATTTTGTGACCAAAACTCTAGTCCGCGCGACCGTTTTCCACCCGCGCGGTTACATTCCCGCCCAATCGATAAAAATCTCCTCACGAAGCCGCCGTTCGAGCTCCTGCTGTCGCGGCGTCTTGTCTTTCAGCGGCACATCGAGATAGGACATGATGAGCTCCATCACCACGCGGAAGGCATCGGAGTCGGCCAGCTGACCATAGGTCATCAGAATGACGGGATATCCCATCGCTTGCAGCGCCGTCGTTCGATCGGAGTCCGAAATCTTGGATTCAATGGATCCGTGAATGGCTTTACCCTGGCATTCAACCAGACACTCTCGGCTGCCGTCCTTATTTGCCAGCAGGATATCGGCATAGCGCCTATCAAGCCCCGAAATCAGGCGGGCGCTGCGCGTCATACGAATCTCAACGTTATTGGTAAGGCGCAGCCCTTCGCCGCCGCGCAACCTCGTAAGGCCAAACAGCATCGAAGCCTGGACCTCAAGCGGCGATGCCGCCACCCCCGTAATGCATTTCGCGGCACGTGTGAACGATTTAGCACCGCGGAGCCCCGGGATCTTATCGACGTACTCTGTAAGTTCAGAGAACTCGATCAAGGGCGGTCGTTTCCACAGGTCCGTTGGATTCCCCGAGACATCCTTTACATTTTCCCAACCCAACCGTGCGTCACCCCACCGGTCCCCATATGCCTGCTCAAGTGCCGACTTTACCTGAGGCGCAATCTTGCACACGGCAAAGGTGCCGCACATCTCATACATGCACATGATTAGACGCTCGTTTGAGACCGAGGAAGCCAGGGTCAGCAGGGTAAAGAGTGGGGACGCAACATCGAGGCCAAACTCCGTCTGCCGCACGGAATCAAACGGCCTCTCCCCGTTCCAAACATGCCTGACAATGCGATCGCCCTTACGTCCGCAGCTGCCCTGCGCCAACACGTGTAACGGGGTGCCCTGGAAATGCGTGACGAGCGGATGCTCACATAGGTGCTCCCTGCGCGGATCATCCGCAGAATTTGGCAGGTCCGGCATTATTGCCAAGACCTGTGGAGGTATCCGGTGATACCGAAAGGCAGATATGTCGCACAGCATGTCGTCCATGAAGAGTACGTACCCGCTGCATCGTTTGTGAACCCGCTCAGACGGCGAGCGCGATGGCTCCGCCTGCGAACGGTAAATACCGCCACGTACATGTCGCAGATCTCTCAGGGGGCTTACAATCGGTTTGGAAAGCAAACTGATTGTGAGGTTGCATATGGTTGATGAGGATTTTGCTTGGCGGCTTGCGCAGGAGCTCGTGCGGATCGACAGCTCAGACCCGGGCGCGTATGAGGACGAGATTGAGCGCTTTGTCAAAGCGCTGGTTGAGGCTCAACTGGAGCGATTGAGTCATCCGGTACTCCATGCCGTGCAGATTGAGGAGCTCGAAGTACTCCCCGGACGCCGCAACCTTATGATTACCGTGCCGGGCGTAAGCGACGAGGCGCGACTCGTCTACATCTGCCACATGGATACCGTTACCCTGGGCGATGGCTGGGACGCAAACACGCCACCGCTCGGGGCGGTTGTGTGCAACGATAGGCTCTACGGCCGCGGTGCCTGCGATATGAAGGGTGGCCTGGCCTGCGCCATTGCCGCACTGGTCCATACGCTCGAGCGCGTGGCGGCGGATGGCGCGCTGCCCCGCCGCGGCTTTTCGCTCATCTGCTCGGTCGACGAGGAGGACTTTATGCGCGGCTCCGAAGCGGCCATCGATGCCGGCTGGGTCGGCTCGCGCGAATGGGTGCTGGACACCGAGCCCACCGACGGACAGATCCAGGTGGCGCACAAGGGGCGTACGTGGTTCGAGATTGAAATGGCTGGCGTGACGGCGCATGCGAGCCAGCCCTGGAAGGGCGCGGATGCTGTCGCCGCCATGGCCGAGGTCGTGTGTTCACTCCGTCGCGTGTTTGCGGCGCTGCCCGCGCACGATGAGCTGGGGCCTTCGACCATCACGTTTGGCCAAATCGAGGGCGGATATCGCCCCTACGTCGTACCCGACCGCGCCAAAGTCTGGGTCGACATGCGCCTGGCCCCGCCGACCGATACGGCCACCGTGACGCGCATGGTAGAGCAGGCCATCGCCGGCGCCGAGGCCGCGGTTCCCGGTTGCCGTGGCAGCTATACCGTAACGGGCGATCGCCCCGCCATCGAGCGCGACCCGAACTCTCCTCTTCTAGCAGTGCTCAAGCGTGCCGCCGATGACGTGACGGACGAGGACACGACCGTCGGCTTCTTTACCGGCTACACCGACACCGCCGTCATTGCCGGCAAGACGGGAAACCGCAACTGCATGAGCTATGGCCCAAGCTCGCTCGCGCTCGCGCACAAGCCCAACGAGTATGTGCCCCATGCCGATATCTTTCGCTGCCAAAACGTGCTCATCGCGCTCGCCGATAACGTACTCTGGGACGCGAGCGGCCAAGTTGGGGCATAATAAGCCGCGAACAAACCGACTCGCGCGTTAGGACCGCCCATGAAAGCACTTCCGTTTCCCTGCATCCGCCCGGCTCAGGATCGCGTGCTCGAAGCGCTGCCGCAGATGGGCAGCATCCTGAGCGGCAACGATGCTCTGCGCGGAGCCATTGCCGATGGCCTGATGCTCAAGGATCCAGGCGCAGCGTATTACGTGTACGAGTATTCGGGAGAGCTGGGACGCGTGACGGGCGTTGTGGCAATTTGCCCGACGAGTGTACTTGTGGGCGGCAAGGGGGATGCCAGCGCTGACGTGGCCGCCGCTGCGCACGCGATCGTCGAACTCAAAGTTCAGCCTCGCCCCGTGTCGCTCGCTTACGAGGCGTCGCCCGTCATGGATATCATCCTGGGTGCTGCCAAAGAGGGCGCATCGCTCTATGCCGTCACCGACCCCGCCGGCATTACGCACCGTGTGTGGGAGGTCAAGCGCGAGGACGCCGTTGCCGCCATCCGAGCCATGCTCGACCAGGCACCCGACCCGGTGTTCGCCGGTGACTCCGCCTATGCCGCCGCACTGGCTGGGGCATCACAGATTCTGGCCGATGAGGCCCGTGCCGCCGGAACGTACACCGGCAAAGAGCCGTTCAACTTTGCCGTAGCTGCGCTCTTCCCCGCCGCGCAGGTCAGCGGCGGCGCGGCGCAGGTTCCGACGGGTCTGCTCACGCACCAGATCGCGCGGTTCTAGCAAAACCAGACCGCCCAGCGCAAAAATCGGCAGCTCAACAAACAGGGGGCGGAGATGCAGCAGGTACATGCATCTCCGCCCCTTTTGCGTAGAGAAGTTATGCCGGCGACCCGTGCCGCCGCGCTCGCGTTATCCGCGCTGCGGACCTGCAGTAGCCACAAGCGGTTCAAGCCCCAGCTCGCGCGCGTAATCCTCCTGCGTAAAGACTTCGACCAGCTCAAACGTGTCGGATTCGTCGTCAAATGCAAAGTGCAGCACCGAGCAGTTGCCCGGCACGCGATCGCGCTCGTCGGCCGCGGCGCCCCTTGTGTGGTCCAAAAACTCCTTGATGGCCGATCCGTGGCTCACCGCAAGGACGCACTTGTGGTCCGGGCGTCGCATGAGCTCGGTCAGCGTCGCCACCATGCGCTCACGCACCTGCATCTGACCCTCGCCGCCAAACTGGCGATAGAAATCGCGCCACGGGCGCTCGGGCATAAGCATCACGCGCTCGGCCTCAAAGTCGCCAAAGAACCACTCGCGCAGACCGTCCAGGCGCTCGTACGTCATGCCCGACCACAGGTTGGCGATGGTCTGTTCGGTGCGATGCAGCGTCGAGGTGTAGGCGTGGTCGGGCTCAATGCCGCGCGCACGCAAAAACATGCCGGCGCGCGCCGCCTGGTCGCAACCCAGCTGCGTGAGCGGCGAGTCGCTCCAGCCCTGAATAATGCGCTTGAGGTTAAATATCGTCTGCCCATGACGGACCAGATACAGATCTTTATTCATAGGGGTCCTTTCGTTCGTTACCAACCCAAGAGCGAAAACGCCCCGTCGCAATAGCCAAAATGAAGCACGGCACCGTTGTCGGGCAGCTCTCCCCCGCCAGTCACATACTCAAGAAACTCCTGGCAGGCTGAGCCGTGGGAAACCGCCAGCACGCAGTCGTGCTGCGGCCGGGCCATAATACGGGACAGCGCCGCGACCATGCGCGACTGAAGCTGCACTTCCGACTCGCCGCCAAAGGCCACCGGATAATCGCCCCAGGGCTGCGGCGGCATCTCGCGATTTGATGTGCCCTCCAGCGAGCCAAAATGCCACTCACGCAGGTCATCGACCAGCTCAATGGAACGGCCCTCGCCAACGATAAGCTCGGCCGTATGCCGCGCCCGGCCCAACGGCGAGGAATACACATGATCAAAGGCCACGCCACGCGCCGCAAACGCCGTACGCGCCGTCAGCGCCTGCTCGCGCCCGCGCGCCGTAAGCGGCGAATCGTGCCAGCCCTGCAAAATGCTCTGCACATTGAGCTCAGTCTGCCCATGCCGCACCAAATACAGATCTGCCACACGCCCTCCCCTCGTACCACCACAAAGGGGACAGGCACCTTTGTGGTGGTTTACCGTCTGATCACGCCGCGGTGACGCTCAGCTACACCAGCACGTCGGCGAGCGAACGCTTGGGTACGTGGTGCACCTGTGCCTCGTCGCGCCAATAATTGATGGAGCCATCGGGGTTGGAATCGATCGCATCGATCACCTGTATCTCGGCCGGAACGCCAAAGGCCATGATCAGCTTGAGCTCATACTTGTCGTTATCGAGCCCCATGGCATCGATCGCATGGAGCGTAAAGGCCTTGAACATGCAGGCTGCCACCTCGGGCGTAGCGCTGCGGGCGGCGAGCATCATCGTCTGCGCGGCAATGCCCGTGTCGACCTCGGTAATGGGAGCGGCAGGCTTGCCCGGAACGGCGCGCTCAGCCAGAATCGCGATGTAGCCGGTCGGGCGCTCGCCCTCGGCAGGACCCGGCCAATCCTTAAGTGCGCCGGCCCATGCGAGCTCGTCAAATACACGCGCGCAATCCTCGGCACCGCTCACCACGTGAAAGCGCAGACGCTGAGCATTGGCGCCGCAGGGAGCCAGGTGCGCCAGTTCCGCCAGCTCGAGCAAAAACTCGCGCGGCACGCGCATGGACTCGTCAAAACGGCGGCACGTACGGGCACGACGGACCAGCGCATCAAACGCTTCCAGACCGAGCTTTTCGCAACCTTGCTTTGCCATCGATTCGACACTCGACGGTGCCTCGGGAACTGCTTCGTTCATAGGGACCCCCAATACAAGCCAATTGTCCTTAGGAAAATCTAACCTAAAACGTAGGCAATAACGAACAGGGCTGCAATGTTCTACACCTGTTGAATAGAAAATCGCGACGTGGGGAACAACGGAAACAATTCGGGGCCTTTGGGTTACGTTTCGCCCTCCCCGACCCATACGCCAGCGCCTTTAAGCGATACTGGTTGTAACGATCAAGGCTTACGCCGCACGGAAAGGAGACGTTATGGGTATCTTTAGGAACGATGACCAAAAATCGAGCCAGTTTGGATTTGACGAGAAAAGCATGGCAGGCAAAGCCGTCAAGGCCGTGCGCTGGATCTACGCCATCACGGGCGTCGTGGCGCTCATTGCTGGTATCGCGCTGCTTTTTGCACCCGCCAAGTCCCTCGTCTTTTTGACGACCGTCCTGGGCTTCTACTTTGTGATTACGGCAGCCATCAGGCTGTTCACTGCCATTTTTGAGCCGCTGCTGCCCACCGGCTGGCGCGTCACGAGCATCATCTCCAACCTACTCATTATCCTGGGCGGCGTCATAATCCTGCGCAACCAGGCCTTCTCGACCGCGACGCTCACCACGATGGTGGTTATCGTGGCCGGCTTTGGCTGGATTGTCGAAGGTGTCATGTCCATTCTGGAGTCCGAGCTTTCGTCCAACCGCGCCCTCGCTATCCTGAGCAGCGCACTTTCCATCATCGCCGGCATGTTCGTGTTTATCTATCCGCTGTGGTCGGCCAAGATGCTCGTCATCTTTAGCGGCGTCGCGCTGCTGGTGTTTGGCGTAACGCTGATTGTTCGCGCTATTCAATTTGGCAAACTGGTGCACTAGATGCCGCGAACGCTCTTTATTGATGCCGACGCCTGCCCGGTCACGCGCGAGTCGATTGAGTGCGCGCGGCGGGCGGGCGTCGCCGTTGTTATCGCCGGCAACAGCACGCAAAACCTGGAACGGCACATTCGCCGCGACGACCCGCGCGATGCCGAGCACGCGCGTCGCGGCTTTTGGGTCACGACGCTCGACGTGAGCGTGGGCGCCGACAGCGCCGACTTTGCCATTGTCGAACGCCTGCAGGCGGGCGACGTGGTCGTGACGCAGGACATTGGCTTGGCGAGCATGGTGCTCGGGCGCGATGCCGCCGCCATCGGTGTGCGCGGGCGCGTGTACGACAAGGCGACTATCGATATGCAGCTGTTTATTCGCCACGAGGAAAAGAAGGTACGCCGCGCCGGCGGACGCACTCGCGGTCCGGCAGCATTTACCAGCGAAGACCGCGCCCGCTTTAAACGCAACCTCACCGAGTTGCTGCACTAACCAAGGTAGATTTTTGAGACATGCCTAAAATCTACCTTTTTGTTTTGAGCGGTGTGAGCGCTCGGAATCCATGGCTCAACAAAAAACGGGCTTCAAAATGCCATGCGTCGCCGCATTGCGCAGGCGCTGAGCATGGCTATTTGAAGCCCATTTTTTAGGCCTACTTAGAGGCCAACGGCGGAGAGGATGAGGCCCCAGCCAGCGCCGATGACGTACATCATGATCAGGAACACGGCATTTTCGCGGGCGCTGCGGTTGGTGCGGAACAGCACCAGATAACCCACGCCGGCGGAAATGAGCGTGCCGGCGAGCATCGGCGCCAGTTGCAGCGCGCCTTCCAGATACAGCTGTGTAATGACCACGCTCGCCGAGCAATTGGGAATCAGCCCGACAAGCGCCGAACCCAGGACAGCGAGTGTCTCGTTGCCGCGCAGGAACTGCTCGATCGCGGACTCGCCGAAGGTCTCGAGCACGGCGACCAGAATCAGCGTCACCAGGAAAATGAATACCGAAACCTGCACGGTATGCGAGATGGCGCTGCGGATTATCGACAGGACGGGCGCGCCCTCATGGAAGTGGGAGTGACTGTGGTCATGATGGTGTTCATGCTCGCGCTCGCGTCCTTGGTCGTGGCCATGGCCGTGCTCGTCCTCATCCTCGTCTTCATCACAACCGCAATGGTCGCGCTCACACAGCTCATGGATGTGGTCGGCGCTCACGCCCGCCTCGGCAACCTCGTCGATGATGTCACCGCCAGTGTGGTCGTCGTGCGCGCAATTCACGTGGGCCGGATTGGCAGCAGTCCCCAACACGGTACGGCGAATCGCCGCATGCGCGCGAGCGTTACGACGCAGGCCGCGGATAGCCGCATCCACGATAAAGCCCGTGACCAGAGCGATCAGCGCCTTCGAAGCCAGAAGCATCGCCATGGTCTGCACGGGAACCTGCTCGGCAAGCAACAGCGGCAGCATCTCGTCTGAAGTCGAGAGGAAAACAGCAACCAGCGTGCCCAGCGTCACGACGCGGCCGGCGTACAGTGTCGCCGCCATGGCCGAAAACCCGCACTGTGGCACCATGCCCAGCAACGAGCCAACCACGGGGCCGGCGGCGCCCGCGCGTTTGATGACGCCGTTGACGCGGTCGCCCGCCACATGCTCCAGCGTCTCGAGGACAAGATACGTCACCAACAAAAACGGCACCAGGGACAGCGTGTCCTTGCCGGCGTCGAGCAGAATATCAATCAGTAAATCCATGACGGATGGAGCCTTTCGTGTCTTTCGGCAACATTGTAAAAGTCCTAGCGGTCAACTAGGGTATTGTAGTTGTCCCGGGCGCGGTGCCAATAGTTGCCCATGGTAAACTATCATCTCGCCACAACTCAGTAACCCCGAGTCGCGCGACGCGGCCCGTCCAAGGAGCAGTATATGAACGTATCGCAAGCACTCGAATACGAGCGTCAGCCGTTTATCCCCATGTTTATCTACGGCGACCACGGCGCCATGGAGTCCGAGCGCCAGAAGGGCGAGGAGGCCCTCAAGGTGCTCGAGACCGAGTACTTTACTGCCGAGGGCGACCCCGGCTTCGATTTTGCCACCGTGCGCGACCTGGCCGACCGCAACCGCGACCTGTGTGACCAGATTGGCGAGGCGCGCCTGCGCAACGTGACGCCCGCGACGCTCTCGCGCGGCCTATCCGACGCCGACACCTGCGCCGCCATCGGCAAGATGCAAAAGCGCACCGCCGCATCGGTCATGCGCGAGATCCGCGGTGACCGCGACGCACTCGGCGTGGCCTATGCCCGCAAGCCCATCCAAGGCACGGTGCTGGGCATCGACATCGAGACCACCGGTCGCGCACCCGAGCGCGGCTACATCATCAACGTGGGCTGGGAGATCATGGATCTCACCAGCGACGCCGTGCCGCATGACGCCGAGGCACACTACTGCGGCCTGCCCGACATCTACCGCGGCGAGGATGTGCCGCTATCGAACATCCATCACATCACCTGGGACGACATCGACGGCAAAAAGCCGTTCCGCGAGAACAAGGAGCTGCAGAAGCAGCTGCTCAAGCTCATGAAGAAGTATCCCTATATGGCACACAATGCCGCCTTTGAGGACAGCTGGTTCAAGATTCACCTGGACGGTTACGCCGAGGCACGCCGCGCAGGCAAGATCATCGTCATCGACTCGCGCCAGATCTGCCGCAGCCTAGACGCCGACGTGCGCTCGCTCCCCCGCGAGTCCGCGCCCGCTGCGCTCGAAAACTGGGCGCGCCGCCGTGGCACCCTCGCCGCCGACGCCAACGAGCAGCACCTGGGCCTCGACGACACCGACCTCATGCTCCGTACCGTCCAGGCCGAGTTCAACCTCAAGAACCTATTCGCGAAATAACCGATCCATCTGCGGGAGCGCCTGCCAGGCACAGCGCAATCCGTCTGGGCACACCGGCACGCAGTAAACTAGGGCGCAGCCTTATGGCTGCACCCTAGTTTTCATCAAAACGAGCAAATACGCGTGCTTCACATAGTCGGCAGGTTGGCCCACCTACATTTTTCGAGTTGTTCGGCCAGCTGAACCACTAGTCAAGGCCCCTTGAACCGCAATCGAGCGCTATAGTCGCCCCAATTTCGCAACCAAGCCCTATAAATCTACCTGAATCAATTCGAATAGGACGTTGCGATCGCACCATTCGTATAGGATAAGGCCGAATAACTCAAATTATGTTGGTGAGGCATCTGAGCGGTCGGCAAAAACGCTTAGAAGCTACGAATCCGCAACTAAAGTTCACCAAAATGGGGCAGCCGACAGAAACCTCCCCAGCCGAAGCTGCCCCCCTCAATACGACAGCTCAAAAACCCACCGTTCGCAGAAGATAAGCCGCGCCCCAATACCGTTGCCCGAAGTTTCGAGCGTATATGGCGTCCGCTATGCCATCATGCGCGTATGGGAATCGTTCTGTCACATACCACGGCACGCGCTGTATACCAAACAGTCAACTCGCTCGCAAGCCACGCGACCGATCCCATATCTATGGAAAAGATCAAGGTGTCTGCGCCGACCACGTCCAACCTGGAAGCGGCGCGAGCATGGCTCAACAGAAAGAATGTCGATTCTGAAAGCATCCATGTGCTGACGTTTTCCAATAATGCCAAAAGGCACCGCAAGGGCTGCATCTGCCACTGCACGCGCTATACGTTTGATGCAGAAAGCTACCTAGAACTCGAGCCGAACGTCTACATCGTCGATATCAAGCTGTGCGCGTTAGAAGCAGCAGCCGACCTCAACCTTTCGGAGCTCGTTGAGTATTACTTTGAAATCTGCGGCTCCTACGCGCTTGGAACGTCCGACGAAACTCAATATCGCGAGCGCCCAGCCCTAACCAGCGTTGAAGAGCTCAGAGCCTTCTTTTCAGAGGCATCGGGGTATCGTGGATCTAATAAAGCACTTAAGGCACTTTCTTATGTACGCGAAGGCTGTCGCTCCCCACTCGAAACGGCGTTTGTCATGATGCTGACAATGCCCAAGTCAATGGGTGGCTTAGCCATACGCGCTATCAAAACGGACTATCCGATCCCAGTCCCCAAAAGATACGCCGCCCTAACGCGACGGACGGTTTTCTACCTCGACGCGCTGCTCGAAAATTCGATGACCGATATCGAATACAACGGCTTTTACCACGACGAGCCCGAACAGCAATCAATTGACGAGGAACGCCGAAACACGCTGCGAAACATGGGATATGCCGTTATCACAGTTAGTCGTCATTCGTTTTTCAAGCAGTCCGCTTTTAGGCGGGTCATGGAAGCGATTCGCATTCGCGAGAAGATATGGCCCGGTCGACTCCCGGATAACTTCGCCATCCTGCAAGAAACTCTTCGTCAATTTGTCTTGCGGCGCTACTTCGAATACGGTCGCCGCGTCCTGGAGACACTCAAAGAAGAAGAGGCCGCCAAGCGCGAAATTGCAAGCCAATATCCGCAAGCTGATGACCCGAGCATCAACGATGTGCCAGAACCCGACGACATGCAACACGTCGGGGCCCTTGCTGAGGAAATCAATGGGCCTTGGGAAAGCGACATTTTCGCAAAAATCGATGAAAACCGCACGGAAGACGACACGATTATTGATCTAATTGAGAATTCGCTCTTCTAAAGGCGATCTCTGCGGATGTCCACCTACATTTTTCGACTTATTCGGCCACCGATGTGCCAGATTGGCTGCAGCAATGCTCAATATAACTTTAGATAAAACTGATTCTGCAGGAACTCCCGTAGAGGAAGAACTGATTCTCGCGGTATTTAACACGATAAAGTACAAATATGAACAGTTCTAATGCTTCTCAAGGTGGCTTTCTTAGCATGCTGGCCGAACATCTCGAAATATGTTGGCGAGCATTGCGTCGATGTCTCCCAACCCGCAGAAAATCGCCGAGGCGGCAAGCAGTCATCGAAATTATCGCAAATTGTATTGACATATGAACATGCGCTCATATAATCGAAAGTAAATTATATGAGCGCATGTTCATATGAAAGGATATTGCAATGAGCATCCGCGTTGATGAAACGAAACCCGACATCGAGGCCACCGAGCCCGTGATCCCCACCACCTGCTCGCCCGAGGACCTTCCCGACGAGGAGCTTCTCTACGACCTTGCCGACCTGTTCAAGGTCTTCAGCGACACCACGCGCATCAAGATTCTCTATGCCCTCATGGGCCGCGAGCTCTGCGTGGCCGACATCGCCGAGGCGACCGCAACCTCGCAGTCTGCGGTGTCGCACCAGCTGCGCACGCTTAAGCAGTCGCACCTGGTCAAGTTCCGCCGCGACGGCCGCAACATTCTCTACTCGCTCGCCGACGATCACGTCTACACCATGCTTAACCAGGGCATGAGCCATATCTGCGAATAGCAATCAACCACGGTATCAGCGCGGCCGGCACCCAGACCGCTAACACAGGGAAAGGAACCCACCATGAAAAAGCAGTTCAAGCTCGACGAGATCGATTGCGCCAACTGCGCGCGTGAACTTCAGGACGAGCTGGCTAAGCTCGATGGCGTCAAGTCCGTTTCGGTCAACTTTATGACCCAGAAGCTGACGCTCGAGGCTGACGACGCCGAGTTCGACGAGGTCCTGGACCGCGTCGTTGAGTTCACCGCCGACGCCGAGCCGGACTGCGAAATCATTCTCTAACCCGCGCATACGTTGACCTGTAAGGCCGCGCTTGCCGCGGCCTTTGCTCGCGAAATTATATGAGCAAGTGTT
Source organism: uncultured Collinsella sp. (assembly GCA_905208535.1). Classification (GTDB taxonomy): domain Bacteria; phylum Actinomycetota; class Coriobacteriia; order Coriobacteriales; family Coriobacteriaceae; genus Collinsella. The sequence goes on along the minus strand of CAJLPI010000002.1, from coordinate 96,140 downwards.
CATACACTCAAATGGGAGGTTTGAATCATGGCAGCCGCCGATCCCAAAAAGAAAAAGAAGAAGCGCAAGAAGAAAGAGTCCCTTGAGCACAAGCGCAACCGCATCCTGGTAGCACTGGGCATTTTTGCCGTTGTTTATGCCCTCGACGAGCTCGGCGCCCTCACTATCGCATTTGGGGAGCCTGGCAACATCTACGCCAGCTTCGCGCTGTTCCTCGTGCCGTTTTTGATTGCCGGATACGACGTACTGCAAAAGGCATTCAATAACATCCGCCGCGGCAAGGCCTTCGACGAGAGTTTCCTTATGGCAGTCGCGACCATCGGCGCATTTGCCATGGTGCTCTTCCCCGATACCGACCCGCACATGGCCGAAGGCGCCGCCGTCATGCTGTTCTACCAGGTCGGCGAGCTGTTCCAGGCATACGCTGTGGGCAAGAGCCGCAAGTCGATCAGTGCCATGATGGACATCGCGCCCGACTACGCTAACGTCGAGCAGCCCGACGGCACGCTCGAGCAAGTCTTCCCCGATGACATCGCCGTCGGCACCGTCATCGTCGTCAAGCCTGGCGAGCGCGTGCCCATCGACGGCATCATCGTCGAAGGCGAGACACAGCTCGATACCGCCGCCCTTACTGGCGAGTCAGTCCCCCGTCCGGCCAAAACCGGAGACGATATCATCAGCGGTTGCATCAACATGACGGGCCTCATCCACGTGCGCACCACCAAGCCCTTTGGCGAGTCCACCGTCGCGCGCGTCCTGGAACTCGTGGAGAATGCCAGCGAAAAGAAGGCGCGCACCGAGAACTTCATCACGCGCTTCGCCCGCGTCTACACGCCCGCCGTCACCGGCGCGGCCGCGGTACTCGCGCTCGGCGGCGGTTTGGTCACCGGCGCCTGGTCCGACTGGATCCTGCGCGGCCTGACCTTCCTGGTCGTCAGCTGCCCGTGTGCGCTCGTGATCAGCGTGCCGCTCAGTTTCTTTGGCGGCATCGGCGGCGCGTCCAAGCTGGGCGTTCTCATCAAGGGTTCCAACTACCTCGAGACGCTCGCCGATGTGGACACCGTCGTCTTTGACAAGACGGGCACCCTCACCAACGGCACGTTCTCGGTCGTCGCGGTGCACCCCGAGGCAGGCTATACCGAGCAGTCGCTACTCGAGGTCGCAGCCCTCGCCGAGTCGTTCTCCGACCATCCCATCGCGCAGTCGGTGCGCACCGCCTTCCAGGGCGAGCTCGATCCCAAGCGCGTAAGCGACTCCACCAACGACGCGGGCCATGGCGTGACGGCGACTATCGACAGCAAACATGTCGTCGTCGGCAACGCCAAGATGCTTGCTGCGGCCGGTATCGACGCTCCCAATTGCGAGGTCGTCGGTACGATCCTCCACGTGCTCGTCGACGGCACCTATGCCGGCCACATCGTAATTGCCGACACCATCAAGGTCGATGCGGAGCAAACGATTCTCGACCTGCACGCCGCCGGCGTCAAGCGCACCGTCATGCTCACGGGCGACCGCGAGGAGGTTGCGGCGTCTGTGGCCAAGCAGCTCGGCCTCGACGAGTTCCACGCGCAGCTGCTGCCGGGCGACAAGGTCGAGCGTGTTGAAGCGCTGCTCGCGGCCGAAAGTGGCAAGGGCAAGCTCGCCTTTGTCGGCGACGGTATCAACGACGCGCCTGTGCTTACGCGCGCTGATGTGGGCATTGCCATGGGCGCCATGGGTTCCGACGCCGCGATCGAGGCCGCCGACGTGGTGCTGATGGACGACAAGCCGTCCGACATTTCCCGCGCTATTCGCGTGGCGCGCAAGACCATGTCGATTGTTTGGCAGAACATCATCTTTGCGCTGGGCATTAAGCTGCTGATCCTTGTGCTGGCAGCGCTGGGCATCGCCAATATGTGGCTTGCCGTCTTTGGCGACGTGGGCGTGGCGATCATCGCTATCCTGAACGCCATGCGCGCGATGGGTGTCAAGAACCTGTAGCGCCTGTGGTCCCTCCGGCCGGGACCGGGCTTGGTTTTGAAAACGTCCTCGACCAATGAAGCGCCCCCGTTCTGCTCCTTCGGAGCTACGAACGGGGGCGCTTCTGGTCTGCGGAGTGTTTTCAAAAACCAAGCCCGGTCCCGGCCTGCGGTAACGTTGCTGGCGGTTCTTGGGCATCGCTTGCTGGCGGGGTTCCTTGTCTGAGTTGGACTTGGTTGGCGGGGCTACTGGTCCCGGTCGCTGTCCCGTCCCAGCATCGCCCTCAGCTTCTCAAAGCTTTCCTCGCTCAGGCAGTGCTCCATGTGGCAGCCCTCTTGCGACGCGACCTCAGCCGAAACACCCGCATCCTCCAGCAGCCCCACGAAAAAGCAGTGGCGCTCCCACATTTGACGGGCAACCTCAAGACCGCGTTCCGTCAGATGCACGTCGCGTTTGCCCATCTCCACGTAGCCGGTGCTCTCCAAGGCCGCCATGGCTTTAGAGACGCTTGCTTTGGTTACGCCCAAGTATTCGGCAACGTCGATCGAGCGCACGATGCCCCGACGTCCCGACAGAACGTAGATCGATTCGAGATAGTCTTCTCCGGATTCACGTAGGGCCATGGGCCGCCTTTCGCGATGATTGCTAGTTAGCCTTTGGATACTTTCCTTGGCTTACTTTACCGCAAAAGTTGACCATGTCTTACTGCATTGACCAAAAAGTTAGCCGCGTTTCACAAAACGTGCGAGATGAAAACAAAATGGGAACGCCCCGCAAGGAGTGTCCCCAGCTGCCGGCAGATAAGGAGCGTCCCCAAGTGCCGGGTCGCAGCTACACGAGGCCAAAGTGCTTCGCGGCGTTGTAGATGCCGTCGTCATCCACGGCGGTCGTCACATAGGTCGCTGCAGCTTTCACGGTCTCCTGCGCGTTGCCCATGGCCACACTTGTGCCCACGGCCGAGAACATCGACAGGTCGTTCTCGCCGTCGCCAAAGGCGATCGCCTCGCTCGCGTCGACACCCAGGCGCTCCAGCGTCGCTGCCACACCCAGGTCCTTGCCGCCGTTAGCGGGAATAATGTCGCAGAACAGGTCGCACCAGCGCGTGGTGAGCGAATGCGACACGGCGTCGGTCACGATATGCTCGTCGGCCGGATCCACAAAGGCGCAAAACTGGTAGACCGGCGCGTCAAAGGCGTGCTCAAACGGCTCCTCGTGGTAGACAATTCCCGCGTTGCTGCCGGCCGTCACCACGCGCTCGGACAGGCGGTTCACAAACGAGTTCTCGCCCTGCATGCACAGCGAGTCGTAGCGCCCCTCGGCCACCTGGTCCACAATCACCGCAACGTCGTCCGGATCGATCGGGCAGCTACGGTAAACGCCCTCGGCATCAAAACAGTGCTGGCCCGAAAGCGTAATGTACGCATCCCAACCAAGATCGAACAGCCAATCGGGCATCTGGTAGGTCGGGCGACCCGTGGCAATGACGCACGCAATCCCCTGCTCGTGAAAGCTGTCGAGCACCTGCTGCGCCGACGCCGGAATCCGGTGCGTCTCAAAGCTCAGCAGCGTGCCGTCGATATCAAAAAACGCGGCCTTGATCATCCTCGCCTACTCCTCGCCCTCGAGCTTCTCGCTCGCCTCGAGCCACGCCATCTCCAGCTCGTCCATGGCGGCGTGGGCCTCGTCGATCTTTGCCTGCTGCTCGCCCAGCGCCGTGTAGTTGGTGGGATCGACCTGGGCCATGGCGGCCTCGGCCTCCTCCACGCGAGCGCGCTGCGTTTCCATCTTGCGCTCGAGCGAGCTCACCTCACGACGGAGCTTTTGGCGCTCGGCATTGGAAAGGCCGTTGGGCTGACCGCTCGACTTGGGCTTTTCGGCCGCAGCCGCCGCGGCACCGGTGTCGAACGTACCGGTCTTGGCGCTCGGTGCACCCACGGGCTCGCCCTCGGCGGTGGCGTTGCACAGGCGCAGGTACTGGTCGACGCCGCCGGGCATATGCGTCAGGTGGCCGTCGAGCAGCGCCCACTGCTGGTCGGTCACGCGCTCCATCAAAAAGCGGTCGTGCGTCACCAGAATCAGCGTGCCGGGCCAGCCGTCCAGCAAGTCCTCGACAATCGCCAGCATGTCGGTATCCAGGTCGTTGCCGGGCTCGTCCAGGATGAGCACGTTGGGCTCGTCCAGGATCGTCAGCAGCAGCGACAGGCGACGGCGCTGGCCGCCCGAAAGATCGCCGATGCGGCTCCAGAGCTGCTGCGTCGTAAAGCCCAGACGCTCGCAGAGCTTCTCGGGTGAAGTCTCCTTGCCGTCAATGACGTAGTACTTCTTATAGTGGCTGAGCACCTCGCGGATCGTGTCGCCCATGTAGGGTTCGAGCTCCTCGAGCTGCTGCGACAGCACGCCAAAGCGCACCGTCTGGCCGATCTTCACGCGGCCGCGCAGGGGCGCGATCTTGCCCTGGATCACGTCGAGCAAAGTCGACTTGCCGGCGCCGTTCTCGCCCAAAAGACCATAGCGGTCGCCCGCACCAATGAGCCAGGTCACGTCGTTGAGCACCTGCTTGGGCGCGCCATCGGTATCCGCATAGCCGGCGTCCACGTCGACCACATCGATAACTTGCTTGCCCAGGCGGCTCACGGCCAGGCGCTTGAGCTCCAGCTCGTCACGCACGGGCGGCACGTCGGCGATCAGCTCGCGAGCGGCATCCACGCGAAACTTGGGCTTGGTGGAGCGCGCCTGGGCACCGCGGCTCAGCCACGCGAGCTCCTTACGTGCCATGTTGCGACGGCGCTCCTCGGTAACCGCGGCCATGCGGTCGCGTTCCACGCGCTGCAGGATATATGCCGAATAGCCGCCCTCGAAGGGATCGACCTGGCCGTCGTGAACCTCCCACATGCTGGTGCAGACCTCGTCCAAGAACCAGCGATCGTGCGTGACCACGAGCATCGCGCCCTGACCGCGCTGCCAGCGGGCCTTTAAGTGACGCGCAAGCCAGTTGATGGTGCGCATGTCCAGATGGTTGGTGGGCTCATCGAGCATGAGCACGTCATAGTCGCCGATCAGCAGGCGCGCGAGGTCCACGCGGCGGCGCTGACCGCCCGAGAGCTCGCCTACCATGCCCTCCCAGGGCACATCGCTAATAAGACCGGCCAGAATCTGGCGCGTACGGGGGCTCGACGCCCACTCGTACTCGGGGGCGTCACCCACAACGGCATGATGCACGGTATCGGTATCGACAAGCTGGTCCTTTTGGCCGAGTAGACCGATCGTGATGCCGCGGCGGTGCGTCACGCGTCCGTCATCGGGCTCCAGCGTGCCGGCGAGCACGCTCAGCAGCGTCGACTTGCCGTCGCCGTTTTTACCGACAATACCAATGCGGTCGCCCTCGCCCACGCCGAGCGTCACGCTATCGAAAATATGCTTGGTGGGAAACTCTAGGCTGACGGAATCGCATCCCAAAAGAATCGCCATATGCCCTGCTCCTTCGTAGAAATTCAACGTTGTCCATGATAGCGAAAACCACCACAAAGGGGACGGGCACCTTCGTGGTGGTTTTGGGCAAGCGCACCAGCACACGACACAAAAAGGCGGGCCATCTCCCGCAAGAGATGACCCGCCTCTCCAATCAGTCCCGCGGCAACCGTGGCCGCCGCGGGCCTCAAGCATGTCCCGGACTAGGAGAACATGCCGGTGAGGTAATCATTCAGCCGCTTATCCTTGGGCCGTTGGAAAATCTCGTCGGTCTCGTCGTACTCGACCATATCGCCCATGTAGAAAAACGCCGTGCGGTTGGACACGCGCGACGCCTGCTCCATGTTGTGCGTCACGATGACGATGGCGCGGTCGGCCACGATCGACGACATGAGGTCCTCGATCGCCAGCGTCGAGATGGGGTCGAGCGCCGAGCAGGGCTCGTCAAACAGGATTACGTCGGGGTTGAGCGCCAGCGTGCGCGCAATGCACAGACGCTGCTGCTGACCGCCCGAAAGCGCGTAGGCGCTCTTGTCGAGCTTGTCTTTGACCTCGTCCCACAGCGCGGCACCGCGCAGACTTTCCTCGACCATGCGGTCGAGCTCGTCACGGTCGGTGATGCCGTGGCGCTTGGGCGCAAAGGTGATGTTGTCGCGAATGGACTTGCGGAAGGGGTTTGGCTGCTGGAACACCATGCCGATGGAGCGACGCAGCTCGTACGTGTTCTCGGTCTTGGTGTTCACGTTGCGCCCGCGGTAGTTGATCTCGCCCTCCACGCGACAGCGGCGAATCTCGCGATTCATCAGGTTGAGGCTACGCAAGAAGGTCGACTTGCCGCAGCCCGAAGGCCCGATGAGCGCCGTGATCTCACCCTTGTGGAAGTCGAGCGACGTATTGTGCAGCGCATGGTGGTCGCCATAGTACACGTTGACGTCCTTGGCGGAGAGCACGACCTCGTCGCTCACGGCCTTGCCGCTCACGCGCACGCGCCTCTCGCTCTCCCCCACGCTCGACAGAAAGTCCTGGGGGGTGTCGGATGTGGCCGCCTCGGTTGCGGGCGTTGCATTCATATCGCTCATTCGGCCGTCATCTTCCTTGCCAGTTGCTTGCCCACGATACGGGCGACTACGTTAAACAGCAGCACGCAAATCATCAGCAGTGCCGCGGTGCCCCAGACGATCTGCTGGGCCTCGGGGCTGCCCTCGCCATAGATCTTGTAGATGTGCACGGCCAGCGACTCGCCGGGACGGAACACGTTCCAGGCGCAGGTGGGGCTCGACAGGTTAAAGCTCAAGAAGTTGAGGCGGACCGGCGAGCTCATGCCCGAGGTAAAGAGCAGCGCCGCGGCCTCGCCAAACACGCGGCCGGCCGAAAGCACGATGCCGGTCACGATGGCGGGCATGGCCTCGGGAATCAGGATGTGCAGTGTGGCCTCCCAGCGAGTGAGGCCCATGGCCAGGCACGCATCGCGCTGGGCCTGCGGCACGTCCTCGAGCGCCTGCTGAATCACGCGCACCAGGATGGGGATGTTGAACATGGTGAGCGCGACGGCGCCGGAGATGATGGAGTACTTCCAGCCCAGCTGCACCGAGAACACCAGAAAGCCGAACATGCCCACGACGATGGAAGGCAGCGAAGACAGCGTCTCGATGGCGGTCGAGGCGATGTCGCGGACGGGTCCGTCGGGTGCATACTCAACCAGGAAGACTGCGCCGCCCAGGCTGATGGGCACCGAGATGACCAGGGTGATCAGCAGCAGATAGAACGAATCGAACAGTTGATAGAGCACGCCACCCTGGGTGCCGTTGGCGCGCGACGGCTCCGTGAGGAAGCCCGGCTTAAACAGTGTCGAGATGCCCTCGAACAGGATATAGGCCACCATGGAGACGACGATGAGCATGACGATGGCGACGATCGCCGTCAGCACGCCCGTGGCGATGCGGTCCTGCTTTTGGACACGCCCGAGTCTCGCCTCGTCGATGTGGATGCGCGTGCTAGCCACGAGCCTTCGCCCCCTTGCGGCCAATGAGATGGATGATCAGGATGAAGATGAGGCTCATGCCCATCAGTAGCAGACCGAGTGCCCACAGGACGTCGTCCTGAGCCGAGCCCTCGGCATAGACCGCCATGGACGTGGTGAGCGTGGTGGTGATGGTCGACGCCGGCGACAGTAGCGACGTCGGCATGGCCTCGATACCGCCGATGACCATGCGCACGGCGAGCGTCTCGCCAAAGGCGCGGGTCATGCCAAGGATGACTGCGGTCATGAGCGACGGCATGGCGGACTTGAGTACCACGTGCCAGATGGTCTGCCAGCGAGTGTAGCCCAGCGCGAGCGAACCCTGACGGTAGCTATCGGGCACGGCGCGCAGGCCGTCGACCGAAAGCGTGGTCATCGTCGGCAGGATCATAACAGCCAGGACGATGGCGCCGGGCAGGATGCCCAGGCCCGTGCTCACGTGGAAAACGCTCTTCATAAGGCCGACGACCACGTGGAAGCCGATCAGGCCAAAGACGACCGAGGGAATACCGGTCAAAAGCTCAATAAGCGGCTGAAAGATCTTGGAACCAAATTTGGGTTGGATCTCGACCGCAAAGATGGCAGAGCCGATGGCGATGGGCAGCGCGATGAGCGTGGAGAGCACCATGACCGAAAACGAGGTGATGATCAGGGGCAGGGCGCCGGTATAAGGCAGGCCGTTATCAGCCGTGTTGGCCAGGTCCCACTTGGTGCCGGTAAAAAACTCGATGACCGAGACGCCGTCCTTGACAAAAGCCGAGAGGCCCTTTTGGGCGACCATAAAGATGAGCGCGGCAACGACAAGCGTCACGAGCGCTACGCACGCGCCCGTGACGCCCAGGCCCACGTTCTCAAGGTCGCGCTTTGGCAGCTGTTTTGCCATTGCAAACCTTTCCGGGGGCGATTACTTATTTAGCGGAGACCTTGCCGCTGGCGTCCTTGACGACCTTCATGGCAGAGACGGGGATGAAGCCCTGCTCCTCGACGAGCTTGCCCTGGACGTCGTCGGAGAGCATGAACTCCAGGAAGGCCTTGGTAGCCTCATCGGCGTCCTTAGAGCAGTACATGTGCTCGGTAGCCCAAATCTTGAAGGAGTTGTCGGTGACGTTCTTGCTCTTGGGCTCGACGCCCTCGACCTTGACGGCGTTGAACTTGGAGTCATCGAAGTGCGAGAAGTCGAGGTAGGAGATGGCGTTGTCGGTGCTGGCGATCTGAGTCTGGACGTCGCCGGACTTATCGAGCTCGGCGTCGCCCTTAAAGTCGACAGCCTCGTCGCCAAAGACGGCAGCCTCGAAGGTGGCGCGGGTGCCGGAGCCGGCCTTGCGGTTGAGGACGACGATGGTGGCGTCGTCGCCGCCGACCTCCTTCCAGTTGGTGATCTGGCCGGAGAAGATGCCCTTGAGCTGCTCGAGGGACAGGTCGTCGACCTTGACGTTCTTGGAGACGACGGGGCCCATGCCCACGACGGCGACCTCGTGGTCGACGAGGTTCTTGACCTGGTCGGCCTCGAGCTTGGTCTCAGCGAAGACGTCGGAGTTACCGATGGTGACGGTGCCGGCGGCGACAGCGGTCAGGCCCTTGCCCGAACCGTTACCCGAACCGGAGACGGAGACGTCCGGGTTGGCATCCATGAACTTCTCGGCAGCAGCCTCGACGAGAGCCTGGAACGAAGAAGCGCCGTCGTAGGTCACCTCGCCCGAGACGGACTCGGCAGCAGCGGCGCTGCCCTTGTCGGTGGCGTCGGATGCGCCGGAGCCGCCGCAACCAACGAGACCGAGACCGACGATGCTGGCAAGACCACCAGCGAGGCCGAGGAACTGACGACGAGAATAAGCCTGATCGAGCATGATCTTCCTTTCATACATGCGAATCGCGGGCACCCTGCCCGCTTTGCTGTTTGGAAAGATACGACCCCGACCGGGCAGCGCCCGCGCCAACTGCGGTTTTTTACGGGCATCTGATAGACCCTTACCGCAAGCGCGGCTCGGCTTTACAAACGAATAACAAACCCGCCACCAAGCATGACCCGCCTTTTACACCAATAAAAACAAAGTTGCGGTGAAATAGTTCCTGCTTGGCCATCAAATGGCCCATTTTAGGAACTATTCCACCGCAACTTAGATTGGGAAACCGCGAAACCTTAAAGCTCTAATTCATTCAAACGGAGGATTGCCACGATGTAGATCTTGAGCGCTTGCTTGAGCTGTTCCTCGTTGGCGCACTCGTTGGGACCGTGCATCTGGCCGCCCCATGCGGGCAGCTCCAGGCCGGTCTCCTCGGGGCCAAACGAGACGGCGCGGGCAAAGTTGCGTGCGTACGTGCCGCCGCCCATGGCAAAGGGCTCAGCATGCTTGCCCGTAAACTCGTTATAGGTATCAATAAGCGCCTTCACGGCCGGATCGTCGGCAGAGACCGAGAACGGCACCTTCGCACGACCCACACGGCACGTCACGCCAAAACGGCCCACGAGCGGATCGAGCTGCTCGCGGATGGTATCGGCACTCGTGCTGTCGGGGAAGCGCACGTCGATGACCTGCTCGATGTGGCCATCCACCACACGGATGACGCCGGGATTGCTGGTGAGCGGGCCAAACGCGGGGCTCGTCGCATCGATGCCCAAGCCGCGGCCATAGGCGTCCGCATGCACAAAAGCCAAAAACTTGACAAACTCGTGCTCCGCAGGCGTCAACAGGCGCTCGTCACGGGCGCCAAACGCATCCTCGGCCTCGCGCAGATACGCCACGATGAGGCCGACGGCATTGATCGTTCCCTCGGGCATCGAGGCATGACCGCCAATGCCGTGGGCGAAAATCTGGGCATGTCCGTTGTCGAGTGCTGTGATCTCCAGGCGGTCGGCGTTCTCGACCGGTGCCGGCAGCTCATCGGCGTCAATCGCAAGCTCGCAGATAGACTGCGACGGAATGGCGTTGCTCGCCTCGGCACCGCTCCAGGACACAATACGGCCGCCGTCGATCTTGGAGCTCACAAATGTCGCCCCAAACTGGCCCTTCTCGGCATTGCAGACCGGGAACTCGGCATCGGGCGTAAACAGAAAGTCGGGGTCTGCGTGGTTCTCCAGATAATGGTGAACGTCGGACATGCCCACTTCCTCATCGCAGCCCAGCAGTGCGCGGAAGGTGTAGCGCGGAACAATGCCGTGCTTGAGCAGATAGGCGCCGGCGTAGAGCGACAGCACCGCCGGACCCTTGTCGTCGATAACGCCGCGGCCGAGCAGCCAGCCCTCGCGACGCTCCATCGCAAACGGGTCGGTGTTCCAGCCCGGGCCGGCGGGCACCACGTCCACGTGGCAGATGGTCGCGAGCTGCTTGTCGCCGCGGCCAGGAATATCGGCAATGCCCACATAGCCCTCGTCGTCGCTCGTCTGATAGCCGAGCTTCTGCGCGATGCCGAGCGCACAGTCGAGCGCGTCACGGACCGGGCGGCCAAACGGCGCGCCGGGCTCTGCATCGGCAGAAACGGCCACAGACGGATAGCTCACCAGCTGCTCGATATCGGCGACGACATCTTCCCAGACCTCGTCGACATATTCGGCAACGCTCTGCTCCACCTGATTCATGGACGACCTCCTTACCAATGAGCGGCGAGCGCGCTCGCCCCTCACATTACGTCATTAGATAGCGAAAAGTTTAGCAAGCTCGGCCACCGAGTGCACCACCGCATCGGCACCCGCCGCCTCGTGCTCGCCCGGCGCCGCCGCGCCCGAATAGATGCCGATGCACGGCACGCCCATTGCGTGCGCGCCCTCCACATCGTTAAAGCGATCGCCGATCATCACGGCATCGTCGGCCGTCGCGCCGAGCGCCGCCAGGGCATCGCGGACCGAATCGGCCTTGGTCTCGCGTCCCTGCGGCGGATTCATGCCGACCACGGCTTCGAACTGAGAAAGCCCCAGCTCGCCCACCATGTCAATGCACTTTGCCTCCATACGAGAGGTCGCCACGGCCAAGTGGTGTCCCTGCGCGACAAGGCCATTCAGCAGATCGGGGATCCCATCAAACACGGGATACTCATCCGGTCCCAGCTCGTCAAAAAAGGCACGGTACTCATCTGCCACCACGAACGATTCCTCACGGGAGAAGCCGTAAAAGTCGTGGAAGCTCTTCCACAGCGGAGGCCCGATCATGCGGCGCAGGTCACCCATCTGCGCCTCCGAAAACCCGCGCGCAGTCAGCGCCTTGCGCGTCGAGGTCATCACCGCCCGACCCGTATCGGCCACCGTGCCGTCAAAATCGAACAGCACAACCGGCCGCTTGCATATCTCCAGCGCCGCCATCGGCACCCCTCTTCCCCAGTTGATGATTTCTACACCACCACTTCAAACTGTTGACTATTCAACAATTGAACCTAGCAATGTAGAGCAACTCCACTATACTTGTCGCACTTTGCTCTCAATCGGCGGCGCCGTGGCGCCCCATCGAAAGGTGCAATTATGTCTTTTGCCATCATAACCGACTCCACGTCGGACATCTCCCCCGCCCGCGCCCAAGAGCTCGGTATTTACGTGATTCCGCTGCATGTGATTATCGAGGGCGAGGACCTGCTCGACCAGGTGCAGATTACTGCCGAGGAATACGTCGCGCGCATGGCCGGCTCTGAGCAGCTGCCGCACACCTCGCAGCCGAGCGCCGGCGAGTTCAAGGCGCTGTTTGACCGCGTGCGCGCCGATGGCCACGACAGCGCGATCTTTATCTCGCTGTGCAGCGAGTGGTCCGCCTGCTATTCCAACGCATGCCTGGTCGCCGAGACCCACGAGCTCGACGTGCGCTGCATCGATTCGCGCACCGGCTCGGGCGCCGAGGGCCTGCTGGTGGAGTATGCGCTGGCCATGCGCGAAGACGGCCGCAGCCTGGACGAGACCGAGGCGCAGATCCGCGCGACGCTGCCCGACGCCCACCTGTTGCTGATTCCCCGCACGCTCGAGAACCTGGTCAAGAACGGCCGTGCGCCCAAACTCGCCGGTCAGCTCACGCAGATGCTCAACATTCGCCTGGCCGTTTCGCCGGAGTGGCAATCGGGCGAGATCAAGGCCATCAAAAAGGGCCGCGGCGCCAAACGCATCGTCACCAACACCATGGCCGATTGCCTCGCATTTTTGACCGAGCATCCGGGCTCCAGTGTGCGCGTGCTCACGACCGGCGCCGCCGAGGAGCAGGAGCTCGTCTACCAAGCGCTCACAGGCCAGAACTACGTAGACGCCGGCACCGGCCCCATCGGCTGCACCATCGCCACCCACGTAGGCGTCGACGCCATCGCCATCAGCTACTGCCCCCGCTACCAGCCAACTCGCTAGGGACACCCATATCAGTTGCGGTGAAATAGGGACTGTTTTTGGCTTACCAGCCGCAAATCAATCCCTATTCCACCGCAACTTAGAAGCAGTTCATTTGGGACGGGGCTAAAAAGACTGATATCAAACGTTTCAGACCAGTCTTTTTAGCCCCGTCCCATTTTACCTACCCTACATCAACCCGCCGAGCGCAATGTCGACGGCCTCGTTGAAGTCGTCAGTAATGTGTACCAGATCCGGATCGAGCGGGCTGATCATACCGACATCCATCACCGGGCCGTTGAGCCAGTCGAACAGACCCCCTCGCGGTACCCACTGGACAAAAAATGGCAAATATGAGTACTGCCACCAAATTAGTAGCAGCAAAATCTCGCCGGAATCGATCGTTTCGATTAATTTCACGCCTTGCCAAGGCTCAAAATGCCGTGTTTGATGGGTTAGATATATAGAATAATGTCGAATTGGTATTCTATTCTTACCAAATGTTATGAGACTACATTAACAGCAGTACTCACATTTGACGTTATTTGACCACGGGGTCATTCGAAAACCCCTCCCCACGCCGCCAACCCGCCCCATAGCCGTCAAAAACCTTTAACAACAGCCGCCGCACGTTTTGGCACCGGCTGATTGCCACTCACGGATCGGTACCCCACTATTACCGAACCAAAATCGAAGTCGCGTATCTCATAAAGCTGAAATGACGTACCCTCATCCCAATGAACGCTGATAAGAATGGCTTTCAAATGAGCAACGGCACGCATCAATACGCCCTTTTCGGGAGCGCCTTATTCAAATTCAATAAAACGGTCGTCCACGCTTCGGATCCGCGCAAGCAAATCGTTATCTGCAGCAGCGGTCCAGACATCCGTTATACAACGCTGGAAGAATGGGAGAAAGCTGGCGATTCTTTCGATAGACGGGCGCAGATCGAAGATATCGTCACCAGCGCAAGCCCAGCGCGCGACAAACTCGAGCTCTTCCGCAATCTCTTTTCTGGCCGCAAAGATGTCTACGCTCATGGGTACCGCAGAAAAGACGGAGGAATTGGCTATACGCCCGCCTGCGCAAATGAGTGGAAGTCAGGCATTTGCCCCAAAGCAAGCCACCAGAGAGTCAAATGCACGGAATGCAGCAGCCGCGTCTTCCCCGAGTTGAGCGATGCCGCGATCATCGCCCATTTCAGAGGCAATGACGATAGGCTTCGAGACGTTATAGGCCAATATGTGCTCGATAAAGACAGTAACACGAAAGTCCTGGTCATCGATTTTGACGGAGCCGATTGGAAAGAAGCGACGAATGCCATTCGACATGTCGCAAAAAGCCACGGAATCGATGTCGCAGTCGAGCGATCGAGATCGGGCGACGGCGCACATGTCTGGTTTTTCTTCCTAGAGCTCGTCAGCGCAAAGACCGCACGAGATTTTGGAAGCGGCCTTATCACCGAAGCGGCGATACTGAACAAGACAATCACCTTCAAAGCATTTGACCGAATGCTGCCCGCGCAGTCCACCATTCCTGAGGGCGGCTTTGGAAATCTCATAGCGCTGCCTTTTCAAGGAAAAGCGCAGCGAAAAGGGAACAGCGTATTTGTTGACGAGCAATTTGAGCCCTTTCCCGATCAATGGCTTTACCTTTCGCAAATCCAGTTAATCCCGCGCGTGACGGTGCAAAATCTGATCGAGAGCATCGAAAATAGGTCACATGGAATAGCAGCTGTTGCGGCGGCAAACACCGGTGTTCCACATTCCCAGAGACTGCGAAAGCGGCTTCCGCTCACACCGCGGGACTTCCCGTCATCGCTGTCCGTCACGCAGGCCGATATGCTCTATATCCCCGAAAAATCTCTGAGTCCCGCAGCTCAAATGGAAGTCCGCAGGCTTGCAACATTTGCCAACCCAGAATTCTTCCGCGCACAATCTATGCATCAATCGGTATTCGGCAAACCGCGGTTCATAGACCTCAGCGAACTTAGAGATGGCTACGTCGCGATTCCCAGAGGCTGCAAGGTTCAACTTGAGCGGCTGCTTCAAGAAGCCGGCGTTTCTGCCCACTATTCAGACAAACGCAAGTCGAGCAATCCAATTGTGATGGCATTTAAAGGGACTCTTCGCCCTGAACAGCAAATTGTCGCTGAACAGATGCTCGGCTATGAAGACGGGATCATGTCCGCACCGACGGGGTTCGGCAAAACCGTCATCGGAGCTTATCTTATTGCTGCCATTGGTCTTCCAACGCTCGTCATCGTTCCTAAAACTGCGCTCATTGCCCAATGGAAATCCCAACTCGAACGATTTCTCGACATCACGGACAACAGAGAGCCCGTCCGAACCCCAAAGGGACGAATCAGCAAAAGACAGCCTCCGCTCATTGGGCAAATCGGAGGAGGCAAGACCGCCATAAGCCGTCTCATCGACATTGCTTCATTCCAGTCGCTATCCGGCAAGGATCCCCAAACCGGCGAGTCATTAGCCAAGGAGTTCGTTCGCGATTACAGTCTCATCATCTGTGACGAATGCCACCATGCGGCCGCGCCACAGCTTGAGCTTGTCCTCAAGTCCGCTCCTGCCAAATATGTATATGGCCTTTCCGCAACGCCCGAGCGTTCGGACGGACTCACGCGGGCACTCTCGATGCTCTGCGGCCCGGTTCGCTATGCCGTCGATCCAAAAACGCAAGCAATCCAGCAGGGGATTCAGCGCATTGTTAGACCGCGTTTCACCGGAATTCGATTACCCACCTACGAACCAGGAGCATCCTTTAACCAAATTCTCGATCTCCTGTGTGTACACGCCGCGAGAAACGAAGCAATTATCGAGGACGCCCTCGAGGCCGCATCAAACGGCCGGCATCCGCTTGTGCTATCTAAAAGAAAAAAGCATGCCGAAGAGCTATGCAGGCTACTTCAAAGCCGTGGACACGAACCCATACTCTTAACCGGAGAAATCGACGCCAAAGAAAGAAAAGCAATACTGAAGAGTCTTCCCAGCTTTGAGCATGAGCATCGAATCATCGTCGCAACTGAAAGTCTTCTGGGCGAGGGCTTCGACCTGTCTTACCTTGACACTTTGCTCATTGCCACTCCAATATCTTGGGACGGCAGCATAACGCAGCAGGCAGGTAGGCTACACAGAAGCCACGAGGGCAAACAGCGGGTTGAGATATTCGACTATGTTGACCTGTCGATACCCATGTTCGCGCGCATGTACCAAAAGAGGCTCAAGACCTACGCCAAGCTGGGGTATGAAGTCTTTGCGGCAAACGACAACAGACAGGACGATCGAAATATCCTCGTTAGGTCGGCAAGAGCCGTGGAGGCTTTAGTGAATGACATCGAGAACGCATCGAAAAGCATTTTTATTGCCGCACCCTACGCGTCCGCCGCATGCCTTGAAAAGCTCGCCGCTGCACTCGCGGATGCCGCTACCCGTGGAATTGCCCTTGAGATTTCTATTGCTTCAACTCCACGCGATGACGTGAAAGCGATTTTTGCCGAGATGAACGTCAACTATCTCATCAAAGCCGAAGGACGCCTGTGCGCATCAGTGATTGACGAGGAAACTGTCTGGTATGGAGCTATTCCGTTGCTGGCTTTCCCAAAGAAAGAAGACTGCAGCATTCGTTTCAAAAGCAGCGAAGTCGCAGCCGAGCTTTTGAGCGAAATTCAGCGAAAAGTGGAACCGGAGGCCGCGGCGACGAACGGGGTACCCCCAGCAGTTGCGGTTAAATAGGGACTGTTTTTGACTTATTAGCCGTCAATCAATCCCTATTCCACCGCAACTTAGAAATCGGCAATCAGCCCTGCGGGCCCTGGAATAGTTCCTCATGCGAGCCCATTCTGACCAGCCGGATCACAGGATTAGTCTTATGCGGCAAGTAGAGAACGACCACATCGACCAAGCCATCGGATAGATGGAAATCGATGTGGCCGTTGTAGTTGCCGCCCGGGTTTGAAAGCTCGTGGGCACCATATTCCGCGGGAAGCGAGCCGTGAGCCGCAAGCTCTGCGACCGCCGCCTTAAACTCGGTTTTTAGCTACGGATGGATGCGCATCGTCCGTTTGTAATCCGCCTTAAACTGAGCCTCGACCTTAATCTCAAACATCGCTAGTCCTCATCGAGGAATGATATAAGCTCATCAGCGTTATTGAATGACGGGCTGTCGTCCGGCAGAATCCCCAACTCATGAGCTTCGGCGATCACCATGGCACGCCTCGTTGCCTCGTTGGGCACCTCCGCCCTTCCTACGATCTCAAAAGGAATCTTTCGTTGATTTACCAGCTGCCGAACAGCAAGGTTGAGATACGAATTGAGACTCAGACCAACCGTATCCAAGAACTCAGTCGCCTGTTCCTTGAGCCCCTCTTCGATGCGAACCGTCGTAGGCTTAACCGTTGCAGTAGACATTTGCGACCTCCTCGCCCTCGTCTTTTACACCAGTATACCCAATATAAATGGCAATCTGATGTTAGATAACATCAGATTGCCATGCGTATTCATGTCGCGTAGGCACGATTGATCTACATCAGCCCGCTGAGCGCAATGTCAACGGCCTCGTTGAGGTCGTCGGTAATGTGTACCAGATCCGGATCGAGCGGACTGATCATGCCGGCGTCCATCACCGGACCGTTGAGCCAGTCGAACAGGCCCTGCCAGTACTCGCTGCCCACCAGCACGAGCGGCATGCGCTTGACCTTGTGCGTCTGCACCAGCGTGAGCACCTCGAACATCTCGTCGAGCGTACCAAAGCCACCGGGAAACACGATAGCGCCCGAGCTGTATTTGACGAACATGGTCTTGCGCACAAAGAAGTAACGGAAGTCCATGCCAAGGTTCACATATTTGTTGAGCCCGTGCTCGTGCGGAAGCTCGATACCCAAGCCGACCGACTTGCCGTTGGCGCTCGCCGCTCCCCTGTTGGCCGCCTCCATGACGCCGGGACCACCGCCGGTGATAACCGCCACGCCGCGCTGGGCGATCTTGCGGCCAACGGCGCGTGCCGCCTTGTAGAGCGGATCGGTCTTGGGCGTGCGAGCACTGCCGAAGATGGTCACTGCAGGACCAAGCTCGGCAAGTGCGCCAAAACCATCAACGAACTCTGCCTGAATGCGCAGCACGCGCCAGGGGTCGGTGTGCAACCAGTCGGTCGAGTCCTCGGGCGCCAGCAGGTTGGCGTAGGTGTTGTCCTTGGGAATCATGGGGCCGCGCATGACCACGGGGCCGCGGCGGTACGTCTCGTCGTAGGCAGGCTCGCCCTCGACGTTCTCATTCTTAATCATGGGTACTCCTATCGAGAAAAAGAAAAGCGGGCGGGGTCGACGCCATGCGTCAAACACCCGCCCGAACATCAACTATTCGGTATGGTACCCACGATGCATCAAGCACTTGCAAGCTATCGGTCAGCGGTCGCGCAACCGGTGTCAGCGAATGTGACGACCGGCTGGCGCTCGACCATTGCCGTGCCCACGCTCTGCAAGCGTGTCTGTCGCTCTTAGTAGTCCACCGCCGCAGGGCTGTTCATCCAGTCGCTCACAAACGCGCCGTAGCGGCCCTCGATAATGGCCTGGCGGGCGCGCTGCATCAGGTTGAGCAGGTAGTAGATGTTGTGCATCGACAGCAGAATGCCGCCGAGCATCTCCTTCTGCGTGACCATGTGACGGATGAGCGCGCGGCTGTAGCCGCCCGTGCATACCGGGCAGGTGCAGGTGGGGTCGATGGGGCCGCCGTCGTGCGCAAAGCGCGCGTTACGGAAGTTAAGGCGACCTTCACTGGAGAACGCCGTACCCATGCGACCGGTGCGCGTCGGCAGCACACAGTCGAACATGTCGATGCCCACGCCCACGCCGCGTACGAGCGTGGTGGGGTTGCCGACACCCATCAGGTAGCGCGGCTTATGCTTGGGCATGTACTCGCTCACGAGCGGCGCCAGGGTCTCGAACATGGTCTCGTGATCCTCGCCCACCGAATAGCCACCGATACCATAGCCCGGGAAGTCGCCGCACTCCTCCAGATGGCGCAGCGAACGCAGGCGCAGATCCAGGTGCATGCCGCCCTGAACGATGCCAAAGAGCGCCTGGTCATCGCGGGTATGCGCCTTATAGCAGCGCTCGGCCCACATGCTCGACAGCTCAACGGCGCGCTCAACGTAGGCGCGCGTGGCGGGATAGCCCGGGCACTGGTCGAGCTGCATGCAGATATCGGAGCCGAGTTTCATGGCGATTTCCATGTTGTCCTCGGGCGTCCAAAACACGTGGCGGCCGTCGTAATCGTTGACGATAAAGCGCACGCCCTCGTCGGTGAGCTTGACGGCATCGTTGTGGCTGAAGACCTGGAAACCGCCCGAGTCGGTGAGGATGGGGCCGTGCCAGTTCATGAACTTGTGCAGGCCGCCCAGCTCGGCGATGGTGTCCTCGCCGGGACGCATGGACAGATGATAGGTATTGGCGAGCACGATCTGGGCGCCGAGCTTCTTGACAGTCTCGGTAGGAATGCCCTTGACGTTTGCCTTGGTGCCCACGGGCATAAAAATCGGCGTCTCGATGTCGCCGTGCGGGGTGTGCAGTACGCCGGCACGCGCGTGCGTCGTCGGGTCCTCGGCGATCAGGTCGAATTTAAAAAGGTTCTGGTCCATAAACTGGAACTCCTTGGTTGCGGTTCATACGCAAACCATTATACGGGCAACCCGCAAGAAGCACCGACTCGACAGAAACTGGTGCAAAGGGGACAGCAAACGAGCGTGGATTTTCGGACGCTTACCTCACGAGAGTGGATAATCTCCCACTTTGGCCCGAAACACAAACCAAAAACGGGAGATTATCCACTCTCATGCGGCGGGTACTCATTTAAGTACGTCCCCAATGAGTGGAGCTATTTACCAGCCACGCCAACGCCGATGTTTTGGCAACGCCGATGTCTTGGCAACGCCGATGTCTTGGAAATGTCAGCGAGCGGTCGCCAGAGCGAACAAATTGGCATGAAAAGAGGACGGCATTGACCTTCTGGTCATGCCGCCCTCTTTGAATGACAAGTTGTCGCCCTGGTGACCGCGCAGCGTCGGCCCGTTACGGCGTTTGGTAAAACGCCGTAACAATTACGGACGCTGGCCCATGCCACCCTCGAGGGTGACGGTCTCGCCGTTCATATACTTAAAGTCGGGACCGCAGAGCTGAACGACAACGCGGCCGATTTCCTTCTCGACGTCGCCGTAGTGACCCGCCGGCGGCATGTGGACGTTGGCCTTGAACGCCTCGGGATAGGCATCCTGGAAGTTCTCGAGCGCGGCGGTCCAAGCAAGCGGGCAAACGATATTGACGTTGATGCCGTCCTTGCCCCACTCGTTGGCAGCGACGCGGGTCAGACCGCGGATGCCCTCCTTGGCAGCGGCGTAGCTGCACTGGCCATAGTTGCCAAACAGGCCGGCGCCCGAAGCAAAGTTGACCACGGAGCCCTTGGTCTCCTTCAGGTGCGGGTAGGCCTTCTGCATGTACAGGTAGGTGGCATACAGACCGGAGTAAATGGCGAGGTTGAACTGGTCCATGGTGTGATCGGCAATGGTCACGCCCGAGGCGCTGGCCTGAGCATTGTTGACGACGGCGTCGATGCGGCCGAACTCCTCAATAGCCTTGTCGATGACGTTCTGGACGACGGCCTCGTTGTCCTGACCAGCCGAGACATCGGCCTGAACAGGCAGAACCTTGACACCGTACTCGGCCTCGAGAGACTCCTTGGCGGCCTCGAGCTTGGCGACGTTGCGGCCAGTGATGACAAGGTTCGCGCCCTCCTTGGCAAATGCGATATCGATGCCGTAGCCGATGGAGCCAGCGGAGCCGTCCTTAAGCGTGGCCTTGCCGCCGCCGGTAACGATCACGGTCTTACCAGTGAAAAGTCCCATATAAAGTCCTTTCAAATCGCGACGGGCCTGCCCGTCGACTGCGCGCATCCAACTTCACGCGCCAAAAGCTGAAATGCAACTTTAGCGGGTTCAAGTGAAAAATAAAGCCCATGGCAGGCGAACGGCGCAACGTCTTTCGGCGAAGGGAATGTCAAGTACAAACTGGATAAAGTGGCCGAGTTTTTGCTATCGACGCGAGCCATCGAACACGTTTTGAAACTTTGCTGCAGTGCGCGGGATGTCGGCGCGAGACTTTATCATAGGGTGACAAACAACGATGAGGAGCACATGCCTATGACAGACGAGCTGGACCCCCAGACTCAACAGCATATTGATGATTCCGCAGACGTCACTGCAGATGCTGACGCTGTGACCTGCGATGATATTGGCCTCGACGACCCCATCTTAGACGAAAGCGCTACGGCGGAAACCACCGGCGCCGAAGATGCAGGCGAGCAAAACGACGATGCGCCCGCTCAGGACGACCACCCCGTACAGGATGCTGCTCCGCAAGCTGCGGGCCCTATCGAGGTTTCTTCGGAAGAAGAGCTCGACGCCGTCATGGACTCCATGATGGATGCCGTCAAAGCGATGAAAGACGCCGTGGCCGACGCTGACGTTGACGCCGAGGAAGAGGAGGCCGCCGAGGCGGCCTCGACCTTTGTACCCGGCGAGACTCCGGTTGCCGACCAGGGCAGCACCATGCCCTCGTTTCTGCAGCTCGAGCATCCCACGATTGGCGCCGATGCGGTCGACCCGCACGCAGCAGGCTTTTCTGTGATCGAGGGCGGTACCGGCAATATCGCCGTGCCGCAGGCTGCCGATGCGGACGCTGCCGACACCGCTCGCCCGACCGCCCCGCACTCCTCCGCCGCGAGCCGCGATCTGGGGACCGCTGTCTCGAACACTGCGAACGCCGTGGGCACCTTTATCGCCCAGGGCGCCTCGGCCATGCGCGAGATGAACGCCGCGAAAAAGGCACTTGCCGATGCCCGCGCCCGCCTGGCCGAACTTGAGCAGCGCATTGCCGATCAGGCCGAGGAACTCGAGACGCGCCAGGATATCGCAGGCCGCTACGACCAGATCGTCGCCGACCAGCGTCAGGCGATCGCCACAGCGCAAAAGACCGCTGCGGCAGCCGAGATTGACCGTGATGCCCACGCCGCCAAAGCGACAGAGCTCAAGGGTCAGCTCGAACAAATGAAGACAGAGGATGACGCGACTGAGCTCCGCCTGAAGGCCGCGCTCGACGCCGTGGAGGCCCGCGAGGCGAGCTCTCGCGAGACCGGCAACCGCCTCGTTCGACGTCTTGAGGATTCCAAGCGCATCCGCGACAAGGTGAAGGCCGAGCGAGACGCCGGCATTGCGGCCGCACAACAAACCGTCGACGCCACGCGCGCCCAGCTCGAGACGCTGCGCCATGAGTATGCCGAGCTGCAACGCAATCCCTCGGCAAATCCCGCCAACTATACGGTGCGCACCAGCGAGCTCTCGATGCAGATTTCCGACACGGCAGATGCCCTGCGTAAAGCCGAAGAAGATGTCCCGCGCATCACCGCCGACCTTGAGCACTCGCTTGCCGCAGCCGAGCAGGCCGTCGAGCAGGCTCAAGCCCCTATCGCCGACGCAAAACGCGCGCACCAAGCCGTGACGACCGAAGCCGATGCCGCGCGCGACGAGCTGCAGACGGCGAAGACCGCCGCCGCGACTCGTCAGCGCGAACTGCGCGAGAAGATCGCTGCCGAGGACAAGGCACGCCGCGACCAGGAGCAGACCATCGCCAACGCCCAAACAGATGCCGCACATGCGCAGTCGATCATCGAACAGGCGACCGAGGTGCACGACCACCCAGAGATCACTGAGTCGCTTGCAGGATCCTTGGCCCGAGACAAAGCCGAACACACCGAGACCGAGCGAGAAGTCGCCCAGCTCGAGGCCACCGAGGACGCGGTGCGCGAGCGTACCCGCGACTCACGCATCAAATTCACCGGCGCCATCGTCTGCATCGTCGCCGCAATCCTGGTGATCATCCTAGTCTGGCTGTTCGCGAGCAAGTAGTCATTGGGGACGTTCTTAAACGACTAGTCAAACAAGAACGTCCCCAACGACTAGCCCAATGACGAGAGTGGATAATCTCCCACTTTGAGCCCCCAAGCAGGCCAAAAACGGGAGATTATCCACTCTCATTCTGCAGGCACTCATTTAAGCACGTCCCCAATGAGTACCTGCCGATGCCTTGGCAAAGTCAGCGAAAACCCGCCAGAGCGAGCAAGGTGCCTTGAAACGAGGCGGTATTGACCTTCTGGTCATGCCGCCGAAGTTGAAAGGCAGATTGCCGCTCTGGCGGGTTTGCAGCGTCGAGCCATTACGCGGTTCGTAGAACCGCGTAACTAACAAATGAGCATCGCGTCGCCAAAGCTGAAGAAGCGGTAGCGCTCCTCGATGGCGGCGGCGTAGGCATCCATGATCTGGTCGCGGGTGGCCAGCGCGCTCACGAGCATCATGAGCGTGGAACGCGGCACGTGGAAGTTGGTGATCAGCGCGTCGACCACGTGATAGGTCGAGCCGGGCATGAGGTAGAGCTGCGTCGTCGCGTTCTCGCGCACCACGATGTCACCGCGGCCGAGCCTGTCGGCGCCGTCCTCGCGGCCCTCAAAATAGCGCGCCGTCACGGCCGGGTCGGACACCGGCGCCCCAGCGTCAAACGCGCTCTCGAGCGAGCGTACTGCGGTGGTACCAACGGCGATCACGCGGTGCCCCTCGGCCTTCGCCTTATGCACGGCGTCGACGACCTCCTGCGATACGTGGTAGCGCTCGGTGTGCATGACGTGCTGCGTAGGGTCGTCCTCCTCCACCAGACGGAAGGTATCGATACCTACCTCGAGTTCGACGGCGGCAAACTTGGCACCCTTGGCCTCAATGGCAGCCATGAGCTCGGGCGTAAAGTGCAGACCCGCCGTGGGAGCGGCAGCCGAGTGCTCCTCCTTCATGGCATAGACGGTCTGGTACTTCTCGGGATCGCCTTCGTAATCGGTAATGTAGGGCGGCAGCGGCACGTGACCGGCGGCGTGAATGGCCTCGTCGAGCGTGCGCGGCTCGCCGGCGGCATTGCAACCGGCCGGCTCAAAGCGCACCAGACGGCCGCCGCGGCTATCGGTGACAAAGTCGACGACCTCGGCCGTCAGCACCACGGGCGCGCCCTCGGGCGCATGGGCGCCACCGGCGCGATACTCAATCTGAGCACCGGGCTTCAGGCGCTTACCCGGCTTGACCAGGCACTCCCAAACGTGGCCCAGCGGGTCAACGTCCTCGCGGCGCTTGAGTAGCAGCGTCTCGACCACGCCGCCCGAGCCTGCCTTGCGACCGATCAGGCGGGCCGGCATCACGCGCGTCTTGTTGATGACGAGCACATCGCCCGGCTCGATATAGTCGATGATGTCGCGGAAGATGCGGTGCTCGACGGTGCCGCCATGCTCCAGCGGCGTTCCTGCCTGGGAGCCTTTGCGATCCACCACCAGCAGGCGGCAGGAGTCACGCGGCTCGGCAGGAGCCTGGGCAATCAGTTCCTCAGGAAGGTTATAGTCAAAATCATCGGTACGCATAGACACGTCGGATTCTCCTTATATAGCTAAAGTCCGCTCTACATCCTAGCAGGCTAACGTCCCAAATGAACTACTTTTTGGCGGCTTTACGCTCATCGCGGATGCGGGCGCGGTCCATGGCCGCCTCGACGGCCGAAAAACGGCAGCCGCAATAATTCTGCCGATACATGCCCAGCTCGCGCGAACGACGCGTGGCCTCGGGGTAATACGGGCGAAAATCGCGAATGACCGGGGTGAGCCCATGTGCCGCTGCCAAGCGCTCAAGCACGTCATTACAGGTATCGAACAGCTGATACGGCGAGACGGCGAGCGTCGTGCCCACAAACTCAAACCCGTGCTCCTGGGCCACGCGGCACGCCTCGGCCAGACGCAGGGCATAGCACGCGCGACAGCGACGGGGCCGATCGGCACCCAGCGGGGCCACGCCGGCCTCCCAGCGCTCGCGATCCTCGCTTGCCTCAATGAGCTCGATGCCGCCGTCGGCACACCACCGGCGCAGCTCGTCCAGGCGGCGCTGCCATTCATCGCGCGGCTGAATATTGGGGTTGGTCCAGCAAATCGTGGGCTCAAACCCCTCCTCGCGCAGCAGGCGAACCGGCTCAAGCGAGCACGGCGCACAGCAAGCGTGCAACAACAACGGCTTCATCAAGATCTCCTCCCCCGCAAAGATTTTTTAATCCCCGTCCCAGAAAAATCATCCCAAAAAGACTACCTTGCGAAAAAGCGCACGCCAAAGGACGTATCCTCGCAGGCGGCAATGCGACGGTCGAGCAGGATGGTCCGCACGTAATACCAGTCGCCCACACAGCCCGACAAGTGCAGACCAGCCGCCAGGTAACACAGAAGCGGATAGCCCGAAAACGCAAAGCCCAAGGCAAACGCCGCCGTCAAAACAACCGTCGGCGCCAGGCAAATCGCCATATACCGCCGGCGTGAATACACCACGCCCTCGGCGCAGGCGTAAATCATGCAGGTTTCGAGATTTGCTCCGAAGGTCACCCGAGCACCAGCAGGCGCAAACAGCTTAAAGAACACCGCGTGCACCAGCTCATGGACACCAAACGACGCAGCAGAAACGACCGCCAAGCCGACTATCCAGCCCAAGACCGCCGTCCAGCCGCCCGCGTCAGCAGCATCCAAGTCTGCAGGCCCGCCCAGCAGCATAAACACCGGCACCAGGCACACGACAAATGCGCCAAGCACTGCCATCCCCCACACAAAGCAGGCGTGCAGAAAATCCTCGTCCTCAAACGCATGTATGTTGGAAATCTCATTCATAGCATCTTAGGATAGCGCCCCTGCCACGTACCCGTCCGCATGTGCGATAATGTCGAACGATATGCACGAATTGACCACCGCGTCGCCAGGCCTTGCGCCCGGCCGCGCTCTCACCATATGCGAAGGAGTCCCATGGCATCCAAATACTCCATGAACGACCGTCCCAGCTGGCCTCGCCGCGCCATCGTTACCGCCGGCGAGCCCTACGGCAACAAGGGCCTTCACTTTGGCCACGTTGGTGGCGTCTTTGTCCCGGCCGACTTCTTCGCCCGCTTCCTGCGCGACCGTCTGGGCCGCGAGAACGTCATCTTCACCTCGGGCACCGACTGCTACGGCTCGCCCATCATGGAGAGCTACCGCAAGCTCAAGGAGAACGAAGGCTACGACAAGTCCATCGGCGAATATGTCGAGTCCAATCACTCCCGCCAGGCCGC
Organism: uncultured Collinsella sp.; assembly: GCA_905208535.1. Classification (GTDB taxonomy): domain Bacteria; phylum Actinomycetota; class Coriobacteriia; order Coriobacteriales; family Coriobacteriaceae; genus Collinsella. The sequence continues at coordinate 70,181 of CAJLPI010000002.1, read as the reverse complement.
GACCCTCAACAACTACAACATCAGCTGCGATATCTACGGCGGCTCGGGCCTTGAGCCGGCGGCCCAGATCCACAACGAGGTGACTGCCGAGATTATCGAGCGCCTGCACGAGCAGGGCACCATCTCCAAGCGCTCCACGCTGCAGTTCTACGACGCCAAGGCCGGCACATTCCTCAACGGCCGCCAGGTCATCGGCCGCTGCCCCATCCAAGGCTGCAAGTCCGAGAAGGCGTACGCCGACGAGTGCGACCTGGGTCACCAGTTTGAGCCCGAAGAGCTCATCGCGCCCAAGAGCCAGCTCACCGGCGAGGTGCCCGAGCTGCGCCCGGTCGACAACCTCTACTTCGACCTGCCCGCCTACCTCGACTTTATGAAGACCTACACCGCCAAGCTCGCCCAGAACCCGCAGGTTCGCTCCGTGGTCTCCAAGACCATGGAGGAGTGGCTGCTGCCGGCTCAGCTCTACATTCAGAACAAGTTCCGCGAGGCTTTCGACGCCGTCGAGGACCAGCTGCCCGAGCACACCGTGCTGGAGCCCGAGGGCAACAAGAGCAGCTTTACCGTCACCTTCCCCAGCTGGAAGGAGCGCGACGACGCCCACGCGGTGCTCGCCAACGGCGGCGTGCGCTTCCGCAGCGGCAAGGCGCTCGTGCCCTTCCGCATCACCGGCAACATCGACTGGGGCGTTCCGGCGCCCGAGGTCGACGGCGTTTCCGACGTCACCTGCTGGTGCTGGCCCGAGAGCCTGTGGGCGCCCATCAGCTACACTCGCACCGTGCTCGCACGCGATGCCAAGGCCGCCGGCGTGACCGAGGGTGTCGCCGCCCAGGACGCCGCCCTCATGGGCGAGCCCGCCGCCGATTCCACGCAGGTCCCCGCTCCCACCTACCAGCACAGCTCGCTCGACTGGCGCGACTGGTGGTGCTCTGACGACGCACAGATCTACCAGTTTATCGGTCAGGACAACATCTACTTCTACTGCATCGCACAGACCGCCATGTGGGAGGCCCTGGGTTGGGACCTTACGCAGAGCACCGTCAGCGCCTGCTACCACCTGCTCTACATGGGCAAAAAGGCGAGCTCGTCCTCGCAAACGCCTCCCCCGCCGGCAGACGACCTGCTCAACCACTACACCTGCGAGCAGATGCGCGCGCACTGGCTGTCGCTCGGCCTGTCCGAGAAGCCGGTGAGCTTTAGCCCCAAGGCATACGACACGCGCGTGACCGGCAAGGACAAAGACGGCAACGAGGTGCGTGCCTGCGACGACAAGCGCGTTATCGATCCGGCCCTTAAGGAGAGCGCCCTTTTGACCGGCGTCTTCAACCGCCTGGCCCGCAGCTGCTTCTACGGCGTCGCCGCCAAGGAGGGCGACGAGAGCCCCTATCGCAACGGCTGCATTCCCGCCGGCACGGCCTCTGCCGCCGTGGTCGAGGCCGCCGAGCAGGCCGTCCTTGCCTTTGAGCAGGCTATGTACAAGTTCGAGACACACCGCGCGCTCGCCGTGTGCGACGACTACCTGCGCGCCGCCAACAAGCGCTGGAGCGATGCCTCCAAGGCCGCAAACAAGCTCGAGGGCGAGCCAGCCAATACCGCTATGACGCAGGCCCTCGTCGACGCCTTTACCGAGCTGCGTGTGGCGACCGTGCTCATGCACGGCATTGTCCCGGCCGGCTGCGAGCTCATCTGCGAGTACTTCGACGTCGACCCGGTCGCCTTCTTTAGCTGGGATAACATCTTCGCCTCCACGGACGAGTTTGTGGAGAGCCTGGGCGAGAAACCCGGCGAGCACCGCGTGAAGCCGCTGCCCCCGCGCTTCGACTTCTTCAGCAAGCACGAGAGCCAGTACTAAACACTCGACATGTAATGGAATGGGAAGGAAAGACGGATGTCCAAGCCGCGTCGTCGTAAGCAGAAAAAGCAGGTCAAGGCCGAGCTCAAGCTCAGGCAGTTTGCCGCCACCGAGCTTTCCGACCAGCTTGCCGCCCTTCCCTGCGCCGCCGACCTGCCGCGCTTTATGGTCGACACGGTCGCCGGCGCCTATGCGCCCGCCGATGCCGAGCTTATGATCGAGGGCTTCGGCGCCGCGGCCACACGCCCGGTCACGCTGCGCGCCAACACGCTCAAGGCAACCGCCGAGGACATCGTTGCGGCGCTCGATGCCGCCGGCATCGCGCACCAAACCGTTACCTGGTATCCGGACGCCTTTATCCTGCCCGAGGCCCAGGTTTCCGATCTGTGGGATCTCGACATCTACCGCGACGGCAAAATCTATCTTCAGAGTCTGTCGTCCATGATGCCGCCTTTGGTGTTGGGCGCTCAGGCAGGCGAGGACATCCTGGACATGTGCGCGGCCCCCGGTGGCAAGACGACGCAGATTGCCGCCCTCACCCAGGGCCAGGCACACCTCACGGCCTGCGAGATGAGCATCCCCCGCGCCGAAAAGCTTGAGTCCAACCTCCACCGCCAGGGCGCCAAAAACGTGCCCGTCATGCGCATCGACGCACGCGAGCTCGACGAGTTCTTCCGCTTTGACCGCATCCTGCTCGACGCTCCCTGCACCGGCACGGGCACCGTCATCAGCGGCAACGAGAAAAGCCTGCGCAGCCTGACCGAGCAGCTGCTGAGCAAGTGCGCCCGCTCGCAGCGAGCACTTCTGGACCGCGCCATGGGAGCCCTCAAACCGGGCGGCACGCTCGTCTATTCGACTTGTTCGATCTTGCCGCAGGAAAACGAGGACGCCCTGCAAGAGGCCCTCGACAAGCATATGGACTGCGAGCTCATCCCCCTCGATGGCACGCCAAGCGAAAGTGAGGCACGCCGCGCCCAGGAAGCTGGCGAGAAGCCGCGCATCGAGTCCAACGCCCTGACCGAGGCCATTGCCGCGGGTCAGGTATCGGCCATCGCCAACGGCCTGCCCGGCACGCTCACCATTCCGCCCAGCCGCGAATTTGAGGGCTTCTACATTGCCCTGATCCGAAAACGCAGCTAGCGTACGGATCCAAAACTCAACAAGCTATCTCCGTGCGCGTTTGTCCTGCTGGTCGCGATGCTGTTTAAGCATCGCGCGCTCCTTGCGTTCGGCCCTTTTGCCCTTAATGGCCGTGACCACAAAGTAGATGACCGCGGCGGCAACGATTGCGCCCACGCATAGGCCAATCGAGCCCAACATTACCGAAAATTCCATACCGCGTCACCTCTCTTTTAAACGGGACTTTCAAGATAGCACCTCGATCCCCGCCACCACAGCTCCTTCACGTTCGCCGCCCTTCGGTCTAACGGAGGACGCGGCGGGGAAAAATCAACTCGTCAAACGATTTAGCAAGCACAACGCTGCCGGCACCCTGCCGGCCGTCATCACATAGAATCGAGCCTCCATGGATACCCTCAACGATCTAAATGAGCGCGTCGACGCCTTCGTCGGCACCAGCTCCTTCGACACGCCTGCCGCGGCAAACGACCAAGCCCCCATCGATGTGCCCGCCGAGGTTCACGAGGACATTGTCGCCTCGGTCGATTTCTCCGAGGTCGAGCTCGCAGACGAGTTCACCGAACCCCAGGTAGCCGTGACCCCCAACGGACTGCTTCCCATGGAGCCGCTGCCCATCGACGGGCGCCTGCGCAAGGCGGCCCTTCGCATGCCTGACGAGATTGAGGAGGCCAGCGGCTTCACGCTCTTCGGCCGTCGTATCAAATCGCTCATCTACACCACCGACGTCGCGGTCATCCGCAACTCCAATGCCGATGCCGTCTTTGCCGTTTACCCCTTCACGCCGCAGCCGGCCATTACGCAGGCGCTGCTGACCGTCGCCGAGTGCCCGGTCTTCGTAGGCGTGGGCGGTGGCACCACCACCGGCAAGCGCTCCGTTCAGATGGCAGCCGTCTCCGAGATGCAGGGCGCGGCGGGCTGTGTGGTCAACTCCCCCGCCACCGCCGAGATGGTCGAGCACATCACCAACATCGCCGACATCCCCGTCATCGCCACGGTCGTACGTTGCGACGACGATGCTCACGCAAAGGTGCGCGCGGGCGCCAAGATTCTTAACATCGCGGCCGGCAAGAACACGCCACAGGTCCTGCGCGAGCTGCGCGAGCACTATCCCAACCTGCCGCTCATCGCACCGGGCGGCAAGACGCCCGAGAGCATCCGTGAAACCATCGCCGCCGGTGCCAACGCCATCATTTGGACGCCGCCTTCGGCCCAGCAGCTGCAGACCGACATGATGCAGCGCTACCGCAAGATGAAGGAAGACGCCACGCCCGTCATCTCGCACGACGATATACCCATTATCGACCAGGTTGCCGCCGCCGAGGTCAGTCAGGTCGAGAACATGAATCCCGACGTGCCGATTCCCGACGAAGTCATCGAGCGCGTTGCTTCGATCCACGATCATATCGAGGAGCGTCGCGCCAACCGTGGACTCAAGCCCTCGCTGCACGGCTTCTTCTTCCGCGGAAAGAAACGCTAGCAAAACATCTTGGCCCGCCCCACAAACGTGAGGCGGGCCGTTTTCGTTTGAGCAATCATGCGGCGATGTGATGGGGCAAATTAATCCACGCGCTTGTCGCCCATAAAGAAGAGCGCCACCGTACCAGGTCCGGTATGCGAGCCAATCAGAGTACCGATGTTATTAATCTCAATCTTGCCTTTAAGCTGCGGAACCTGTTCCTCAATCAGCGCCGCAACTGCCTCGGCATCCTCGCGGCACGCCGAGTGCGACATGATGCACTTACCCGAATAATCCGCACCGTCCTGCACGTGTGCCATCATAGTCTTAGCCATCTCGGAAATCGCGCGCTTCTTAGTGCGAATCTTCTCACGTGGCGACAGCTTACCTTCGCAATCGACCGTCATAAGTGGGCAAATCTTAAGCGCCGTGCCGATGATTGCGCTCGCAGCCGAAATGCGACCGCCGCGCAGGTAGCTCGACAGATCGGTCGAGAAGAACCAGTGGTGCAGGTTGAGTTTGTGCTCCTCGATCCAGGCGGCCGTCTCGTCGAGTGAAGCCCCGCTATCGCGCACGTCGGCGGCACATTCCGCCAGCAGGCCAAAGCCCGAAGACGCTGCCAGCGAATCGATGACGCGCACCTTGCCGCCCTGGGGATAGCGATCCGCGAGCATCTGCGCCGCAACGCAGGCCGATCCATACGTGCCCGAAATACCCGACGACGACGTCAGGTGCAGCACGTCTTTACCCTCGGCAACAAACGGCTCCCAAAACTCCTCGTACTCGCCCACGCTCACCTGAGACGTCTTGGGCATGGCGCCTGCGGCAATCTGGGCAAAAAACTCGTCCGGCGTAATCGACTGATACAGATCGTCCGTATAGACAACATCGTCGATCTCGTAATGAAAACACACGACAGGGATATTGCGCGACGCAAAGAACTCACGGGTTCGGTCGGCGGCGGATTCACAGGTCAGGACAAAATCACTCATATGAGGCTCCTTACTCATTGCTGCGCAAATTATCGCACAGTGAGCCTACATACGGTACATATGTCCACTATTTACCAAATCGAACCAAAAATAGCGAACATCTTTACCACCATCGTCTCCACCGGCCCCACGCATAAATATCTGAGAAAACACCTTCTGTCGTCTCCACTCAACCGCCATATCTACCTCCACTAAATCGATTTACCAAACCGTTCGGCTAACAATTCGGCTGCCCATCCCCAATCGAAACAAAAGCGGCGCATACTGATAAACGTTTTACGCTGTTTATCAGTTTTACCAGCCCTATCGGAAGGTGTTTCATGGTCGCATTCGATCGCAATCCGCAAGACTTCAAGTATCTGCGCCTGCTGTCGAGACAGTTCCCCACCGAGCAATCCGCGTTTACCGAGATCATCAATCTCTCGGCCATCCTCAACCTGCCCAAGGGCACCGAGCACTTTATGAGCGACCTGCATGGCGAATACGAAGCCTTCATGCACATCCTCAACAACTGCTCGGGCGTCGTACGCGAACATGTCGACGAGATCTTTGGCGACACGCTCACCTTTGACGAGAAGGGCGAGCTGTGCACGCTCATCTACTACCCGCGCGAGAAGATCGAGCTGGTCCGCAGCCGGCACGAGGACTCGCCCACCTGGTACAAGATCATGCTCGACCAACTCATTGTGGTTGCCCGCTCGCTTTCGAGCCGCTATACCCGCTCCAAAGTGCGTAAGGCCATCCCGCGCGATTACGCCTACATCATCGACGAGCTGCTGCACACGCATCCGGATGAGAACAACTACCGCGTGCGTTATCACGAGCGCATTATCGAATCCATCTTGGAGACCGCAAGCGCCGACGACTTTATCGAGTCGCTCGCCTCGCTCATCAAGCGCCTCGCCGTAGACCACCTGCACCTGGTGGGCGACATCTTCGACCGCGGCGGCGGCGCGGCCAAGATTATGGACCGCCTGCTCACCTATCATTCGCTCGACATTCAGTGGGGCAACCACGACCTGCTGTGGATGGGCGCCGCTGCCGGCGAGCCCGCCTGCGTCGCCACGGTGCTGCGCAACAACCTGCGCTACGACAACTACGAGATTCTCGAAAACGACTATGGCATCTCGCTGCGCGAGCTTGTCGCCTTCGCCGACGCCACCTATATCGCCGGCGAGCCCATCAGCCCGCTGATCAAAGCCATCAACGTCCTGCTCTTTAAGCTCGAGGGCCAGATTATCCAGCGTCACCCGGAGTTCGACATGGCCGACCGCCTGCTGCTCGACAAGGTCGATCACGACGCCGGCACGGTCACCCTCGCCGACGGCAGCGTATGGCCGCTCACGACCAACGACTTCCCCACCGTCGATCCGGCGGACCCCTACACGCTCACACCCGAGGAGCAGCACATCATCGACAAGCTCGTGTCCGAGTTTGTCACCGCCGATCACCTACATCGCCACATCGATTTCCTCTATACCCACGGCTCCATGTATAAGGTCGCCAACGGCAATCTGCTCTTCCACGGCTGCGTGCCGCTCAACGAAGACGGCACCTTTAGCAGCATGAACTGCCTGGGTACCTGGCACGCCGGTCGCGATTATTTTGATTTTTGCGACCATATCGCCCGCCGCGCCTGGCGCGTCGGCGACCGCGATGCCCTCGACTGGATGTGGTACCTGTGGATCGGCTTTAACTCACCCGCCAGCGGACGCGTGGTGCGCACCTTCGAGCGCGCCTACATTGCCGACAAGAGCACGTGGGTCGAGCCGATGGACCCGTACTTTACGCTTACCAAGTCGCCCTCAGTCTGCGACGACATCATGCGCGAGTTTGGCGTCACCCCCATGGCGTGCTCGCCGACGGGGCACATCATCAACGGCCACACCCCGGTCAAGACCACCAAGGGCGAGCAGCCCATCCGCGCCAACGGTAAGCTGCTGGTCATCGACGGCGGTTTCTGTCGCGCCTACCACCCCAAAACGGGCATCGCCGGCTACACGCTCATCTCGAGCTCGCGAGGATGCCGCCTCAAGTCGCACCAGGCCTTTACCACCGTTGCCGAAGCGCTCACCCGCAACATCGATATCGAAAGCGAGACCAACCGCTTTGACGAGGCCGACCGCCGCCGCATGGTCAGCGATACCGATACCGGCGCCAAGATTCGCAGCCAAATCCAGGACCTGCGCCAGCTGCTCGATGCATATAGAAACGGTGCTATCGAGGAGCGTGCCTAGCTCCACTCGTGGGGATTGGCTAAACTTGCTTGGTTTGTCATCCCCACGGCGCTGCGGCGCCACCCTAAGGCAGGTACCATGCAAAAGCTCCTTGCGCAGATCATGAAGTTTGGCGTCGTCGGCGTCGTCGCCACGGTCATCGACTTTGGCATCATGAATCTGCTCCACTACGGTCTGGGCCTTAACATCCTGATCGCCAACACTAGCGGCTTTATCGTCTCGCTCATCTTTAACTACCTCGCAAGCATGAAGTACGTGTTTGCGCACAAGGAGGGTATGAGTCGCCGCCGCGAGTTCATTATCTTTGTCGTGCTGTCCGTGATCGGCTTGGCGCTCAACGACGGTATCGTGCTGGCGCTCAACGCCGGTCTGGGACTCGAGGCCAATATCGCCAAGATTTGCGCCACCGCGCTGGTCATGGTCTACAACTTTGTAACGCGCAAGATTTTCCTGGAGGGCGAGCAGACCAAGTAGCCCGGCTTTCCCGCGTAGCTACGGGGCCCACGGATGACGCGCGTCGAGCGCTGTGTTGTTCATGAGCCTTGCTCGTTTACGGGAAGATTTGCAACGTTTGCGGATTACCTCTTGAATATTTGGCGAGTTCGTATAGTTCTTGCCAAAGACCTTACGTTTCCCATGCAAAAGCTCTAAAGTATCTCGTTGCTCGATTCATCAACGCATTGGATGTGATTACGTGCGCAAGGCACTGGCACAACCTCATACCAAGCAGTTCCTCAAGTTCGCTGTCGTAGGTCTTATCTCCTTTGGCATCGACTGGGGCATGCTCATTGCGCTCGTCGAGCTGTTCCACCTCGACTTTTTGTTGAGCACCACGGTCTCGTTTATCACGTCCGTCGTGGTCAACTACTGGCTCAGCATGAAGTACGTGTTCGACCACCGCGAGGGCATGAGCCGCAAGCGCGAGTTCACGATCTTCACCATCCTGTCGGTGATTGGTTTGGGTCTCAACGACCTGTACATGTTTGTGGGCGTCACGTTTTTGAGCATCGGCTACCAGGCCATGAAGGCCATCGCCACGTTCCTCGTCACCTGGTACAACTACTTCAGCCGCCGCTTCTTCCTCGAGGGCGCACGGTCGTAGTCGATTCACTATTTGCTTGAATGTATAACCGGTTGGAATTCCCATTCCAACCGTTTTTTGTTTGTCGAGAGACCCAGCGACCCAGTCCCATTCGCATGAAAAACGGGCGGCCCGGATGTCTGTCCGAACCGCCCGTCTGGCGCGCTATGTCGAAGCCTCTAGCCTGTAACGTAATACCAGACCACGTTGTCGCCGTTGGAGAGAACGTAGTTGCTGCAGGCCGTCATGGGCGTTGTGCCGTTGACGGAGTACATCCAGCCGCTCGTGCCACCGTACTGTTTCTCGGCCAAACCACCAATCGCGGAGACATACGTGCCGTACGACGAGCCATGTGCGTTAACGGAAAGGCCCAGCGCGCACAGGGCATCATAGACGGTAGCGCCTTCGTTAAAGGTAAAGGTGCCACCAGAAGACACAGGATTGCCCACAGCGCTCGATGTGACCGAAACCGTCACTGTTACGTAGCTGGACTCCTGCGAGCCGCTCTGGCCGCCCGAGGAGGCGTTTCCACCATTAGAGGATGAGGCTCCATCAGACGACTGGCCACCGCCAGACGCATTGGAAGTATCACCGGCTCCCGTATTTTGGGCAGCGGATTTATCGCCAGACTTCTTGCCGTCCTGGTCCTCGGACTTCTTGTTATCCGAGTTCTTGTCCGATTCCTTGTTTGAAGACTCGGAATCGTCCTTGGACTTGGACTCATCAGAATGCTTGGACTCATCTTTTGCGTCATTCGATGACTTGGAATCCTTGGAACTGGCCTCGCCCGAAGCGGCAGACGAGCCAGACGCCTTGGTGTCCTTGGTGACGACGCTCTCCCCCGTCACGGCCTGAATGATCCAGTCGATAGACCAGGCACCGCTTGCGGAAGGATGGACGAAACCCAGCGAGACGACGATCAGAATGGTGCACGCGGCAGTCAGAACGCCGAGGAGCGCCTTGCGGCGAGGGGCGGACGCCGCCGAAGCGGCGCCCTTTTGCTTTGCATCGTCAAGCTGGATAAACGAGGAATCTGGTTGCTTGGGGTCAGCGTCCTTGGATTTATTGGACACAGCCCTCACCTACCGACGTTTGGTGAACACGAACACGCCGACGATGGCGAGACCGATGACGCCGGCGGCGATGCCAACGATGGCGAGCGGGTTGGTGCCAGTCTCCTGCTCGGAAGCACTAGAGGACTTCTTAGCAGTGGTCGTGGAAGCAGCACCCGTATCGGACTTGGAATCGGACTTCTTGTCGGACTTGCTGTCCTTCTTGTCAGACTTCTTCTCGTCCTTCTTATCGGACTTATCGGAGTCCTTCTTGTCGGACTTGTTGTCCTTGGTCTCGGTCTTGGTCGACACCGTCGTCTTGGTCACCGGCTTCTGACCCGGGGCGATAGCGCCGCCGGCCTGCTGGCCCTTCGTGCCGGAGCCGGAACCCGTGCCAGTGCCAGTGCCAGTGCCAGCGCCAGCGCCGGAACCGTTGCCAGCGCCACCGTTGCCACCATTAGTGCCAGAACCGCCATTGCCGCCAGGGTTAACGGCATTCTTGGTCCACTTGGCATACAGCGTCAGATCGGCCGTCACCGGCGTACTGAAGTCATACGCCTGCGTGCAAGCCTCATCGGTATACCAACCGCCGAAAGTGTAGCCATCGCGCGTCGGATCGGCCGGCTTGACCAACTTGCCGTCGGCCGTAGTCTGGAAGTCGACCTTAGAACCCTCGCCAGTCTCAAACGAGACCTTAACGCCACCACTCAGCTTGAAAAGCGTGCCGGAATCGTTGATGTAGTAGAGGTTACCCTTGGCATCGCAGGCAATCGGCGAGTCACAGTAATTGTTGTGTCCCGCTGCGCTAAACGCACCGGTCGCCTGCGCGTCACCCATCTTGTAGCGATACACGCCACCGCCCGAGGTGTAGCTCACATAGTCGGAAGTCGCACCATAGTTGACAGTGAAATAAACGTACGCGTCATCCGCCTGGACACTCACGAGCGGTGCGCCCTTGATGCCACCGGCAGGAAGCACGGAGCCATCGGCAGACGAAACCAACGTCGTAGCAAAGTCATTATCAAGGTCGACAATCGCCAGCGCCGAACCGCCAGAAACCTCGCCACCGACAATCAGCTTATTGCCATACAGCGTGGGCATGCAGGCACAACCCGTAAGACCAAGATCGATGACGCGTTCTTCGGAAATGCGCGAAGAGGCCCTTGCGTTTGCGTCCGACAGTGCCAGCACGTGGAGCTTGCCATCACGTGAAATCAGATAGGCATGGCAGCCATCGGCGGAAAACAAGCAGGTGGAGTTAACAAGAGCCCCAACCGAAACGCTACCGAGCACAGCGCCCGAAGATTTGCTGAGCATCTCGACGGTACCGGCGCTCGTGGGAACCAAGACAAAGTCATCGCCCACGGTAGTGCCTGTCCAGTAATAGCCCTCGCCAGCATTGACATGCTGCCAGGAAATAGCACCGGTCAGGATATTGATGCGCGTCAGATGGCCGTTGTCATACGTACCCTTTCCATAATCGACATCAACGGTGCCCACGTAGAGGTAGTTGCCATCGACCGTCAGCTGAGAATTCGACTGAGCGGTTTTGCTTACGGGGTCGGTAACCCACACCGTCGTAAGCGTGTCAGCCGTCAGAGCCTGGACCGCGCCACCGTCGAGAGGAACGATGACCAAGCCATTCGTATAAATCGGACGCGAGGTGTAACCGACCGCAGTCTTAAGATTCGACTCGGCAAGGACCTTGCCCGACTCAGTATCGATCTTAAGCAAGCGCTTATTGACGGCGAGATACACGTTGCCGTTTACGACAATCGGCTCGCTCGCGTTGGGATACGTGGCGCCCGAATAGGCTTTCCAATCGAACGTCCAAGAGCTTGCCAGCGCGCCCGTAGGCGTGGACACGTTCTCGACAACCGCATTGGAATTGCCGCTCCAGTCGGCCTTCCAATCGGTCGGGCGCGAAGCGCTCGGATTAACTACGACTTCATCGGGATTAGGAACGGTATCGCCGGCAGCATAAGCCCAGACAATCTTGTCGCCCGACTTGAGCACATAGTCGCTATCGAGCTGAGAACCGGGAACACCGTTGACAAAGAACGACCAAGCGCCCGACAGCTCGGTGCCATCAAGTGGGGAGACAAGACTATGAACGCCCCAATAACCAAACTGGTCGTACATCTTGGACTCGACACCAATGGCATCGAAGTAGGCCGCAGAGGCATCCTTGATCGTCGTGCCCTCAACAAATACCTGCGTCGAAGGATCGGTCCAGCGCTGCGCCTTCTCGTCCTTCTTGCCGATGATCTCCATCGAAACGGAAACCTGGCCGGGCATGGCCCCATCAAAGCCATAGACCCAAGCGACCTCGTCACCGGCCTTGAGCGTGTAGCCACCCGCACCAACATCAACCGGCTTGCCATTGACAAAGAACTGCCAGTATTTCCAAGTGCTTTCGTTAACCTTCTCGCTCGAGAGCGTCACGCTCTTGTTGAACGGTGAGGTCAGCGATTTGAGGTACCAGCCGTACGGACCCTTCTCCGTCTCGGCACCAATGCCGGCCTTTTTAAAGATCTGCTCGGAAAGGTCCGCGGCGGTTGCGCCCTCGTCCACCAGAGCAGTCGTCGGCTGTGCCCACGTCTGCTGAGCGCCCGAGGCATCCTGGCCGATGACGGTGCAGCTTACAGAAAGCTGATCGGCAGGAGTGGGGTCGCCGTACTTCGAGTAGCACCAGACGACGGAGTCGCCGGCCTTGAGCGTGTAGCCGCCGGCGCCGACCATGGAGGACTTGCCGTTGATGAACAGCTGCCAGTACGCTTCGGTCGTCGGGTCATAGGCGAGCGTGCGGTCGGAATCGAAGGGCGACGTGATCGAGTTGAGCGCCCAACCCCAGCTGCCATCGGGGTCGTAGTCGGCCTTAAGGCCAGTCTGCTTGAACAGCTGTTCGGAGAGGTCGGCCGCAGTCGAGCCTTTCTTCAGCGTAATGTTCTGAGCGGCGGCCCAGGTCTGCTGAGCACCCTTGGCGTCGGTGCCGACGACCGAACACGTCGCGGAAACCTGCGTGGAAACCGTGCCCGTGGGATCCTCGTACACGAGCTCGAGCGTGTCGCCATCGCTCGGGTAGTAGCCCGTGGCGTAAGAGTTGGCAGCCTTACCATTAATGTCAAAACGCCAGTACTTATAGCCGGACGCCGTGTTCTCCATCGCGAGCGTCTGGGACTTATCGGGGTTCGTAACCGAATAGGGAACGCCGCCGTCCGTGCTATAGCTATAGCCGGCGTCGTCAAGCACCTTGGCAAAGATGTCCCAGGCAGACATCTTTTGAGTGCTCGACCACTCAAACGAGGCCGACGGCACCCAGTCCACAAGATCATAGGGCTGACCGGCATCGTGCTTGCTTACGCCTACAACCCTGACGTTAACGGAAAGAGACTTTTCGTCGGAAGAGTTAACGAGCCAAGCGGTGCTCTTGACATCGTTGTTGCCGGCGTTTGCCACGACATAGGCGTATTTGCCCTCGGCCGAAGGGGGAAGCGTGATTGCGCCGGTCGTTTCGTCGACGCCAAACAGCTCGTGGGCATTTGTGCCCTCAGCGTCATCGGCGAGATACCAGCGATAATCGACGAGGGAGCCCTCGGGGAGCGCCGTCTCGTAATCGCCCCAATCGCCCGTCGCCATGTAATTGGCGGTAGGGGTAAGCGTTCCACCGACCTGTGCGAGATTGCCGCTCGAGGCGACATTAACCGACGTCAGGGTATATGCCTTGGCGTCATCGCCCTTGGCGATGACATAACGCGTGGAGGCAAAGTCGGTATTGTAGCCACCGTCGACGATGCACTTGAGGTACTTGCCGACATACTTTTGCGAAATAACGAACGACGGCCTGTGCGCGTTCTCATCCGTCAGCGTCGTAAACGGACCTTGGGCGCTATCGGCAATCTGCCACGTATACGTCAGTTGATCAGATGTAAGCTCGGCACCCTTTGTTCCTGCAGACGTCTTCTCGAATGCAGTAACACCGATCTTTTCGCCACTCTTGTAGACAAACTTGGCGTCATCGCTCTGATCGCCGACGATCTTTTTGAGATACGTCAGGAACAGCTCGTGCGAGCCTGCGGCCTTAACGGCCACAGCAGTAGTCGCCTCTACGGTGTTATCGCCCGCAGTGGCCGACACGCTCACCCAGCGCTTGGCGTAGTCATCGGGAATCGTAAAGCTGCTGTCGGTTTTGCCCTCGACTACATGCCAATCGGTCTTTGCATCAAAGGCAGAGGAGGACGGGTCGACAGACGACCAACGCCACGTGTAGGTAACGCCCTCGGCAACCGGCTCAGACGAGTAATCGACTGCCTTGTAGGCACATGCCTCAATCGTAGAACCGGTGTCCTTGGCGCCCTTGCTCGCGTTGGTAAACGCAACCGAATCAAGCGTCGTCGCGCACTTGGGCAGAATGCGGCCTGCCTTGGTCTCACAGCTATCGGAGCCAGGGATACCGTTCTTGGCTTTTGCGACCACCTTAAGATAGCGGTTTGCGCATTCCTTGGTAACCGTATAGGTGTCACCAGTTGCAACCTGCTCGAACGAGCCGTCGGCGGAATCGGCCACCCACCAAGAAAAATCGACCTTGTCGGAACCGTAGAGGTCAGTCGGCGTGTCGTAGTTAAGGTAGTAGGCAGCAGCCTTAATCGTGTCGCCAACGTTAGCACTCGGAACGCTCTCGTAATCGTCGCCAAATTCGGCACCGTTATAAGCAAGAACGATATGGCCTAATGCGATCTGGCCGCTCGCGGCAACAGGACCCGGAGTATTGTAGTCAACAGACGAGGGCGTCTTAAAAGAGCTGCTCGGGCCGAACAGCTCTTGACCGTCACCGACAACCTTAACGCGAATGTACTCGCCCGCAAGCTGCGATGCGAGTTCATCCGTGATCGTCAGCGACTGGCCGGTCTGGCCCGGGATTGCCTGATAGGCGGAATCCTCGGCATCGCGCACATCAGACGCAAGCCACTGATAGGTCCAGCCGGCCTGTGCCGCAATACGCTTGCTGGGAACCGCTTCGCCGTCATAGGCATTCGCCCAAAGCGTAGTGCCAGGGTTCAGCATCTCGGCCTTAACAGACGAATACGAGCTCGAATCGTCTGCCGAAGACTGGATGAGGACATAAGACTTTGCATCCAGTGCCGTCTTGGTAGGAACGGGCGCCTTGATGGTGTTCGTCGCTGTCAGCTTTTGGTTGTTGGCGCCCTTAGTCGGGCCGTAGATGACGTTACCGCTGGCATCGGTAATGCGTACGCGCAGGCACTTGCCGTTAAGCTGAGTGCGCAGGGCATCGTCCAAAACGATCGATGCGCCCGTCTGACCCTCGACAGGAACAAACGCGGAATTGTCCGCATCGCTCTTGTTGCTGATGTCGGCAGCAAGCCACTGATAGGTGCAGCCCGAAGCGCTGGCGCGCTTGCTGGACGAAGTCCAAACATTCGCATAGAGCGTAGTATTGCTCTGGATAAAAGCGGTGAAGTTAGAGCCAGCCCAACGAGAAGGCGACTGGCTCTTTCCGACGCTGACACCATTATTCGAGGAAAACGTAGCAGCGGCACGAGACGCGGCCTTGGCAACACTGGGCTCGCTGGCCACCGCAGTCGCGTCGCCGGTCTCGGCGGTGGTGTCAGACGCCTCGCTCGCCGGGGTGGCCGAAGCAGGGTCTGGCGCAGCGGGGTCGTCCGATGCATCATCGCTCACGTTGTCAGGCGCGGCCGAACCCGTATCACCAGTTTCGGAGGAGCCACCTGCAGCCGAATCGTTTGCGTCAGCAGCAGCCGCGGTAGTATCTGCAGCACCGTCCGTGGCCTGTGCACCCTCGTCCGGCTTCGCAGCCTGAGCAACAGCGCCGGCAATTCCCTCAACGCCATCGGCCCACAGCTGGGCCGGCGTGGTGCCAAAGGCCATCGCGAAGGCCAGGAATGCCACCAGGCCGCGCTTGGCTACGCCGCGTGCAATTGCGCCACGGCGATGCGAGACGCGCTGGCGCTCGTCCTCGAACATATCCATTTGTCTCCTACTGTCTGTACTTGGAGCGTTGCCTTGCGGCTGCCCCACGTCATCGCGCATGTTGCGCTCGAGTTCCCCCATCGGGGTCCCCCTTCCCTCCAGAGCCCAACGCATGCCGACGGAAAGCGCCGCGGCCGCGTGCAAGATGGGAGGCGATCCGACTTAACCTTAACGGCTCGGGCGCGTCGTCCGATCTGCGACGCGAGCATCCCGAGCCAAGAGGAATTACGGTTACTGGTACAGCCGGGGATTCGCACCCCAATTCTCCCAAATGCGCAGGAAAACCACGCATTCGTGCGTCTCCGCACCACCATCTAGGCCATTGATTATTACCGTCAATATGGTATCACGCAAAAGGGCCCCGCACACAGGCGAAGCCCAAGGTAAAAGCTATGGTTTGCGATAGAAATGAGTTAGGCGCGAAAGGGGCAGCGTGGGACAAAATTATCAGTAGTGTTTGTCCCATGGCCGATGCAAGTATCGAGCTCGTTACGGCGCTCGAACATGGGACAAGCACTACTGATAATTTTGTCCCACGCCGCGCGCGATCGCTAGTGCTTGCCGCCGTGGCTGTTGCGCCAGATATTGCGGCCCAGCATGAGCGCCAAAACCAGCGCGCTCACATAGCCAACAAAGCCGATGATCGGAATACCGAGCACAACAGGCTCGATGCGCGCATAGTAGACCACCGATGAGCCGATAAACAGACCGGCGATAACAATGGCCATCGACATGCGGTCGACGATGCCGCCTATCTGACGCAGTGCCTTGTCGCTACTCATGAGCTGCAGATTCACCTTAAGCTGACCGCGCGTGAGCATACGCGACGCCAGCCCCAGGTACTCGGCCGCCTCGAGCGAGCCCTTGGCCGCACGGTAGCTACTCGCCGCAAAGTCGCGACCCATCTCGCGAACGCGGGCATAGGTGCTCTTCTCGTTTTTGATATGCGTCTGGATGATCTGGATCATGTTGACGTTGGGCATGTACTCGGTCAGCAGGCCCTCGAGCGTCACCATGCCGCGCGCGAACATTGTCACCACGCTCGGCAGCTCAACATCGTTCTTGCGCGCCAAGTTCAGCAACGAGGTCAAGAACTCGCCGATGTCCAGGTCCTTCAGGTCAAGGCCCGCAAAGTCAGCCACGATAAAGTCCAAATCGGATAAAAAGGCCGAATGATCGAGCTCGGCCGAATCGCCGCGCGTCACGGCAAAGCGCATGAGCGAGTCTTTGAGCTTGGGCACGTCACCCTCGGCCACGGCGAAAATCATGTCCTTGACGATGCCACGATCGTGGCTCGACATGCGCCCGACCATGCCCAGGTCGATAAAGTAGACGATACCGTCCTTGAGAATGATGTTTCCCGCATGCGGATCGGCATGGAAAAAGCCGTCGTCGAGCACCTGCGTCGAATAGTCCTCGACAATCGTCGAGCCGATCTTCTCCAGGTCATAACCCTCGGCCACCAGGCGCTCGGGGTCGGCAATCGAGATGCCATCGATGTAATCCATGACCACGACGTGCTCGGTGCACAGATCCAAGTAGGACTTGGGACACGACACGCCGCGCACGCTCTTATGAAACTCGTAAAAGTCGTTAAGGTTTTTAGCCTCGGCCAAAAAGTTGGTCTCCTCGCGAAACGAGGTCCACAGCTCCTCGACCACGCCGTGCAAGTCAACGAACTGATCGGTGTTGACGAACTTGGAGACGATGCGCACCACCGAGCGAATGATATCGATGTCTTGGGCCATGACCTGCTGAGCGCCGGGGCGCTGCACCTTGACGGCCACGTCCTCGCCCGTCACCAGGCGAGCACGATGCACCTGCGCGAGCGAGGCGCTGCCAAGCGGGTTGGGGTCGATCGCGTCGAACATCTCCCCCAGGCGCAGGCCGTATTCCTCCTCTAGGCAGCGAAGCACCACCTCGTACGGCACCGGCTCTACATCGGAGCGCAGACGACGGAGCTCGTCGCAAAAGCGCTGCGGCAGAATCTCGGAGCGGTTGGCCAAAATCTGCCCCATCTTGACGAACATGGGGCCGAGCTCCTCGAGCAGTCGGCGCAGGCGCACCGGCGTGAGGTTGTCCCACACGCGGTATTTTTTGACGAGGCGGACGATCTGTCCAATGCGCTCGCGACGGCCCGCCGGCGTAAGCTGGTACTCGTCGCACGGAGCCATGGCGTCCGGCTCCTCGGGCACCATGTCCACGGCGCGGGGCTTCTTGCGAGCGCCCGAGACGGCAGCCTCGACTTCGTCGACAACTGCCGCCTCGTCACACAAGGGGTCTTGATTGTTGTAATCGGTGGTGGGATCTGCCATCTGCGCTACTACTCGGCCTCTTCGGCATCCTCTGCGTCGTCGGGCTCAACGGACTCGACGGGCACCGAGGTCACGTTGTCCTCGACCGAATCGACGATGTCGCGCACGTGAGCCAGGAAGGCCGTACGCTCGGGGGCGGTCATAACGCGGACGCGGGCAAGGATGAGCTCATCGAGCACGCGCTGCGCCGCGGTCTCGCCCTGCATGCCCAGGCGCTCGGTAAGGTCGGAGATGGTGCCGCCGGCCTGCTCGAACATGTCGGATACGCTGCGGGCGATATCGGGGGTGTCGGCGTCCTTGCGCACCTGCTCGCCCTTGGCGTTTAGGTCGTCAAGGACCTTCTTGCCTCCCTCGACGGCAACGGCAGCAGCGCCAAAGCCCACGTTGATGGCGCCGTTAACAAGCTGATCGAATTTCATAACCATGGTTGGCTCCAATCATGAACAACTGCATTTGCCTTCTTGTACCCAAGATTGCGCGAAAGCGACAAAGCGTTTTACCTGATGTTATCGTTCATCGCGAAGGAATTCTTCATGGCACAGCTCGTGGTGTAGAGCACCTTGCCCAGCAGGGCATCGGTCTCCACGCGCACAAGCTCGGCGAAGGCCTCGTTGGCGCGTGCCAGCTCGGCAGGCACCTCGGCTTCGGGCAAGGTGGCAACGGCGGCGTCAACGTCATGGAGCTGCTTGTGGCCCATGCCACCGACCTTCTCCTGATAATCCTCGACGGCGCGACCACACTCATGGAAGCGGACGTCGGCCAGGGCGCCGATCAGGCGATTGGCCCAGTAAAAGTTCTCAGACGTCACGCGAGCCTGGGTGTCGGCGTAGTACTCGGGCATGGTCTCGACGTTGGCGTACAGCGGGACCAGCGCGTTAAACGAGTTGGAGCCAAAGGCCATCCACTGCACGGCGCGGTAGGCCGGCTGCGCATAGGGGCGCAGCTGCAGCACGGCGAGCTGGCTGTTGCGGTTGATGCCGATGGGACGATAGGCGCCGCGCGTGGCCGGCGTGCCCTTGCTGCCGTAGCAGTCGTACTCCGTGCCCTGGTAGTGACTGGAGAGCACGTACTTAATGTCCTCGATGGTCACCTTGCGCTCGGGCACGCGGCTCCAGGGGATGTCATCGCTCTCGGGCGTAAAGTCAGCGTCGGGGCCATCCCACACGTCGCTGGGGTTGAGGCAGCGCTGCATGTACCAAGTGCGCGGCGTGTTGTAGACGTGGTCGCTGTCGCTGTGCGAGCCAAAAGCCTCGCGCGGGTTAAAGACCGCAGCGGGGCCGTCGCCCTCGACGCCCAGCGTCAGATCCAGATGCCACTCGGTCATCCAGGCGCGCAGGTCGGAAGAGCACATGTGGTCGGCCTGGGCGCCCTCGGCGTCGTCCAGGTCAAAGCTGTCAATACCCAGCTGGTTGGGCATGGTCACATAGGCGTCGTCGGGCACGCGCTTGGCAATCCAGTGGTGGCCGCCGATGGTCTCGAGCCACCAGATCTCGTCCACGTCGCTAAAGGCGATGCCGTTGTTCTCATAGGTGCCGTAGCGCTCGAGCAGGTCGCCCAGGATACGCACGCCGTCGCGGGCGGATTTGGCATACGGCAGCACCAGGGTCACCATGTCCTCCTCGCCCAGACCGCCGGGCTGCGCCGGAACATAGCCGTCCTCGCCCTCGTTGCCCTTGGCGGGTACGTAGTCGACGAGCGGGTCGGCGCCGCGAACGCGCTCGTTGGTGGTGAGCGTCTCGGTTGCGGACATGCCCACATTGAGCTCGTTGAAACCGGCCTCGGCCCAGATGCCGTGGCCCGGGACAACATCGGGGACGCTCGTGTAGCGCATGGGGTTATCGGGCAGTTCAACGGTCAGGTGACTCAGGACGCTCGTGTAGACGCGCGGCTGCTCGTCGGGATGCACCACGCGCATACGCTTGGGCTCAAACACCCCGTTGGAAGAGTCCTCGTTGCGGGCGACAAGCGTCGACCCGTCGTAGCTCGCGTTCTTACCAACCAAAATCGTTGTGCACGGCATGCGCATCCTCCTTGAGCGAAGAAATCAAACGATAACAGTGTATCGCTTCGACGCAAAAAGGGCGAAACCGCGGCGCTGGCAACCCCTGTGGTCAAAAAATGCCAAATATGAGTACTGTCACCAATTTAGTAACAGCAATTTTGCTACGTATGGGTGTCGAAAGCCTACATTTGTTCAAAAATTAGATGATGTAATTCCTCATAGGTCCAATAAAATAGGCTCTCTATCG
The DNA here is from genome assembly GCA_905208535.1 of uncultured Collinsella sp. GTDB lineage: Bacteria > Actinomycetota > Coriobacteriia > Coriobacteriales > Coriobacteriaceae > Collinsella. The sequence continues at coordinate 49,801 of CAJLPI010000002.1, read as the reverse complement.
ATAATAAATATCGTTAGAGAGCCTATTTGACATAAAATATATGTGACTATCTTGGCAACAGTACTCATATTTGGCATTTTTTGTCCACGGGGTATAGAACTAACCCCTCAAACAGCCCAAAACGCCTATTTCGATGCGCGCTCGGCCGCTTCGATCACGTGTTTAGCGAGGATCGCCGTCGTCACAGCGCCCACGCCGCCCGGCACGGGCGTGATGGCTTTAACGACCGGCTCCGCAGCATCAAAATCGACGTCACCCACCAGCTTGCCAGCGGCCTCGTCCCAATTAATGCCAACATCGATGATCGTCTGGCCCTCGCGAACCGCGTCCACGCCAATCGTGCGCGCGCGTCCAACGGCAGCAACCACAATGTCGGCAGCACGGCACTCGGCAGCAAGGTCGCGCGTATGCGTATGACACGTTGCCACGGTCGAATTGCGCGCCGTAAGCATGGCGGCAACAGGACGCCCGATCACCAGCGAGCGCCCGACCACAGCAACCTTAGCTCCATCCAGCTCAACGCCGTAATGATCCAGCAAAGCAAGCACGGCTTCGGCTGTGCAGGGGGCAAAACCCTCGCCGCGCCCCGAAAGCGTGGTGAGCAGCGAAGCCGGCGTCATGGAGTCAACGTCCTTGGCAGGATCGAGTGCCGCGGCAACCGCGTCCTCGTCAAGGCCGGCGGGCAGCGGGCGGAACATCACGCAGCCATGAACAGCGGGGTCGGCATTTATGTCCTCGATGGCCGTCAACAGCTCGTCCTGCGAAACATCGGCAGAAAGCAAAACGCGACGAGCCTCAATCCCCACTTTTTCGCAGCGCTTGAGCGCACCGCGCTCGTAGGATAGGTCGTCCTCGCGTTCACCCACACGCACGATAGCCAACGTCGGAACAACGCCCCGCTCGCGCAGGGCTGCGCAGCGAGCAGCAAGTTCCTCAGTCAACGCGCGGGCGACGGGAGCACCCTTCAGTAGCTCAGCCATGGCTATCCCCTCTTCCTTGCGGCGTCGGCGGCGCGGCGCGCCAGCGCATCGGCGCGCGGCAACCACATGTCGAGCAACTCATCACACGCCGTCTCGAGCTCCTCGGCGCGCGCCCGGTCTTTCATGGATGTGGTGTTGGCGAAGAGCGTCAGGCTCGCGCCCTGCATGGCGGCGCGGCAGAACACAGCGCCGCATGCCACATCGGACAGCAGCTGGCGCGAGCCCTTATCGGCCATGTCCTCGAGCAGCGCCAGCGCGCGCCCGCAGGCATCCATGATTCGATACGGAGGCATGGCCGCCACGTGCAACGCATCTTGAATCGCCGCGGGTCGAGCCGGATCATCGCGCGGAATACCGTATGCCGCAGACACCTGGCCGTACGCACGAACATCCTCGGCAACCAAACCAACAAGTTCCTGCGATAACTCGTCCGCCTGGGAAAACGCACGCTCCAAATCGTCCACGCGATCGGCAAGCGCGGGATTGGTCGCACCGTAGCGGGCAACCATTCCGCACAGCGAGGCGCCCAGCGCGCCCACAAAGGCGCTCGCGCTGCCACCGCCGGGAACCGGCTCGCGCGCGGCCAGCGCCTCGGCAAACCCGCGGCAGGTCTTGTCCATCATCTCTTGGCTCATACACATGCACCTTCAAGTCATATACATCGGTCGGGTGGCAACCGCCGACCGACCGCATCGATCACGTAATGGTGCTAAGTCTAGCCCATAAGCACATGAGCGTCAGCGCACCTGGCCATCGCGGATTTCTATGGCACACGATAGGCGGCAGCGACACAAACATGGGACACATGGCCCACCTTTCGAGACTCCCGGGCAGCGGCAACTGGGGCATACATATAGGTAAGGAGCCCTATGTTGGGGCAAGCTCATCACGGCGCCGGACGACGAATGGAGGAATAACCGCACAGTAAACAAAGGCATCATGTGCATGCGTAACCGCCGCCCCAGCGATCCGCGGCGCACGATGTCCCTGGCAGACAAGGAGGACGCCACCATGAAGAAAAAGACCCTATCGATTCTTTCCCTTTGCATCGCCCTCTTTGCCGCATTTGCCCTTGTCGGCTGCGGCGGGAGCGCATCGGGCGGAAGCGGCAGCACCGCCAAGAGCGAGAGCAGGGAAAAGGCCCCCGTCGCCGAAAAGACTGACTTTATCTGGTTTAAGGTCGAGATGCCCGAGAGCGTTGGCGTGAGCGACTCCGCCGGCAAGAACGCCGACAGGGTCCAGCTCACCTTCCCCGAGAACGAGAACGCCTCGGCCGATCGCTTTATCCCCGTTTGGAAAAAAGCGCTGACGGCCGAGGAATCCCACGCCGACCAGGCGGAAAAGAAGGGGGATACGTTCCAGTGGAAGGATGGCGGGTCCGTCGAGTATAACGGCAGGACGTGGCTCGTCGGAACATACGAGGACAACAGCGGCATCTCAACCATGCTTTTTACCGACGTTGAGCCGGGAAGCGCCTACGTCCTCATCTCGAACTTCGACCAGCACAAGAAAGAAGCCGAGGCGCTCCTCAACTCAATCGAGTTCCCCGATGACATGGAAGAGGCAGTTTCCGAGGCACGCGAAGTCGAGATTTCGAGCATCGAGATCAAGCATTAGGGGCTCGCACGCAGCATCGCATGCGCAGTCATTAAATGATCGGGCACCCAACACCGGGGAGAGCCGGCAGCACCGGCCCTCCCCTCTTTTGCGCCCGGACATATTGCCACTTGCCGGCGCAAATCCGGCCCCCAGAATGGGACACATGGCCCACCCGAACGAGCCGTCCACGCGTACAGTAAAGGCAGGTAATCCATGGGCGGTTACAGATCGAGGAGGACACGACCATGAAAAAGAAGGCCTTTGCGATTCTCACCCTCTGCATCAGTCTCTTTGCCGCAGTTGCCCTAGTGGGCTGCGGTGGCAGCGGCGGCGCTACCGGCAGTGGCGGTGGCGGCGGAGCAGAAAAGCCAGCCGTGGATATGAGGACCGACTTCATTTGGTTTAAGGTCGAGGTCCCCGAGGGCGTCGAGATCACCGACGTCGCAGGCGACACGGCCGACAGGGCCCAGTTTAAGTTCACCGAAAGCGAGCACGCCAGCGATCGCTTCATCCCCGTCTTCGACTCTGACAAGAACGCCGACGAGCTGTTCGACTACGAGGCAAAGTGGAATGCCAGCTTTGAGTGGACCGAGAACGACCCCGTCAAGTACAACGGCAAGACTTGGCGCAACGCTTCCTATACACACTCGGGCGGCGTAACGACCGAGTACTTCACCGAAGCAGGCGGCGGCAGCGTCTACGTGAGCATCGACAACGTCGAGGAGCACAAGGACGCCGTCGAGACCATGATGAAGTCTCTGGAATTTGCCGACGACATCGCCAAGGCCAAGACCGAAGCCATGGACGTCAAGCTCGACGATATCGAGATCAAGCGCTAAGCGACTGGCGAGCGCAACGGGAAACACGAGCGCGGCGCAAGCAGGCGACGGTGACCCAGCGCTTCGTACCAAGGGAGGGTCGGCTCACCGGCCCTCCCTTTCTTATGCCGGTAGCCGACGAACGCGAGGGTGCCGGGCGGCAAAACCACCCCCAGTGCGGTAGCAGCACATAATAGACAAGCGCCCCAACGCGTCCGCCCACCGATTTATAGCGCCGCGCAGACAATTAAGCCAACACGTTTAGACATCCGGGCAGTATAGTGACCAAAACAAGAGCATATCCGCACCCTGCGAACGGAGGAGTTATGACCGAACACCACGCCATCAGCCGTCGAGCATTCACGTTGGGCCTAGGACTCGCAGCATTGTCGCCATTTGCAAGCCTGCCCGAAACCGCGGGATTGGGCCTTCCCGTGCGAGCGGCATTTGCAGACGACACGCCCACACCGGCGAAGAGCCTCCATAATTTCGTCATTCGCCTTCGCCCCGCGGGCTATTTTCGCACCGCAAGCGTCAATGAAGACGGCAACGTTATCGGCAACGTCTGTCACCTGTTTAATGACGGCACGTCCAACAAGCTCATCCTTGAGAATGTACTGACCGATGCGGACGGCACAAACTGGTATGCCATCCGCACCTTGCTCAATTTCGAAGAGCATAAAAAGACAGGCTACAGCATTTGGTCGGTCGATGGCGACTCGGACAAAGATGGAAAGGTCATCCACGTATGGAGCGGCGAGTATGACAACAAGCCCAGCCGCGCTTTTGCGTTCGAACCTCAGTCAAACGGAACCTATGTCATCCGAGATCGCACAAACGAGAAAAAGGATATTAATTACCTGGCAATAGAAAAGGACGGCAAAGACCAAGACAACAATAAGATCTGCCACAAGAGAAAGAGCATTCCGTGGGAGCTCGAGCTTGTCGGTTACGACAAGGGCGAGACCAATACCACGGTTAGCAGTATCGACTGGATCAGGTATAGCAGCTACGCCGACGGGCCATGTTGGATGAAATACGTCGACAACAACAAGTTCCTCGACGAACTGAGCATCCCGGGCACGCACGATTCGGGCACCTGCAGCGTGGACAACGACACCGAGCCCCAATCCTCCCAAGCAAAATGCCAGCAGGATTACATCCCCACACAGCTGCTCGAAGGCGTTCGCTATTTTGATATTCGACTTGGAAAGGGTGAGAACCCCGGCATCGACCACGGAGCTTGTTACCTGCTCAAAAAAGACGGGAACTTTATGCATCTCTCCGATGTCATCGGGTACTTCAATACGTTTTTGAGCGAAAACCCGACAGAAGCGCTCATCATGCTTGTGTCGCGAGGCAATGACGAGGCTACCAACGAAAGCCTCACGACGGCCTTGGGCAAGGTTTTTGATGAGAACCCCGACCTGTTCTACACATCGAGCCGCATCCCCACGCTGGGCGAGGTGCGCGGAAAGATCGTCCTGCTGCGTCGGTTTGGGCTCGCCGGCAACAGCGTAAGCAGCCACACATGGGGCCTCGACCTCACCCAATGGGACGACAAAATCGCAGCACACACCGACAGCACCTCTATGTGTCTCGTTCGAAACGAGCGGGGCTTTGAAGCCGTGGGGAAAACGGGTGACGAAGAGCCCTATTGCACCAAGGTATACGCCCAGGACCATTACGAATGCACAGGAACCGACAAAATCGGCTGGGTCGATATGGCGCTGCAGGAGACAACCAAGCTCGCCCGCATCATGGTGGACGTCGAGGACAATGACGGGGCCAAGGTAAAGGTCCTGGAGCACAGCTGGTGTATCAACTACACCAGCTGCACGAACTACAAGCAAGGAAGCAATCCTTTTACCGCAGCACGAGTGGTCAACGAGCATCTATACAAGAGCCAGTATATAAACAGCACCGGAAATGAGAGCACAAAGGAGGACTGCCTCAAGCACATTGGCATCATTGCGTCCGACTTTGTTGATGCGGCACTGGCCCGAAGCATCTACCAGCGCAATTACGATGCGAAGCACAAGCAGACCGTTTCGTACTACCTCCCGACCCGTATGCGCATGACATACGGCGACTCGTTGAGCGATGCCTCACTTCAGGATGGAAAGACCGTTGGTGAGGGCCATTTCCGCCTTGTCGACAGCAGTAACGTACTCAACTGGACGGCTTCGGGCCACACGTTTGATATCGAATACGTGGATGTCGACGCCTTGGGCAACGAGACCGTTACGGAGCTGCGGGGCCTCGTGCCCATCGATATCGAACGGCGCGCGCTGACGCCCCATTTTGAGGGGCTCGAAGGCCTTAAGGTCGGCGAGGACGTGCGCGCCAAGATCGCGGCGACGCTCGAGGGCAAGCTCGAAGGCGATGCCTGCACAGCCCAACTCGAGTTTATGCACGATGCAAACGGTGCTCCAGGAACGGTGATGGCCGAGGGCGAGGCATTTGCCGCGGGGACGTATTGGGTGCGTGCGAAAGACCTGTTGGGCGACGCGGCAAAGAACTACATGCTCGCCAGCAATGGAGCCGTAAGCTTTACCGTAGCGGCCTCGGGCAGTGCAGGCGGCACCGGCAGCGGCACGGGTTCCAACGCAGACGGCGCTGATAAGAATGGTAAGGGCAACAAGGGTAAGGGCTCGGGCGGAAAACTCGCCGACACGGGCGACGGCTCCGGCATTGCCGCCGGGCTCGCCGCTGCCGCCGTGGCGACGACGGTCGCCGGCGCAGCAATGCTTGCAAATGACCGCGAAGACAACGGAGACGTTGACGATTAGGCCAGCCGGCCCTTTTGGACACATCGATTTAATGAGGGGCGCAGGACACCGTTCTGTGCCCCCGATTTTACCTTGGCCCGAACGCCGCCATGGGCTACATCACCATGTTCAGCGCGTTCACAAATTCCTTGGCCTGGGAATGACTGCTCAGCCTGTAGGAACAGTCGGTCAGTAACCTATTACGAAGGAGCACGCGCTTACCCTTGACCCTGTTGACACCCGTAATGTCCTTGAGGTAGACGATTTTGGTATGGGTGCCGAAGAAGTTGTTCTTCACGACCGCCTCGATACGATTGGGATAGATGCTTATTCCCTTGAAAACGCCGGCACCCTTATCGTGAAACAACAACGTGTTGTCATCCACGCGCGCCACCCCCATGGAGTTCGAACTATCTCTATGACCACATTTTAGTCACTACAAACCCTTTTTGCGGTCACGCGCAGGGCACCAAAACGTGTCCGCACGAGCAAATAGACTAATACAACAACGAATATAAGCCGTTATCCAATGATGGGCCGCAAAAAAGGATTAGCAATAGCTAAGATTAAAGCCTAAAAAAAACCCTTAGGAAGTGCTAATATATGGTTATTGAAAGAGGCTGAGATGCAGAGACGCGAATTGATCCGTATCCTCGAAGAAGCCGGCTTCATCTCGAAAGGAGGCACTAATCACGAGAAGTTCGTCAAAGGAGATAAACTCGTGCTCGTGAAACGCCACCGAGAGATCGAGGATCAAATTGCCAAAAGAATCCTAAGGCAGGCAGGGCTTCGGTAGCTCATCCTCATCGCATTTCGCATCGCCTTTTAGAGGAGGTCTTACATGGTTTACGCATGGGAATTTGAGTTCTTTGATTCGGACGGTATGGTCGATGCCGTGCCATGTGACTCGCTGGGCGGAGGAGGAACGTTTGGCTCCGACCTAAACGACGCTATCGAAAGCGCCGCTGATTTTCTCGCATGCATGGTCGACGATCACCTTATGGGTGGCATTGAACTTCCCGCGCCGGATTTCGGACACGAGCCGCGACACGGCGGCAAGATTATCGCCGTAGCCGTCAGCCGCGAACTCGCCGACATCCCCGCCGTCACCGCAGCGGATGCCGCGCGCATGCTCGGTGTTAGCTCAGCACGGGTTTCGCAACTGATAAATGCAGGACTGTTGGATTCATGGAAGGATGGCACCAAGCGCATGGTGTCCAAAGCTTCCATCGAGGCACGACTCGCCGACGCTCCAAAGGCAGGACGCCCGAAAGAAATGCCTGTTGCCGTGTAAAGAGACGTCTAGGCACACCATTTTGGCATATTGACCATTGAGTTCTCTCGATTCGCGACGCACTGCGTCGCGAATCGAACTGAACATATTGTCGCCGATTGCCACGCATTTCCAATCCGAAGTGCAAGAGGAGTTTTCCATGACAGGTGTCAATCAGGCCATCACCGAAAGCGCACCTAAAGTGCGTTCTGCCGAGGACATGGCCACACGACGCAAGAGCGATTCAGAGGGATTTCGGCTCATCTCGCCAGCACCCCCTACAACGAAACGTGGGCACACGTCGAAACCAGCGCTACGCGATTGCATCTATGGGCTTGCCGTCGGCGACGCGCTGGGCGTTCCATACGAGTTTATGCCTCGTGGCACGTTCGAATGCACGGACATGATCGGCTACGGCACGCATGGGCAGCCCGCCGGCACCTGGAGCGACGACACATCCATGACGCTTGCTACCTGTGACTCGATTAGGGAGCTTGGGCATATCGACACCGCGGACATGCGCGACAAGTTCTTAGGCTGGATTGCCCGTGGCGAGTATACGATCGACGGCGTTTTCGATTACGGCGGCACGACTGCCCGCGCCCTGCACACCGGCAAAGGTGGCTCCGGCGAGCGCGACAACGGCAACGGTTCGCTCATGCGCATCGCTCCCCTGGCGTTCACCGATGCAACAGACGAAGAGGTCAGCAAGGTCTCCGCGATTACGCACGCCCACAGAACGTCGACCGACGCATGCATCATATTTGTCGCGCTGATGAGGAGCGTGATGAACGGCGCGTTTCCCTCATGGGTGCTCCAGCTGAAAGACGTGCCCGAGCAGGAAATCAGGTCTGGCGGCTTCGTGCGCGACACGCTTAAGGCAGCCACTTGGTGCTTCGTCAACACCAACAGCTACGAAGATTGCGTGCTTTCCGCCGTCAACCTAGGCGACGACACCGACACCACCGCAGCCGTCGCCGGCGCCCTCGCCGGCACGGCCTACGGTATCGACGCAATTCCGCAGGTGTGGATCGATTCCCTACAAGGGAAGGATCTGATTGAGAGCTGCTTGTTTTAGGGCGCCATACAAGAAATAAGGTTGGAGGCACCATGGAGAGGAAGATCGCGAATATCGATGGGTTCAAAATGGACGAAAACGAGATCCCGATACTCCCAACGGGACTGAGGGAGGAAGATAACCTTTACGTCCTCCCCGACGGTCGCTACCTCCCCTGCGGGGTCTACCGGACCGAAGATGATGGCTCGCTCATTTATGAGCCATCCGGGCTCAGCTTCTTCGGGCAGATGCTTGCTCAATTCACAGAGAGCCAGAGGCTTGATTGCCCGTTAGATAGACACTGCTCCAAACCATGGGATGGGTAAGATGCCTCCCACCGCGGCCTGTGAGGTAAAATCTTGACTGCCGCGGAATCCGCCTGCGGGCAACGCTCCGATCTCCGATTGGGGTGAAGCCTATGAACTTGTTTCTTGAAATCCTGCGCCTCTCGATGTATGTGACCGGCATTGCCCGGAACCTCTACTCGATCTGGCGGGAATATAAGCAGTAACGGATAGCGAGGGGAGTCATGAAAAGGGCCGGTTGCAGCCGGCCCTTTAGACATTAGCACCTGCGTTGCCCGCGTCTCCGAAGTTTGAGTAGCTGAGGAGCGGGTTCCGCGGCACATCCTGATTTTACCCAGTGGCAAGGCTCTTTTACAGCCGTTCCACCGTTTATTTACATCCGCCAATCAAGACGAGGCTACTACGCACCTTTATTACACACGATGTTTTCAGCCTGGTATAAACAAGTTCAATAATAGAATGCAAATCCAACCATCGTGTCTGATTACGAAAGGATTTTTGCCTTTTCTGCAGCAAACTCTTCCTCGGTAAGTACTCCACTCTCACGCAGTGCTGCAAGCCTCTCAAGCCTTGCAACTACATCAACCACTATCCGCCAGCGTCTCAATAGTCTGTGAAACCTGCGGATACCGCTCAAGCTCCTTCGATAGGGCATCGACTATCTCGGCAATATTCTTTGCATTTTTGCCCCCGTTTAATACGTTTGCCCTGACCTTAGATGACGACTTGACAGTAACGCCAGATCCGCCTTCAACTGGAACAACCGAAATACCGATATTTTCGCCCCAAGACCAAAGGCTCATACCAATCTCGGCTGCAACTGTTCTTGTTGTGGGCGATGCACTATCAACTTTTACTTTAGGCAGCTTTTCCATAGCTGCCTTCAAGGCATTAAACGTGTCGTCAGGAGAATACGGTACCTGAAGCTGAAGCTGCTGATCCGCAAAACCCATAATCTGGCCTCCGCTTCTTACAAGATTAAGGCTATCGGCAATGGTAGCACGTTCCCAGCAGTCTTAAATTCGTCTCATGACCTTGCGATGCAGCCCGACGCCCCGGCTCCGCTTCCCTACTTCCCAAAGATCGCAGCGAACAATCCCTTGCGCTTGGGTTTTTCTTCTCGGTAGGAACCCTCGGCAGCCGCTGCCACCTGACGTGGCTGCTCGTCGCCTCCACGGCGCACAATTTGGTACAGGAATGGCGATTTGATGTATTTGACCTCGACGGGCGTGGCGTGAACGGTGCTTTCGCCGGACAGATGCAGGCTCGGATTGAGCGGCGCCACAATATGCGTCTCGCACTTGTCGCTAAACACCACCGCCGCCGCACGGCCCGTCTGGCCGTTCACGGCAATGCGCACCTGCTCGCCATTACGTCCATCCGACGCGGGACGATCGACAAAGTAGACCGGCACCATAACCAGGCCGTCCTTGTGCTTGCGGGCCTTGCGCGCCCAGGTGCGGATGCTCTTTTTATTGAGTCCCAGGAAAGTCTCGGCATCGTTGCCGACAATGTCGAGCGCCAGCTTGTCAATGACCACCTGGTCCTTGGTGGACGCGTCGACGGAGACAACGCGGAAGTCGCCTTCCTGCATGGCCGGGTCGAACGACCCAACCTTGGCAAAGTCCCATGGCTCCAGAATGCCCATAAGGCGAACGTCCAGGTAGTTTGCCCTGGGATATGCCCAGTCGAGCACCTCGTAGTACACCAGGGTCTCCCTGCTCAGGCCCTTGCCCGGGAAGGACGCCATCATGCGTAGGTCCGCGAGCGCCATGGGGAAGTAGAAGAGCATCATGTCGTTTTGAATCGCGTCTTCCACATCGTGACCGGCAAAGGCGTCTGGATATCGGCGCACCAGCTCAAGCGCATTGGCGCGCGCCTGCTGCGGCGTTATCTCGCAGGGAATACCCTGCTCGGGCACATATTCCGCACCAACGCCCATGGTCAGGCGCTTGCTAAACGTCCCCGGCTTGAACAGGTCGGCAATGCCGATCTTGTTGCCGCAGGACGGGCACTCAAACACACGCTGCGTTGACTCGCCCTCAAAGGACGCTCCGCAGAAGGGGCAAGGAATGCTCACATGCGTGGCCTCTTGGAACTCCTGCGCCGTGCCGCGATCCTCCCACAGCAGATGTTCCAGAACCGACTGATTGCGCCAGTGCGAATTGAAGAAATACCAGTCCGGGTCCTCCGGGCGCTCGAGTTGCGACACATGCGTGAGCTTGAGCAGTCCATCCACCACCGTCAACGGCGTATGGCGAATGCCCAGGGCGCTCTTGGGCTCCCCCGCATCGGCCTGCCACGGAACGACCGTGCCGCAATAGGCGCACTCAAAGCTGCGTTTAGCCTGGTGTGAGTACATAGGGCCGCCGCAGTTTTGGCATTTAATGGCAAACATCTCGTCCATGAATACGTCCTCCTTTGCACTGGGGCTGTCGACATTAAGTATGTCGGGCAGGTAAGCACGTGCCCATACCCATGTGGCCCAAAATCGAGCACCCAGGCAGACGAGAAGGCTCGCTCGTTAGCACCGGCAGACCATTGCTGCATTTTCTGAGCATCGGTGCACAGCGCCTCCGCGCGAGCTACACTATCCCCTTAAACATGATTGTGAGGACGACCGCTATGCTATTTGTAAATCGGCTGGTACATACGCTTGTTCCCGGCAGCGAGGGCGAGCCGGTCGATACCTCCTGCCGCACCAACGCGGGCTTCGCCGCAAGCCTCATCTGCATTGGCCTCAACATCACTCTGTGCCTGGCCAAGGGCATCGCGGGCCTGCTCGCCGGCTCTGTCTCGCTCATCGCCGACGCCTTCAACAACCTCTCCGACGCCTCGAGCAACATCGTGAGCCTGCTCGGGTTCCGCCTTGCCAGCCGCCCGGCAGACGAAGGCCACCCCTATGGCCACGGCCGCTACGAGTACCTAGCCGGTCTGTTCGTCGCCGTCCTGGTTTGCGCCGTCGGCATCAACCTGATCCTCGAGTCGGTCACCAAGATCATCAAGGCCTCCCCCACCGCCTACACGCTGGTCTCCCTAGCCGCTCTCGTCTTGTCCATGCTCGTCAAATTCTGGATGGCCGCATTCAACCGCGCGCTGGGCAACCGTATCGATTCCGAAACACTCATTGCCACGGCGCAGGACTCCAAAAACGACGTCATTACTTCGGGCTCGGTCTTAGCGGCGGCGCTTATTTCGCAAACGACCGGCTTTGACCTCGACGGCTGGGCGGGCTTGGGTGTGGGCATCTTCATCTGCATCAGCGGCATGGGCCTAGTGCGCGACGCCATCAGCCCGTTGCTGGGGCAAGCGCCCGATCCCAAGCTCGTCCAGGCAATCCGCGACAAGATCATGTCCTATCCGCAGGTCTTGGGCACACACGACCTGATGGTGCACGACTACGGCCCCGGTCGTCAGTTTGCCAGCGCCCACGTGGAGATGCCCGGCGAGGGCGACGCATTTGAGCACCACGAGATCCTAGACACCATCGAGCACGACATCAAGCGCCAGATGGGCATTGGCATCACGTTGCACTGCGACCCCATCGCCACCACCGGCGACGACCTACGCGGCTGGGTCAAGCGTGGCGTTACGCAGATCGATCCCGCGCTCTCCATCCACGACCTGCACGAGCACGACGGGTTCGTTTCGTTTGACCTTGTGCGTCCCGACGGCTTTGACATATCCGACGAGGAGCTGCTGGAGCTCGTCACGCGCATCGTGCACGAGCGCCGACCCAATGCCTCATGCGTCGTTACGTTTGACTCGGGCTTTAGCTCGCCCGACCGTCCGGCCGAGCAGCTGTAGCCCGCTTAACAGCTAGTTTCCCTGCGTGCCCGAGATGCCGTTTTGTAGGGCGTTCCAGGCATCCGTCGCCATGCCGCCCAAGTTCTGAGCGGTGTCGCCCAGGTTCTGGGCCGTGTCGCCCAGCTCTTGGGCCTTATCCCCAAGCTCCTGTGCCTTGTTGCTCAAGTCCTCCAACGTATTGGAACTCGAGCTGTCGGTACCGCTTTGGCCGTCGGGTGAGTTGCCCGAGCTATTCTTGTGCGTGAGTTGAATTTCGAGGTTGCCGCTGTCGTTATAGTAAGCAGAAGTAACGACCCAGTTGGCATCGATGACGGGCGTTGAGCCATCATCAGTCAGGACCACGGCATTCGAAAGATTGGCGCCGCGCGACTTGAGGAGCTTCTTGGCGTTGGACCAGTACTGCCCCGGGATATCGCTCAGATCGACGGTGCTAGACGAGGCGGACTCGGTTTGCTCGGCAGCGGTATCAGCCGTTGAACTCCCTCGCTTGTTGAGCATGCCCGACACAATGGCAAACACAACCGACAGCGCAAAGAAGATCGCCAGCACGATGAGGATCTTCTTGATCACGCTCGACGAACGCGACGGCTTCTTCTCCTCGTCCTCGCCATATTGCGGAATCGACTTGGGGTACTCGCGATACGGCTCGCGCGACTCGTAGCGAGGCTGCGCCGTGCGAGGCATATACGTCGTCTGCTGAGGCTGCGGAATGGGATTTTGCGGCAGGTCATCATAGGGATTCGGCGTCGAGGCGGCATAAGAATCCTGCGGCGCGTAATCAAACGGGTCCGGAGCTGCGTCGCCATAGGAGCCTTGCGAAGATACAGCATAAGAATCCCGCGCTGTGTCGCCATAGCCCATAACCCGGGTTGGCTCGGCAGAAGGCTGCGTCGCGGCGGGGTCGGTATAACCGGGGTTGGGAACAACGCGGGTCGCATCGGCGCTATCGCCAGCCTGCGCGGAACCGTAGCCGCCCATCACGGTTGTCTTGTCCTGATCCATGCAACGATTCCTTTCCGTCGCCCGTAAGCATCAAGTTATCCATGCATTCTACCCGCGCAAAAGCCCATGATGGGCAAAGCCCGTCGGTATCTACAAGACAAGCGCGGCTAGAAACAAAAGCCCCGCCGTGCTGTGGGGCACGGCGGGGCGGACAGGCGGCAATAACGTCGCTCTTGCCTAGAACAGACCGGTGATGTTGCCGTCGTTGTCGACGTCGATGTTCTCAGCCGCGGGCACCTTGGGCAGGCCCGGCATGGTCAGAACGCTACCGGTCAGCGCGACCACAAAGTGAGCGCCGGCAGAAACCTTGAGCTCGCGCACGGTGATGCGGAAGTGCTCGGGAGCACCCAGTGCCTTGGCGTTATCGCTAAAGCTGTACTGGGTCTTGGCGACGCACACCGGCAGGTTGCCAAAGCCGTTCTCGCGCAGCTCGGCGAGCTGACGCTTGGCAGCGGGCGTAAAGTCGACGCCATCGGCTCGGTAAACCTTAGTGGCAACGGCCTCGAGAGCGTCGGCAATATCGGCGCCGTCCTCGTAAGCAAACTTGAGCTCGCTCGGCTGCTCAATCAAGCGCATGACCTCATCGGCCAAGTCGAGCGCGCCCTCGCCGCCCTTGGCCCAGACCTCGGAAAGCTTAACGTTGACGCCGAGCTTCTGGCACTCGGACTCGATGAGCGCAAGCTCAGCCTCGGTGTCCGTCGGGAAGCGGTTGATGGCGACCACGCAGGGCAGACCATAAACGTTCTGGATGTTGTCGACGTGACGCAGCAGGTTGGGCATGCCGGCCTTGAGTGCCTCGAGGTTCTCCTCGTTGAGGTCGGCCTTGGCGACGCCACCGTTGTACTTCAGCGCACGAGCGGTGGCGACGACCACGACGGCGCTGGGGCGAACGCCCGTCATGCGGCACTTAATGTCGAGGAACTTCTCGGCACCCAAATCGGCACCGAAGCCGGCCTCGGTAATGGCGACATCGCCAAAGCGCATCGCCATACGCGTGGCCATGATAGAGTTGCAGCCGTGGGCAATGTTGGCGAAGGGGCCGCCGTGGACAAACGCAGGCGTGCCCTCGAGCGTTTGCACCAAGTTGGGCTTGAGCGCGTCCTTAAGCAACGCGGCCATGGCACCCTGGGCCTTAAGGTCGCGGGCGCGGACGGGCTCGCCGGCAAAGCTGTAGCCGACGACGATCTCGCCCAGGCGCTCCTTGAGGTCGTTAATGCTTGTAGACAGGCACAGGATTGCCATGACCTCGGAGGCGACGGTGATATCGAAGCCGTCCTCGCGCGGCACGCCCTGGGCCTTACCGCCAATACCGTCGATGACGTGGCGCAGCTGACGGTCGTTCATATCGACGACGCGCTTCCAAGTGATGCGCTTAACGTCAATACCGAGCTGATTGCCCTGCTGAATATGGTTGTCGAGCATGGCGGCCAGCAGGTTATTGGCGGCGCCGATAGCATGGAAGTCACCGGTAAAGTGCAGGTTGATATCCTCCATGGGGATGACCTGAGCCCAGCCGCCGCCGGCAGCGCCGCCCTTAACGCCAAAGACGGGGCCGAGCGAAGGCTCGCGCAGGGCCACGGCACTCTTGACGCCGCGTCGGCGCAAGCCATCGGCCAGACCGATGGTCGTGGTGGTCTTACCCTCGCCAGCGGGTGTGGGGTTGATGGCAGTCACGAGGACGAGCTTGGCCTGGTGGCCAGTCGGCTCGTTGAGCAGTGAATAGTCGACCTTAGCCTTGTCGAAGCCGTACGGAATAAGGTGCTTAACGTCGACGCCGGCGTTCTTGGCCACCTCGGTAATAGGCAGCGGCGTGACAGAACGTGCGATTTCGATGTCAGTAGGCATGGGCGGTCCTTTCGTTACCGAATGAGAAAAAGACCAATTCAGCATAGCACGGGCGCGCAATAGTAAAACGCCCATAACCGATGAACGGCGATATGTTTACCCGATGCCCAGCGATAGCCCAACAGCCCGCCAAAACAAATCGCCCTAAACGGTAGGTTCAATCCCCAGGTGCTCAAAGGTGCGAAGGGTTGCCTGACGGCCCTGCGGCGTACGAATCATCAACCCGCACTGCAGCAAATAGGGCTCATAGACATCCTCGAGCGTGCCCGGGTCCTCGCCCACCGCGCTGGCAAGGGTCGTAAGTCCCACGGCGCGACCGGAGAACGTCTTAGCGAGCGTCTCCAAAATGCGAATATCCATCCAGTCCAGACCGAGCTCATCGATCTCGAAGAACTCGAGCGCCTGGCAGCAGATATCGAGCTCGATGGGGCCGTTGCCACGCACCTGTGCGTAATCGCGCACGCGCTTGAGCAGGCGGTTGGCAAGACGTGGCGTGCCGCGCGAACGCGAGCCGATCTCGAGCGCGCTCGGATGGTCGATCGCCACGCCAAGGATAGTTGCCGAGCGCGTCACAATCTGCGCGAGCTCTTCGACCGTGTAGTAATCCAGGCGATATGAAATGCCAAAGCGGTCGCGCAACGGGCCGGTCAACATGCCTGAGCGGGTCGTTGCCGCTACCAGCGTAAACTTGGGGATATCCAGGCGAATCGAGCGCGCCGCCGGACCCTTGCCAATCACGATATCGAGGGCAAAGTCCTCCATCGCGGGGTACAGGACCTCCTCGACCGAACGGTTGAGGCGGTGGATCTCGTCGATAAACAGCACATCACCCGGCTGCAAGTTAGTAAGGATGGCCGCCAGGTCGCCCGTGCGCGCGATGGCAGGGCCACTCGTGGTCTTGATCTGAGCGCCCAGCTCGTTGGCGATAACGGTGGCCAGCGTGGTCTTGCCCAGGCCCGGAGGACCCGAGAAGATCACGTGGTCGAGCGTCTCGCCACGACTCTGCGCCGCTTCGATAAGCACGCGCAGACTCTGCTTGATGTGCTCCTGGCCGCAGTAGTCATCCAGGCGCTGGGGGCGCAGGGTACGGTCGACATCGAGGTCCTCGGCCGTCAGCTCCGAGCCCACCATGCGTTCACCGTGCGCCATGGATGCCGCCGGCGAGTTGCCGGGCGTCGCCCACAGGTCCTGAGAGTCATCGGCTTCCCACATCACGAATCCATTCCGAGTCGCTTAAGCGCCGCGCCGAGCAAATCCTCGACACGCATATCCTGCCCATCATACCCGCTCAGGGCAACATCGGTCTCCTGCGGACTAAAGCCCATGGAAAGGAGTGCCGCACGGGCGTCATCGATCGCCGAAGGAGCGGCGGCGGGCACGGGCATCGCAACCTGACCGGGGATCACGTCGACCGGCACAAAGCCCTTATCCTTGGCAAAGGTGCTCTTGAGCTCCAGGATCAGACGCTGCGCGGTCTTTTTGCCCACACCGGGAACCTTGGCCATGCCCTTGTCGTCCTCGGCCATCACCAGGGAATACAGCTGTCCCACGGTATAGGTGGAAAGCACGGCGAGCGCCAGGCGCGGACCGACGCCCGAGACGGACACGAGCCTGTCAAACATTGTGCGCTCGTCCTTGGAGGCAAAGCCGAAGAGTGTCATGGCGTCCTCGCGGACCTGCATGCGGGTATAGAGGCGAACCTCGCCGCCGGGCGCAGGCAGCGTGGCGGCAGTGCTGGCCGAGATGCCGAGCTCAAAGCCCACGCCCGATACATCGACGACGGCAGAGCTCATCGTGGCCTCGACAAGCGTTCCATGGAGCTGGGAGATCATCAGTATCCGGTTCCTCTCTGTTGATAGAACTCGCCGCCGGTAAGCGCCCGGGTGCGGCTGAGGTTAACGTGGCAGATGGCGCAGGCCAGGGCATCGGCGGCATGGTCGGGATGCGGGTCGTGATCGAGCTGCGTGAGCGTGCGCACCATGTAGGCGACCTGCCGCTTATCTGCGGCACCGGTACCCACCACAGCCTGCTTGATCTGCATAGGCGTGTACTCGCCGATCTCGAGCGCGCACTCCGAAAGCGCCACGAGCGCGGCACCGCGGGCATGTGCCGTGGGGATTGCCGAGCGGACATTAGCGCCAAAGTAGATGCTCTCGATGGCAGCGGTATCGGGTCGATAACGCTCCACGACACCCTTGAGGTCGCGGGCGATATGCGACAGGCGCACCGCGAGCGGACTGCCTGCGCTGGTCTCGATGCAGCCATAGGCACGGCAGCGAACCTCGCCACGCCGCTCCTCGATAATCCCCCAACCCGTATGAGCCAAACCGGGGTCGATGCCCAAAATAACCAAGCCAACCTCCCCTCGTCTTTTACCAAGCGCAAGGCAAGGCCCCGCGCACTACTCACGAACGTCTGTTCTAGAATAACACAACGGGGTCAAGATGCTTAGTTGAAGTATCGGGGTTGAGAGCGAATCCCATCCCCAGTTTAGTTCTGCGAGAAGAATGGGAACTGTCGGGGATCAACCGACGGATGCGGCATCGGGCCACCCTGGGGCCCACCCTGCGGGCCACCCTGGCCGCCCATCATCTTATCGATGGCGTCCTGAACCTCGCCCTCGAACTTTTTCATTCCCTCGTGTAAACGACGCTGACCGTCTTCAGAGCGCAACTCCTCCATTTGTTCGGGCGAAATACCCAGTAGCTCGCCCAGCACGCCCATCATCTCGTTTCGCACGCGCTCACTAGTATCCTCGTCAGCAAAACGGCGCACCTCGGCGCGCGCCAGCAAATCGACCGTCATACGCTCCTTGCCGTTAAGCCCCAGGTCGGACCACGCGAGCATGTACGGCCAGGAGCGCTCGGCAAACGAACGGGACGAAACGATCGGCGCCGTCGGCAACATGCGGCGGGCAGCCTCGCCCTGACGCACGAGCATCAGCAGCAGCGAGCAGGCCTCAGGCTTGCCAGCGGCCATCGGGATGTCGTCGAAAGATCGATTGCGGTCCACGTGCGCCTCAAGCGCGCCATCGATCTCACCCGGCTCGACCCCGCCGAGCAGCTGTGCCGCGCGGTCGAGCATATCGACCGGACCGTCGAGCGTCGAGAGCGCCTGCGCCAGCACGCGCTCCATACAATCTTCCACCGCGTTGAGCGTCACGAGCTCTTGGGGCACCACGGCAGACGCGCGGTTGCGCACACGCGCCACAAACTCAAGCGTCGACAGGTACACATCGCCAAAGGGCGCGCAATCGCCCTGGTAGCCGCCGCAAAGCGCCGGTGCCGCCAACGCATACTCGGTCTTGGAAAGCGGGCTCAGAGCCATCGCGCCCAGCTCGAGCGCCGTATCCTCCAGCATGAGGCCCAGCGTGCGAGAGCGCAGGCGCTCGGCGTCGCCCGCCGACACATCGCGGTCGAGTACGCGCGCCGCATCCGGCGCATCGCGCTCAACCGTGCGAATATGCAGGCGCTCGGCAATGGCGCGAACGGCGGCACAGCGAGCAGCCTCGGCCTCCTCCTGCGCCGGCGTAAAGATGCGGTTGCGCCCCAGCACCAGGCCAATCACATTACGTGGGCCCAGAGCGTCGACGGCCAGCGCCGCCAGCAGGGACGACGGCAAGTCGCCCTCGAGTGCCACCACGGCGCGCGACGCACCGTGGGCCCGGGCGTTGTCGCGCACGGCAAGCACCAGCGCCTGCCACAGCCACTCCTCGGAACGGAACTCGGGCAGTTCGTGATCTTCCAGGGCATCGAGCATCACGCCGCGCTGAATCTCCTGAACCAGCAGGCTCTCCTCAAAACACGGCGCCTGGGCCACCACGCGACCGCAGTCGTCGAGCACAAACGAACCGCCGGTATACACCGACTCGTCATAGGCACCGACCGGCGCCATGCAGGCAAACCACACGCTGCGCCTGGATGCGATCTTGCGGTAGGCGCCGCTGCGAACGGCGGCAATGGCAGTAGTCTCGCGGTCGGTCATGTCAAACGCGTTGAATTGGAAATACGCAATGAGGTCAACACCGGTCGGCAACATCTCGAGCTCGCGGTCCAAGTCAAAAATCACGGCGATGCGCACGCCATCCACGTCGAACACCGGCGGCGCCCAACGCGTGTCGTTGTTCTCGCCACGCTGCAGGGCAATGCTCGAACGCGCCGGCACCACATGACCGTCCTTGAGCATCATGTAGTCGAGTAGCGGCTGGCCCTCAAACGAAACCGCCGCGGGCACGATGCAGATCATGTCAAGCTCCTGGATGCGCTCGGCGACACCAGTCAAGCCGGCAAGCATGTCGTGCTCAAAGTCGGCAGCGCCCACCAGGCCACCGGGCATGGCGCCCATAAAGAGCGGAGCCGGAACGCACAGCACGCGCGCCCCGCGCTCGTGGGCCAGACGAGCCTGGTCCTCGATGCGGCCGCAAATGCCCTCAATATCACCCAGGCGCATATCGATCTGTGCAAGCGCGAGCTTCATGGCTCAGCCCTTTCCGTCGTTAACCATCGAAATCGTAGTAAAAGCGCCGGCCGCATGATGCAGTCGGCGCTCGCATGTGCATATGCTAGCTATGATACCCCGAGCGGGGGCGCGCTCCTAGAACGTCGCGGACCACAGCCCGTGCAGGTTGCAGTAGGCATAGACGGTACCGGTCTTGGAACCGCCGGCAAAAAACGTCGCGGGCTTCATGCCGGGCTCAAGGTAATGGACCTCTAAGCGGCCCTCGGCCTCAAGGGCGATCCACTCAATATAGTGCTCGGGCAGGCTGGGGTGCTCGACCGAGCCAACGCGTGCGCGAATCACGTGACCGTCGCGCTCGGTCTCGACAACAGGCACGTGCTTCTCGTGCGCCGCGTCCTCAGTGTTTGCGGTCAGTTCCGTGCAACCGGCAGGGGTTGCAGCGTCGTTGCCAAGGGCGGCAATGAGCTTACCGTCGGGGTCCTTAAAGAATTTCGCCATGATGTTCTCCTTTGCTGACGCGCCAATGTTCTTGATGGTTCTTATGCCCAAAGGCAGACAAACCATCCACGGCATTGCAAATGAACACATAACGGGCGGGGACGATGGGGCAGCGTGCGCTATCCGCCCTGGCGGCCCCACCCGAGCGGGTTAGCGCCCGTCGCCGCCCAGCAGCGCCAGAACATCTTCGCGGGTAAACAGCGCCGACGAGATGCCGTCGCCGCCGAGCACGCTGTTGACCAGGTCGCGCTTGGACTCCTGCATCTGCATAATGCGCTCCTCGATCGTGTCCTTGGCGATGAGCTTGTACACGGTCACGGTATGTTGCTGGCCAATACGGTGCGCGCGGTCGGTCGCCTGGTCCTGCGCTGCCACGTTCCACCACGGGTCGTAGTGGATGACCACGTCGGCCGCCGTCAGGTTAAGGCCCACGCCGCCCGCCTTGAGCGAAATCAAAAAGACCGGAACCTCGCCCGCTTGGAACTGCGCGACCATCTTGGCGCGGCTCTCCTTAGACGAAGCGCCCGTGAGCTTAAGGAAGGCGATGTCCTCCTTGGCCAAGCGCTTACCGATGATATCGAGCATACCCGTAAACTGGCTGAACAACAGGATGCGATGCCCGCCGTCGAGTGCGCCGTGCACGAGCTCCATACACGTATCGAGCTTGGCGCTCCCCGCCTTGTAATCCTCGTAGTGTAGACGCGGGTCGCAGCAGATCTGGCGCAGCTTGGTGAGCTCGGCGAGCACCTTGAGCTTGTCCTTCTTAAACTCCCCAGCCTCGCGGTGCTGCACCTGCTGGGCGATGCGGTCCTGGTTGGCCAGATAGAGCTTGCGTTGCTCGCCGGTAAGCTGTGCCATCACCGTGTCTTCGATCTTTTCGGGCAGGTCGGCCACCACGTCTTCCTTAACGCGACGCAGCACAAACGGCGACACGAGCGCCTGCAGGCGAGCGGCGCTATCGCCCTCGGCATGCTCGACGGGGCTCTCAAAGCGCTTGGCAAACGACTCGCGCGTCCCCAAAAGGCCCGGCATCAAAAAGTCGAAGATGCTCCAGAGCTCGGACAGGCGGTTTTCGATGGGCGTGCCCGTCAGGGCAAAGCGCACGCCGGCAGGCAGGCGCTTGGCGGCGCGCGCCACCTGCGTGAGCGGATTTTTAATGTACTGTGCCTCATCGAGCACCACGCGGGCGAAATCCTGCTCGACGTACTCGTCGATATCGCGCCGCATAAGGTCATACGACGTCACGACCACGCTATGCTCGGCCACGCCGGCGATCTGCACGCGGCGTTGAGCCTTGGCGCCCACAATGGCGCACACATCGAGCGACGGGGCAAAGCGCTCCAGCTCGGCAGTCCAGTTGTACACGAGTGAGGCCGGGCATACCACGAGCGTGGGCTTGGTGTCCCCCGCCTCCACGCGCGCCAGAATATGCGCAATCATCTGGAGCGTTTTGCCCAGGCCCATGTCGTCGGCCAAGATGCCGCCAAGGCCCAGGTGTTCGAGCGAGCCGAGCCACTGGTATCCGTCGACCTGGTAGCCGCGCATCGTTGCCTTGAGCGATGCCGGCACCGTAAAGTCCATCTTGCCGAGCGTATCCAGGCGCTCGACGGTACGGCGGAACGCAGCGTCGCGATCGGCCTCGAGCGCCGGCGTGCGTGCGAGCATGCTGTCGACGAACAGGGTGCTCGACGCGGGAAGCGACACGCCGTCGAGCAGGTCGACGGCATCGACACCCAGGTCCTCGGCAAGGCCAAACGCGGCACGGGCACCCTCGTCCAGGCGAATGATGTCGCCCGACGTGAGACGCGCAAACGTCTGGTGACGCTTGTAGGAGTCGAGGTAGATGGCAAGGTCTGCCGCCGAAAGACCGCTCGCGCCCAGCTCGACGTCGAGCAGGTTGCTCTTGACGGTTGCACGCACCGAAAGCTTGGGCGCAGGGCGGACCGAGACCTGGCGCAGGCGGTCGCTGAGCATGACCTCGCCCAGCTCGGACAGGGCGGACAGGCCCTCGGTCAGCAAGTGGAACAGGCTCTCGTCATCGCGTTCCTCAAATGCCAGGCCGCCCTCGTAAAAGTCGAAATACAGGGCCGCCGTGTCCATAACGCGAAACTCTGCCACCTCGTCGCGCGGCGGCACGCCAGGACGCTGGTCTTCGAAGGGGCTGCCCGGAGCACCCAGGCTAAAGAGATCTGCCGACCAGTCGCCGTAGGTAACCGAAATTTTGCAGGTCACGAGCCCATCGTCGACGCCGATCGCCATGGCAAAGCTCGGCTCGGGCGCCACGGTATCGAGTGCAGCGGGCGCGGTAAGATCGGTGTAGTCGCGCAAAATGGGCAGTGCCATGCGGCAGAATTCGCCCACCTGCTCGGCGGCAATATGGACCGGCGTGCGACAGGGCAGCAAGCGTGATAGGAACGGCGCCGCGTGCTGAGCAAACGCCACATCGGTGCGGCGCGCACGGCGGGTGTCGACCAGATAGGCAACGTCGCCCGAAGCAAAGCAGTATGCATCGGCCGGCAGGCGCAGATCATAGCTGCCACCGGCCGCCGGCGCGATTTTGGCGGCAAGGAGCGGTGGGCGCTTAGACAGCGCCTCGTCCTCCCCTTCCGGAGGCAGTTCAACCGCCACGTCATAGGTGCGATGCGTCGTCGTCCCCCGCGACCAGGCGGGCTCAAAAGAGATGGTCTGGCCGCGTAGCAGGTCCAGCACATATACGATGCTATGCTCGGACAGCGGCAACTGACGCTCGGCGACAAAACCGCTGCGGGCAAAGTCGTACGACGCCGAACGCGAGCTTGTGATGTCATCGAGATAGGCAACTGTCGTCACAACAAGGTTGAGCAGCTTTGTCGATGTTTCGTCAAAGGCCTCAGGTGAATGAACAAACGTGAGCTTCTTGCCATAGGAGAACGTGCCGCCGCGCACGTAGGCATCGGCCATGCCATCGATGTCCTTGACCACGTAGGAGACCGATCCACAGCGAATGCGGAACTCGAGCGCCCAGCTAAAGCGGTCAGCGAACAGCGGATTGTAGTACGGCGCCAACGAGGGCTCCAACGCCGCTTTGGGGGCGTCGGGATCAACGGCACCGGCAAGCTTGCGGCGCATGCTCGCCAGCTCATCCATGCGCGCGTCCGAAAGATCGGAAAGCGCCGCCACAAGGCTCGGGCTCGTGGGGACGGGCGCCGGAAAGGGAAAGTTGGGGTTGACGGCCGGCGCGGCGGACGCGGCACGCGCGGGCTGTTTCGGCTGCGCCGTAAACGTGCGAACCGGCGTGCGCAGCCCCTCAACAGGCTCAATGCCGCTGGCGTCCAGGTATGTCAGCGCTGTGGCGATGGCGTGTTTGCACATACCGGGATAGCGGTATGCGGCGGGGCAGTCGCAGTCGTAGTCGATAACCTCGTGCTCGTCCATATCGAGCGCCACGTGCGTCTTGTACAGGTCGCCGCGCGAGCCGCGCACCGAGCCCTCGACCGTCACGTTTTTGGAGAAGCGCGAGCCGCTGTCCTCGATCGACAGCACGGCACCGTTGAGCATGAGCGAACGCCCCTTCATAAAGGTGCCGCTCAGCGCCGCCTCTTTCCGGAGCGCCTGCACGAACGTCCCCTGCGCCATCACTTCCTCCAATCTCGCGCGGACCAGCAAGGTCGCCCTTAGATCACCGTCACTCTGCCTTGGTTACCCACGATAGCCTTGGCCTCGGCCAGCAGCGGAATCGAGCGCGCGTTGACCTTGGCAGGCACCTCGGCGCGCAGCACGCGCCCGTCCACCTGCTCGATAAAGATCTCCACGCGATCGCCGCCCGGGTTGGTGGTGAGCACCGTGGCCAAGCGTGCCATATTGCCCTGGCTAAAGCGGCTGTTGGGCACCATGACCTCAAAGACCTTGGGCTTGTTGTTCTCTTCGTTGAGCTCCAGTGGCACGATCTCCTGCGCGATAATCTGGTCGCCGCGGTCCGAGCGCTCGAGCTTGCCCTTAATGCGCACAAACGCATCGGACAGCTGCGCGCCCGTCTCGGGATCGACCTCGCCGTACAGGTACCCCTCGGCCTCCTTGTAGGTCTTGGGGAACACCACGACGGTGGCCTCGCCTTCCATGTCCTCGAGCTGCACGATGCCCATGGGGTCGCCGTTTTTGGTCACGCGCTTGGACACGCTCGAGACCATGCCGGCCCACCACAGCGCTTTGCCCTCGGGAATCTCCTGGTTGATGGTGCCGCCCGTAGGATTCTGAACTTCGTAGCCGGTGTCGATCTGCGAGAACGAAAAGTCGCGCGCTTTGCTGAGCGCATACTCAAACGGGCGCAGCGGGTGGTCCGAGACATAGATGCCCAGAACCTCCTTCTCCTGGCTCAGCTTGAGGTGGCGGTCCCATTCCTGGCCATCTGGATCGGGCACGCTGACCTCGAAACCCGAGCCCTCAACGTCGCCAAACATATCGAAGAACGAGGTCTGGCCGCTCGCGCGGTCCTTCTGGCGCTTTACCGCGGCATCGATGATGTTCTCGGGGTTGTTCTTGTCCACAAAGTGCATCATCTGGCGGCGCGGATAGCCCGTGGAGTCGAAGGCACCTGCCTTGATCAGCGATTCGATCACGCGACGGTTGGCCTGGCTCGAGTCCACGCGCTCGACAAAGTCGTGCAGCGTCTTAAACGGGCCGCCCGCCTCGCGCTCGGCGATAATCGCCTGCGCCACGCCGGTGCCCACGCCGCGGATGCCGGCCAGACCAAAGCGCACGCCCTCCTTGGTAGCCGTGAACTCGGTACCGGACTCGTTGACATCTGGCGACAGCACGGGGATGCCGTCGTGACGGCATGCCGAGACGTAGTGCACGATCTTGTCGGTCTTGCCCGTATAGGACGTCAGAACGGCCGCCATGTACTCGTGCGGATAGTGCGCCTTGAGCCACGCCGTCTGCATAACCAGGATGGCGTAGCCGGCGGAGTGCGACTTGTTAAAGGCGTAAGATGCGAACTCGAGAACATCGTCCCAAATCTTCTGGGCGACCTCGCGCGTATAGTTGTTCTTGATGGCGCCGTTCATCCAGTGGTCGTAGGTGGTCTCGTCGGAGCCATCCTCCCAGTGGAGCACCGTCGACGTGAGCAGCTTGATTTTCTTCTTAGCCACGGGCTTACGGATACGCGAGTCCGATTCGCCCTTGGAGAAGCCGCACATCTCGACGGAGATGAGCATAACCTGCTCCTGGTAGACCATGGTGCCGTAGGTTTCGCCCAGGATGTCATCCAGGCGGTCGTCGTAGGAGACCGCCGGCTCCTTGCCGTTCATACGGTTGATGTAGGACGAAACCATGCCGGCGCCCAGCGGGCCCGGGCGGTACAGGGCGATCAATGCTACGACGTGCTTGTACTCGGTGGGCTTCATGTTCTTGATCGTGGCCGTCATGCCGGCGGACTCGACCTGGAAGACGCCGGCGGTGTGGCCGGAACCCATGAGCTTAAAGATCTCGGGGTCGTCAAAGGGAATCTCTTCCTCTTTGATGTCGATGCCGAAGTTCCTTTTGATGTTTGCCTTGGCCTTGGAGATAACAGTCAGCGTGCGCAGGCCCAAGAAGTCCATCTTGAGCAGGCCCATGTCGGCAACGGTATGGCCCTCGTACTGGGTAATCTCGACGCCGCCCTTGGTGTCGAGCTTGGTGGGCACGTGCTCGTTGACGGGGTCGCGGCAGATCAGAACGGCGCACGCGTGCACGCCCTCGCCACGGGTGAGGCCCTCGATTGAGAGCGCCGTGTCGATGATGCGGCGGGCGTCGTCGTCCTTTTTATATGCCTCGGCAAAATCGGGGTTAAACAGGTCCTCTTTGCCGGGTTGCTTTTCGAGCACCTGCTTGAGCTTGACCTTGGGGTCGTTCGAGACCATCTTGGACAGACGCTGGCCCATGTAGACCGGGTAGTCCAGGACGCGAGCGGCGTCGTTGATGGCCTGCTTGGCCTTAATGGTCGAGTAGGTGATGACGTGGGTGACCTTCTCGGGGCCGTAGAGCTGGCGAACGTGCTCCACGACCTCGAGGCGCCGCTCATCGTCGAAGTCCATATCGATATCGGGCATCTCGGTACGCTGCGGGGACAGGAACCTCTCGAACATCAGGCCGTTCTCGAGCGGATCGAACGCGGTGATGTTCATGGCGTAGGCGACGATAGCGCCGGCAGCCGAACCACGGCCGGGGCCGACGCCGATGCCGTTGTCCTTGGCCCATTGCACGTACTCGGCAACAATCAAAAAGTAGGCGGCAAAGCCCTTGTCGCAGATGACTTTGTATTCGTACTCAAAGCGCTCTTTGATGTTGACGCCACCGATCTCGCGCGTGGCCCAGTCGTCACCGTAGTGCTGGCGCAGGCCCTTCTCGCACTCGCGGCGGAACTGACTCTCGTGCGTCTCGCCGGGGTCGAGCAACGGGAAGCGCGGCAGGATGATGGAGTCCCAGTCCAGCTCGACGTAGCACTTGTCGGCGATCTCGAGCGTGTTGTCGCAGGCCTCGGGGCAATACGGGAACATCGCCCGCATCTCCTCCTCGGTCTTCATGTAAAACTCCGAGCCAGTCATGCGCATGCGGTTGGGGTCGTCGACCTTGGCGTTCATGCCGATGCACATGATGACGTCCTGCACGGGAGCGTCCTCGCGGCGCAGGTAGTGGAAGTCGTTGGTGGCAATGACCTTGACGCCTACCTGCTTGGCGATGTCGATGAGCGTGCGGTCCATCTGCTCATCGGTCAGGCCGTTGTCGGTGGTGATGCCGTGTTCCTGAATCTCGATGTAAAAGTCGCCGGGGTCAAAGGTATCGCGGAAGGTCTCGGCCCACTTGATGGCGCCTTCCATGTCGCCGCGGTCGATGTATTTGGGGATGATGCCCGCGATGCAGGCGCTCGTGCAGATCATGCCCTTGGCGTGGCGGCGCAGGTTGTCGAGCGTCACGCGCGGCTTGTAGTAAAAGCCCTGCACGGCTGCCTCGGAAACCGTCTGCATCAGGTTGACGTAGCCCTCCTGGTCCTTGGCCAGAAGGATCATGTGGTAGAGCTCGGGCTTGTGGTCGCGGGCAAGGGTCTCGTCCGGCGTAAAGTAGACCTCGCAGCCAAAGATGGGCTTGATAACCAGGGGCGGCTTGAGCTCGTCGATGTTGCCCCTCTCGTCCCACATGGCCATGTCCTTCACATACTGGGCATGCTCGCGCGGGTTTGCCTCGGGATCGGGCTCCACCAGCTCGTCGCGGCGGTCCTTTTCCAAGAAGGCCTTGTCGTGGCTCCAGGTTTTGTACTCGGGCGTGTTGTGGTTGACGGCGTCGCAGGCCAGCGCCAAGTCGGGCACGCCATACATGTAGCCGTGGTCGGTAATGGCCACGGCGGGCATGCCAAGCTCAACGGCACGGTTGACCATATCCTGGATACGGGTTGCGCCGTCGAGCATGGAGAAGACAGTGTGATTGTGCAGATGGACGAATGCCATGTGATGAGCTCCGATGCGGGTTCGTGTTCTGACTGAACGATTTTACCCCACGGCGCGGACAGCACCCGAACCTAGCCAAACCAACACGGGTAGTCAATTTGGGACCTTCAAAAAGGGGAATGAGGGCATCCAGATATATCGAGTATTACTGGAACCCCGGCGATGCGCGGAATGATTTGTGACGAATAGTCATGTCCATCAAGAAGGCTCGACGCTTCGGATAGCTCGTCAATCGATATATCAATTCTTGGAGACCTGTATTCCAACCATTTTTAATGAAACAACGGCGGTAATTGCTATCGCGATTGCACCAATAATACCGAGCGCTATCTGAATGGGATATAACCCCAACACATGTCCAAATATGGAGAAAAACACTGCAGAAAAGAGAGCCCTTACCAGAGACGCGACGGAAAGGATCGTCGCGCGGAGATCGTCCGCTATCGCGTCTTGGATTAAGTTTTCCGAAGTGATGTACACCACTTCTGGGAGAAAACAAAGCACCATGCTAAGGCCAAACAAACACAGCGGATTTGAAGCGAACCACGGAAGAATCATGAAAAGGCCAGCCTCGATTAGCATCGAGCCGAGCATGGTATTTCTTTTCCCGAAACGCAATGAGAAGAAATCTGCTGCAATGTAGGCCGTCGCATTTACTGCATAGGATGCACCGAAAAAGATTCCTATTATGGAGACGGGAGCATCAAATGCGTCGAATACCAACTGATTCAAGTTGTAATAACTCCCATAGAATCCATCGAGCATGCTTGTGCCGATTAGAAGAAGCAATACCGCAAAAGCGGATTCTCCAACACGCCAGGTTTCGCGTCTGAACATCTTGGCCGCGTCAAACCTTCCCTTTTCAGAGCTTTCAGAACGGGTCGCTTCCGTCCTCTCAATGGGATACAGAAGGAAAAGCTGCAGGAGATAGAAAACGGAGACACATACGTAGAGGGCGCTCCAAGATACTTGGGCAATAAAAGATCCGAGCACAATCGCCATTCCCGTAGCGATTGATTGCGCGGCAAGCAGCCGAGCGTTGATGGTGAGGAAACGCTCTCCTTGACCGGCATTCCGGGCAATTTCATATAAAAGTGCTTGTTCGGATCCCGATTGAAGGGAGTAGGCGAGTGCCTCAACAAGGGAAAGCACGACAAGAAAGGGGCCTGAGAGCAACAGCATGCCAGCCGTATGGAAGAAAAGCAGCAGCACGCCCACTTGAATCGAAAACTTCTTTCCAAAGAAATCGCCTATCAGCCCTGTTGGCAGCTCGAGGACGACCGTTGTAATGTTAAACAGGGCTTGATAAAGCGCGATTTCCGTGACAGACATTCCTTTCTCCGCAAGGAAAAGTAGAAACACTCCCCGATTTAAAACAAATCCCGCAAGAACGAAAAAGGCGGAATAGATGTGCAGTTGCGTAGCGGCATTCTTATTCATTTGGCACTTCCATCAACTACTTTTGTCGGGCCGCTCGCTACTGACTCGAAGCCTGAAGTGTTCACAGTTTCCGATGAAGAGCTACCTTGCCTTTTTGCGGCCTGGGCACGCTTCTCGTACTTATTGCCGTTGAGCCTGTTGCGGCTGGAGCGCTTGCCCGTGGCGTTTTCGATATCCTGCATGATGGACCCCGCTAGGGCGTCAAAAAGCTCCTCCGGCGTCACCCCAAGCGTTTTGGTGAGCTGCATATGGCTCCTTATTCGTTTGAACCGTTCGAGCTATTGTACCGTCCCAGGCTCTCCCATGCGTTGCGGTGCTATTTGGACGATTGAGGGCTTTATCCGGGGCGGCCGCGTGGGTTTGCCCAAAGTAGCTAAAAAAGCCCCGTCCCAAAAAGACTGCGGTGGAATCGATAGGGATTCCACCGCAGGTTGTTGAGGGCTAAAGGTTGTAGGTGACCACTTGGGGCTCGCAGGGGTTGGCGGGGTCGACCTGCTCCGCGCGGACGAACTTGACGGTCACGGCCTCAAAGCCCGCCTTGTGCAGAACATCGGCGTAGACGCGCGCCTGCAGGGCGTGCTTCTCCCGCAGCTGTTCCGGCGTCTCGTCCGGTGTGCCGCCCGTCTTGTAGTCGATGACCAGCGCGCGTGACGAATCCGCCGGGTTCGTCGCCAAGGCGTCGATGGCGCCCTCGGCATATGCACCGTAGCGGGCGATGTCCTCGTCCTCGCAGCCCAGCGAGAAGAACGGCACCTCGGCACGGATGCACGGCCAGGCAAGCAGCTCGGCACGGACCGCCGACTTGAGCCAGCGGTCCAGGGCAACGTCGAAGCGTTCGCGCTGCTCCGGCGTCAGGCACCACAGGCGCGCCAGCGCATCGGCACGCTCAGCGGGCAGCGCATCGGCACCCATCTCGATGAGCCACTGGCAGGCGGCATGGAACGCCGAGCCCAGCGCCATGGGGTTGCCGGCGGGCTCAACGGCGGCCACGCCTGCATCCGTCATCTCGGAACCATCCGACTCCGCATCATCGCCGGCCTCGTCCATGGGCGTGTGTGCCTCGGCGGCACGGTCCTCGGACTCGGCATGCAGCGCCGCGGCAATTGACGAGTAGCTGTACGAATCGCGCGCCGGATACGGGCAGGCGCCCATGCGCACGCCCACCGTCTGGGGATACACGAGCTCAAACGCATCGGGCTCGGGGTCGGCAGGGCCGGGAACGGCGGCGCGGGCATCCGCACCGGCGCCCTCCGGCTCCGCATCGCCGCGGACAAGCCTGCCCTCGGCATCCAGCGAAGCGTTGGCCTCAAACGCCTGCTCGCCAAAGGTAAAGTCCGAAAGCGAAATGAGCTCGTAGTCGCCCGGCTTGGAGTTGTCGAACACCAGGCGGTCGGCATCGAGCTGCGGCATGTCCAGAGCGTCGGTAGGCAGAATACGACGCAGCACGTCATAGGTCAGATCGGTCTCGACGTCGAAGGTCGGCGCCGTCACCTTGCCGCGGCTCACGCCGGCATCCATCGCCAGAATGACCAGCTCTCGCGCACGCGTCATGGCGACATAGAGCAAACGAGCCCGCTCCTCGAGCGAGAGCTGCAGGTCGTCGTTGCGCAGGCGAACGAATGCCTCGGCGGGAGAACCCGTCGCGCACACGTCTTCCATGAGCTCCGGCGGCAGCCACAACGACGTGCCCTTGCCCTTAAACGCATGCTCAAACTGTTTTTTGACGTCGTCGCCCTTCACAAAGGTTCCGTCGGCGAGCTTAACGCCGTCGAAGCGTGCCGGCAGCGCCACGACCTGCGCTCCGCCCTCGACGCGACCCATCTGTGCCGTACCCGAGGACTTACGCGCGCCAAAGCACTCGGCGACCGCCACGACCGGATATTCCAGGCCCTTGGAGGCGTGCACCGTCATGATGCGCACCGCGCCGTCGCCCTCCTCGTTAAGGGCACCCGGGGCTTCCTTGCCCGCCAAGAAGCGGTCGAAGGCCAGCGCGATGGAACGCGGCGAGTTGCCGAACTCGGCCTCCGCTTCGGCCACGGCGTCGAGCGCCTTGAGCACGTTGGCGGCAATGGCCTTGCCCTCGGGACCACGCTGCGCCAGACGCACAAACCAGCCGGAGGCGTTGACCACGTCGCACGCGATGGCGGCGAACGAATCGCGGCCCACGCGACGAAGCGCATACCGCAGTACCTCGCGAGCGCGCGTCACCAGCGGCAGGTCTTGCAGGCCCGGCACATCGGAATCACTCATGATGCCCGCATCGATGTTGCGGCGCGAGGTCTCCCCCGTCTCGCTATCGAGCTTGGTCGCCAGCGCCAGGAACTCCTGGGCGCCGAGCGCAAACATCGGCGATGCCAGCAGCGGCATAAGGCCCTGCGCCGTATCGGCCGGATTGGCGAGTGCACAAACCAGGGCGCGCACCGTCTGAACCTCGGCAGCTTGGGCAAAGACCGAGCCGCCCGCGATGACGCAGTCGAGCCCCTGGTCGCGAAACGCCTGTGCGTAGACATCGGCATTGGTCATGCGCCCCAGCAGCAGTACCATACCGCCCTGGGGCTGGCCCGCTTTAACGAGCGCTTGGAATCGCTCCGCAATCGCACGAGCTTTCGCCTGCGTTCGCTCCTGGGTGCTGCCGCCGGCAACGAAGACCGCCTGGCGGCGCGACGCCTTTGCCTTGAGCTTGTCCTCGCGATCGTCACTCGGCTCAAGATCCAAGAACCCCTGCATCAAACCACCTGTATCGCCGTCAAAGACGCGCGCCACATAGCGCAGCACCTCGTCGTGGCTGCGGAAGTTGCGCACGAGTTTGACGAGCTCGCCGGCGGGGGCATCGGATGCGACAGCCGTCTCGGGCGCAGCAGAGGAGCCCACTTTGCGCTCCTGGCGGCGGAAGACCTCAACCTCGGCGCCACGGAAACGATAAATCGACTGCTGCGCATCGCCCACGGTACACAGCGCACGCTCACCCGCACCGGTCAGGTAACGGATCAGGTCAACCTGCATCTGGTCGGTATCCTGGAACTCATCGATCATGACCATCTTAAAGCGACCCTCATAGGCCGCTCGGATGGCGGGATAATCGCGCAGCGCCTCGTACGCCATGCGCAGCAGGTCGTTGTTATCAAGCGCGGACTGGTCAGCCTTGAGCGCGCGGTATTCCGCCTCCACAGCACGAGCAAGACCCACCAGCGCATCGAGCGCCGGACCGCCGCAGGCAAGCACGATATTGATAAATGCATCGGCGGCCTCGGCCTTGAGCAGCTCCACCTGCTCCTTAGGAAACGCCTTGCTCGCCCGAGGCATGCTGCACGACATCATGAGTCGCGCCGCATCCTCCATGGTTTTGCCGCTCACCTCAAACGCGTCGATGGCATCGAGTGCCACCTGCGCTTTCTCGGTCGCGGCCTTGCTTGCACCCAACGCCGCGCGATAGGCGTCGGCAAGCGCAGAGGTGTCAGCCTGGCCGCGCGCCACGCACACATCGTCCATGCCGCCCGGCAGCTGGCTCGATAGCTCCAGCAGGTCGCGCACCAGACCTTTGATGGTGGTACCGGCGCCAAACGGCCCGCCCTCGCCCGCCATGGGATACCAAGCGTAGAGGGCCTTAAGCGAGGCGGCGAGCTCAGACGCGGCATCGGGCGCCGTCGCGCGCCCCAGCACATGCTCGACAGCCTGATCCATAAGCTCATCGGTATCGGTAAGCACCGTGAACTCGGGATCGATGCCCAGCTCCAACGCATGCGCGCGCAGGATGCGCGAACACATGCCGTGAATGGTCGAGATCCAAGCGTCGTCGACGGTCAGGGCCTCCTCGTCCATACCCTCTTCGATAAGCGCGCGACGCACGCGGTCGCGAATCTCGGCCGCGGCATCTTTGGTAAAGGTAATGGCAAGCACCTGATCCAGATGCTCGACAAACGGACCGGATTCGGGCGAGAGCGCATAGACGATGCGGCGCGTGAGGGTAAAGGTCTTGCCCGAGCCGGCACCTGCCGAGACAAACAGCGGGCGGTCGAGCGTTTTGACGACTTGCAGTTGTTGCGGCATCAAAGTCGAAAGATCCATGGTCTACACGTCCCTCCTTACAAACGTTCCTTCGTGGTTATACGAGCAGCGCGCATGCGCGGCCTGAGCCGACGTCGGGTCGACGGCGGCAACGTTGCCTGCCTCGAGCTCACGCAGACGCTCGGCAATGCCGGTCTCCACGCGATCGAGCAGTGCATCGAAGTCCATGTTGCCGCCCTCGCCGGGAAAGCCCTTCTTAAGGCCTGGGATGCGGCCGTCGCCGCGCTCTTCCTCAAGCAACTCGGCGCTCGCCGCACCGCGCAGCGCGGGCTTGCCGCCCTTGGTCGAAAAATAGAGCGCGGCGCGGGTATCCAGATCCAGCGCCCGACGCATGGCCTGCGCGTAGATGAGTGTCTGGGTATGGGGCGGCAGCCAGCGCGGGTCGTCGATGGGGGCCTCGCCCGACTCCTCGTCGCGCACCGTGGGGTCGGCGAGCTTAAACTCCTCGACACCCGAACGATGCTTATAGTCGATTACCACGGCGCGATTCTCGACATCCACATCAACACGGTCGATGCGCCCGCCAAGCGGCCAACCGGCATACTCAACTTTAAGGTCGTTAAAGGCAAACTCCAGGTAGCACGGAGCAAAAGGAGTCAGCGCCTCGGCTTCATAGGCAAGCACGCCCTCCAGCTGCGGCAAAATCTCGGCCACTTGGCGCTCCTCCACTGGAGAGAGCGGCACCAGCGGGCCCTCGGTACCGCGCTTGCCGGCGTGCTCGGCCAGGGTCTCGGCAAAGACCTCGTGCAGCAGCTCCTGAGCACGTGGCAGGTTCTCGGGCGTCACGCGCTCCATGCCCTCCTGGGGCAGACGGGCATGCAAGTGCTCCAGCACGTCATGGACAAAGTTGCCCTTCTCCATGTTGCCAAAGCCGGCGTCGATCGACTGGGGTTTGACGCGATACGAGACGAACCAGCACAGCGGGCAGGTCGAATAGGCCTCGATCTGCGAGGCAGACGTCAGGCGCGGCACCAGCGGCGCATCCTCGCCCTCGCCATCGCGACGGCGCAGGACCAGATACGGAATGGCTTCATCGCTCAGATGCTGAGGAGCTTCGCAGGTCACGCGCTCGCGCCTAAGACCTTCGCCTGCCGCGGGATCGAAGTCCCTTACGATATCGCCCTCACCCACGCACTTCGCCTTGTCGGCGCCAACGGCCTTAGCGTCGTCAGCGGCCTTGTCGGCGTCAGCGGCCTTAGCATCGTTAGCGGCCTCGGCATGCGCCCGCAACTCGGTCCACACGGCAGCCGGGTAGCACTCGCGCGCCTGGCGATCGTGCGTCACGCGGGCAAGCGCAACCGGACCGCGCGCGGCCTGCATCGCGCGGCCAAAGCGCACGCGCAACAAGGCGGCAGGCTCAAGCGTCACACCGCTGCGATCTAACTCTGCCGTCAGCGTTGCCAGCGGGCCCTCCTCATGTGAGAGCGGATAACTATCCAGGTCGACGTCGGCAAACAGCACGGCATCGTAGCTGCCGGGGCGCAGAGCCGCCGCATCGGCAAGCGAAGCAAAGCGAACCTGGGCGCGTGGCGCACGGTCAACCTCGTAGGTCTCGTAATCGTAGGCGGCGCTACGCTTGTCCACCTTGGTTCGAATGTCATCGAGCACGGGCACGGTCGCGGCCTGCGACACGTCGAGCGCGCGAGCATCGTTCATAAGGATGTCGATGGCATGTCGCAGCAGGGCGGTCTCCGCCTGGCGACGAGCCTGACCGTCAAGGCCTCCAAGGGCGCGATCGGGCAACGCCTCGGCGACGACGAGCATTGCCTTGAGCGCCGTCACGGGTTTGTCGCGCCACAGCGCTTGGAACACGTCCGAGACCACGCACGGCACGTTCTTAAACCAGTTCTCATCACTGGCAGCCTTGCGCGTGCCCCTGACCTGGCCCTGCACGCTCTGCAGTAGGCTCTTGACGGCTGTGGTGGTCTTGCCGCGCGACAGGCGCATGTTCTTGTCGAAGGTGCGCGCGCTGGCGGCATCGGCACCCGAAAGCGGACTGTAAATCCAGTCGGTAAGCTCCGGCGCGGGCCACCACTCGGTCTTGGAGGCGGTGCCCTCGTCGGCGGTCTTCATGCGCTCGATCAGATTGGCGAGCG
Source organism: uncultured Collinsella sp. (assembly GCA_905208535.1). Classification (GTDB taxonomy): domain Bacteria; phylum Actinomycetota; class Coriobacteriia; order Coriobacteriales; family Coriobacteriaceae; genus Collinsella. Next base: position 14,330 of record CAJLPI010000002.1, on the reverse strand, counting down.
CCGTGAACTGCCTGCCCGCGATGGATTGGGAAAATGCCGTGAACTCGGTTGTCTCGGCCGCAATATGACGCGCCGCCAAACGGGCAGCGAGCTCACCAAACAGCTGGGGCGCCCGGGCAGACACCACGAGCACGCGGGCGGGGTCCGCGGACGCCGCGACGCTGCCGTCGACCTCGGCGTCCTCACACGTTTTTACCAGCTCATCGATTGCATCCACATAGGCGTGGGCGCGGGCGTGAGGGCCGGCAACCTCTACAAAGGTAGACTGAGCGGCGGACTTGGAGGCAGTCTGGGGCGCGACGGCACCCTCCCCCAGCAGCGCGGCCTCAAACAGCACGCCGCGGGCATCAAATGCCGCGGCAAGCTCCTCGCGCATCGCCGCCTGCTCGCGGGCAAGCAGCACGACGACCTCTCCCCCGTTGTTCGCCACGGCCGACAGCAGCTCGAGCAGGCCGTGCGTAAACGACGTGACGCCGCGCACGCAGACGGCGTGGGCGCACGCCGGAAGGCTGTTCGCCAGGGCTTCTGCCATCATATCGGTGGCTTCACAGGGCTCGACCATGTCTCGACGGTCCAAACCGCTCGCATAGGCGCACAGAAGCTCGAACACACGGGCCTCGGCGTCGCTTTTGGGCTCGGGCTGAGCGGCGGCATCGCGGCAGCGCTCGGCACCCGTTCCCGCTACGCCCGGCAGCACATCGCGGGCCATGCGCGCGAGCATGCGCACCGTGCCCCGACTGCGTGAAAGCGGCTGCAGGTCGGTATCGTCGCGACGGGCGATCATGTCCGAGAACAGCATTTGGCGTTGCATGTTGTCGACGAAGCTGCGGCCATCGCCCATAAGCTCCCACAGCGAACGAAGCCACGACGCGGGGGTTTTGTAGTCAACGCCCAGCGAGGCGCCAGCAACCGCAGCATCGTGACGGCACAGGTCGAGCTCAGCAAACGAGGGCGCCAGCAAAACAGCACGCCCGTGGCGGGCGACCAGGTCGGCGAGCAACGCCGCCTCGGCATCGCTCAAATCCGTGCCGGCATTAGTGGTATAGATTCGAACAGGCATGGTCCTCCACTCAAACCGTTCGCAATAATCAATGCATCCATCCTACCCGCCCACGCGGACAGATTTGCCCCACGCCAACAGATTTCCTCCGTCCCCGAGGGATCAAAAAACCGCCCCCGAAGGGACGGTTCTGCGCAATTCGTTTGTCGCCGCTGGCCTACTCGCCATCCTCCAGTTTGATGAGGATCTTGCGATAGCCACCGTACTCGCCATTAAGTGCCTTGGACACGCGGCTCACCGTGGTGGACGAAGCGCCGGTGCGGGCCTGAACCTCAACATAGGGCTCGCCCTCATCCAGATAGCGCGCGACCTGCAGGCGCTGAGAAAGATCGCAGATCTCGCGCGGTGTGCAGATATCGGTTAAAAACGCCTGGATATCGTTCTCGTCGTCCAAAAGACTAAATGCGTGGACCAGCTGCTTGACATCAGGCTTGTCAAACATGTTCTCGATATTCATCGATCACCGCCAAACCCGCCAAAAGGCATCGAAGTTGATACTGACATCGGGCATCGTTCGCCCGTTCTATGCAATAAAACTAATGCATGGAGCATTTGCCCGTAGCAGTGTAGCACACCACCAAACTAAAGTGACAAGACTCTCTGTCAGCGGCACGTTTTTCAGGACGAACGCCGCTTAGAAACCGAATGCGCACGTAAGCTCCACGAATATTTGAGACAATGGGCGCCCAAACACCGCGGCGCGCCCGCGCAACCATCCAAGTCGCCGCCGCAAGCCGCTTCACGCGACGCCAGCAACCCCGGCGCAAGAAAGGATTCACGCCATGCGCTTTATGCTTAACTGGCTCTTCACCTCGATCGCCATCGCGATCGCCACGTTCCTCGTCCCCGGTATCCAACCCTTCGGCTTTGCCGAGGCCTGGGTCTGCTTTGCCTTTGTGGGACTGTTCCTCAACATCGTCGATTCGTTCGTCAAACCGTTCCTCACGGTCATCTCGCTGCCGCTCACGATCATTACGCTCGGCATTTTCCAGCTCGTGCTCAACAGCTTTATGCTGGAGCTCGCCAGCTACCTGTCGGTCAACCTGTTGGGCGTCGGCATCTCCATCGCCGGCTTTGGCTCGGCCTTTATGGGCAGCATCCTAGTGTCCATCATGCGCAGCATCCTCGATAGTATTGCCGAAGAGTAGAACGCCCCCGACGCACAAACGCATCGGACCAAATCAAAGGCCGCCCATCGCAAAAAATGGGCGGCCTTCTTATTTGCCAAGTCTCAAAGGGCGAGAGAATCTGCCATTTCCACCCCGTCCCCAAATGGCAGGTGTGGGTTAGATGACGTAATCGTAGCCTTCGTTGGGAGCGACAAGTTGATCGAGCGTCACACCGTCGAGGTAGTCGTTGATAAGCTTGTCCAGGTTCTTCCACACGTCGAGCGTGGGGCACTCGTCAGAGCGCGAACAACCCTTGCAGTCGCCATCCAGGCAGGCGACCGGCGCCAGGCTGCCCTCGGTCAGGCGCAAGATCTCGCCCACCGTGTACTGCTCGGGCGGGCGCGTGAGCACATAGCCGCCGCCCTTGCCGCGCATGCCCGAGAGCATGTTGGCGCGCACGAGCGTAGCCAGAATATTCTCGAGGTACTTCTCCGAAATACCCTGACGCGCCGCAATCTCTTTAAGCGGGATACGGCCTGTCGCCTGGTGCTCGGCCAGGTCGACCATAACGCGCAGGGCATATCTGCCCTTTGTGGAAACCAACATATATATAGCTGCCTTTCGGTCTTTTAATTCGTAGAAATTCTAGCCGAAAAATTGGTTTTGAAAATACCTATTCCCGTCAAGATGGTTAATCGACTCGTAATAATCTTCTATTTCCTATTGCGTTACTAGGCTTTACTGTCTACTATGCTTGCCAACAGCAAAACGAACAACCTATAAGGTTTGTGGGTTTCGCTGCCACACACACCGTAAAACCACACGGTATCCAGTCATTTGAACACTTTGGAGGTTCACCATGAGCAATGTTTACACGTCCATCGATCAGCTTATCGGCCACACCCCGCTTCTGGAGCTCACCCACTTCGAGGCCGACGAGGACCTCAAGGCCCGTGTGCTCGTCAAATTGGAATACTTCAACCCCGCCGGGTCCGTCAAAGACCGCGTCGCCAAGAACATGATTGACGAGGCCGAGAAGGCCGGCAAGCTCGTGCGCGGTGGCGACTACACCATCATCGAGCCCACGAGCGGCAACACCGGCGTCGGCATCGCCTCGGTGGCGGCGGCCCGCGGCTACAAGGTGATCATCACTATGCCCGAGACCATGTCCGTCGAGCGCCGCAAGCTCATGCAGGCATACGGCGCACAGCTCGTGCTCACCGACGGCTCCAAGGGCATGAAGGGCGCTATCGCCAAGGCGGAGGAGCTGCAGAAGGAAACTCCCAACAGCATCATCGCCGGCCAGTTTGTGAACCCCGCGAACCCGGCCATTCACAAGGCCACGACCGGCCCCGAGATCTGGGACGACACCGACGGCAAGGTCGACATCTTCGTCGCCGGCGTCGGCACCGGCGGCACCGTGACCGGCGTGGGCGAGTTCCTCAAGGAGCAAAACCCCGAGATTCAGGTCGTCGCCGTCGAGCCCGCCACCTCCCCGGTGCTCTCTAAGGGCCAGGCCGGCCCGCACAAGATCCAGGGTATCGGTGCCGGCTTTGTGCCCGACGTCCTCGACACCCAGGTCTATGACGAGATCATCCCCGTCGAGAACGACGATGCCTTTGCCACCGGCCGCGCCGTGGGCCACAAGGAAGGCGTGCTCGTGGGCATTTCGTCCGGCGCCGCCGTCTGGGCCGCTCTGCAGCTGGCCAAGCGCCCCGAGAACGAAGGCAAGACCATCGTGGCGCTGCTCGCCGACACCGGCGAGCGCTACCTGTCCACGGCGCTCTTCCAGGACTAGAGCTTCTCGTTCTTAGAACGAGTCCAAGGCACGCCGGTCTCCCCTCTCTTCTGGCAGCCTGAGCTCATCCCAACAGGATGCCCCACGAGACGTCCGAACTTGCTACAATGTCTGCGGCGCGGAACCAGCCTCCCGCGCCGCTTTTCTTTTTTGGCCACATGCCACCAAGGAGAACCTCCTCATGCACAACAAGCGCGTGCTCGTCGCCATGAGCGGCGGCGTCGATTCCAGCGTGACCGCGTATCTGCTCAAAAGCCAGGGCTACGAATGTGTCGGCGCCACCATGCGCCTCACCTGCCCCGCACCCGACCCCGCCACGGGCATGAGTAAGGTCGACCGCGACATCGCCGACGCAGAGGCCGTCGCCGAGCGCATAGGCATTCCCCACCATGTGCTCGACTTGCAGCAAACCTTCGACCGTAACGTAATCGAGCGCTTTGTGAACGCCTACCAGGAGGGGCTGACGCCCAATCCGTGCATTATCTGCAACCGCCACATTAAGTTTGGCGCGCTGCTCGATGCAGCGCTGGACATGGGCTGCGACTACATCGCCACGGGCCATTACGCCAAAACAAGCCAGGCGGCAGACGGCACCTGGCAGCTGCATCGCGGCGAGGACCCCAAAAAGGACCAGAGTTACTTTTTGTATTCGCTTACGCAGGAGCGTCTGGCGCGCACGATTTTTCCGCTGGCGGGTCTGGACAAGGAGTGCGACGTGCGCCGGATTGCCGCCGAGCAGGGCTTCATCAACGCCAAGAAGACCGAAAGCGAGGATATCTGCTTTATTCCAGACGGTAACTACGCGGGCTATATCGAGCGCCGCTGCGGACATCCCGCTGCACCGGGCGACATTGTGTGGCGCGACGGCAGCGTGGTCGGGCGCCACAACGGCGCGCTGCGCTACACCATCGGCCAGCGCAAAGGCCTGGGCGTCGCGATGGCGCATCCCGTGTACGTAACGGGTGTCGACGCCGTCAACAACACCGTGCATCTGGGCGAGGCCGAGGACCTGACGGCCACGGCGCTCACGGCCAACGACTGGATTTGGAGCGCCCCTGCCGACCACATGGAAGCCGAGCTGGATGCCGGCGGCATCCGCGTGGGCGCCAAGTACCGCTACCGACAGAAAGACCAGGCAGCAACCCTTACACGTGGCGCCGGCGGACAAATGCTGCTAACTTTTGACGAGCCGCAACGAGCCATCGCCCCCGGCCAAGCCGTCGTCGTCTATCGCGGCGACATCGTCCTGGGCGGCGGCACGGTGACCGGCGCCATCAAGTAGCCCCATCCCCTTCATAAGTTGCGGTGAAATAGGGACTGTTTGGCGGTTTTAAACGCTTAAACAGTCCCTATTTCACCGCAACTTAGAGAGGACGGCCTCGGTCGGTACTGCTGTGCCAGCCGAGGCCGCTGCATCGTTAGCGCTGCACGTAGGCGCGGACCAGCTCGTAGGTATTGCGCACACCGTCGGTGTGGCTGCGTTCGTAGTTGTGGCTCGCGTACACGCCGGGGCCGATCAGGCCATGGCGAATGTCGTAACCGGCCGAAAGCGTGGCCTCGACGTCCGAGCCGTAATGCGGGTACACATCGATGGCGTAATCGAGTTCAAGCTCGCGCGCGATGTTGGACAGCGTGGTCACCAAGTCGTAGTTGTACGGACCGCCCGAATCCTTGGCGCAAATCGACACCATGCGCTCGGTGCAGCCCAGGTCGTCGCCCACGCAGCCCATGTCCACGCTGATCATCTCGCGCGTGTCGGCCGGCACGAAGGCACCGCCGTGGCCGACCTCCTCGTACACGGTAAAGAGCAGCGACACCTTGCGCGAAAGGGTCACCTCGCCGTCAGCAACGGCGCGAGCCAGACCCAGCAGAATCGACGCGGACAGCTTGTCGTCAAGGAAGCGGCTCTTGATGTAGCCGCTCTCCGTCACCGTGGTGCGCGGATCCATAGCGATGATGTCTCCAGCCTGAATGCCCAGCTCGAGCACGTCGTCCTTGCTGTCGACGTTCTCGTCGAGCAGGATTTCCATGTTCTTCTCGATGGTCTTGACCGGCTCATCGGCCACATGCGCCGAAGGCTCGGTATTGAGAACCACACCCGTGTAGACATTGCCATCGCGCGTGTAGACGGTGCAGTTCTCGCCATCGGCCGTAGACCACTGATGCCCGCCAAGCGTCGTGGGACGCAGGCGACCATTGTCCTTGATGGAGCGCACCATGGCGCCCAGGGTATCGACATGGCTCGCCAATACGAGCGGCTCGCCCTCGCCGCCAAGCTCAACCAACACGTTGCCCTTATTGGAGCGCTCGGGGCCAAAGCCCATATCGCGCAACGTTTCCATTAGATAGTCAGTAGCCGCACGGGTATAGCCCGTAGGTGAAGCAATAGAAGTCAGCGCCTTCAACTGGTCAGTAATATAGGAGAGCGCCTCCTCTAGAGAAGCATCAACATTAGAAGCCATATGCATCCTTCCAAGTAAAACTAAGACCGAGTCCCGATTTTAACCGTTCTGCACGCGCAATGCCCCAGGAGCCGAACCGCCTCCAGACGTCCCCGCACTGGTTTTCTGCACGCTCACGGTTTACAATCCCAATCTTGCATAAATCCTATCGGTATCTGCATAGAAATGAGGCATCTATTTGCTTCGTCTCAGGGTACCCCACCTTGGACCGTGCAAAAAACGGAGTATTCAGCACCGTGGGCCCCAACGGCCCATCACAAACGACATAACGACGCGGTTGCAGCAGTGTTGTAGGCCGGCGCAAACCAAAAACGCGGCGACAGCCATCTCCGCCCATCGATAGCCCGCCCACAAGGGCTGTCGATGGGCGCCTGCGGGCCACTCGGCCCATTCACAACGTTATGCATTTTTCAGAGCTTGCTGAATACTCCCAAAAATGCACGCTGGAAAGTGCACCACCTATCCGCAGCGGGCAGCATGCCTTGGTTTTGCCCGTCTCGGGGCATCGGCGCAGCACAAAAAGCCCCGTCGTGCGTAGCACGGCGGGGCCAGCGGCAAGTCAAAAGACCATACGCCTACGGACGAAAGACCACCAAACTGGACTAGGCAGCCGGGCAGATCTTCTTGAAGAGCTCGATGACGTCGTCGAGCGTCGCCTCGCGCGGGTTGCCCGGGAAGCAGGCGTCAGCCATGGCGTCCTTGGCCAGGACCTCGATCTCGTCGGCCTTCATGGCCTCGCAGACATGCGGAATGTTCACGTCGGCGGAGAGTTGCTTGACGGCGGCGATGGCGGCGTCGGCAGCCTCGTCGGTGCTCATGCCCGTGGTGTCAACACCCATGGCAACGGCAACCTTGGCCAGGCGCTCGGCGCAAACCGGCTTGTTGAACTCCATGGCGATCGGCAGCAGCATGGCGCAAGCGACGCCGTGCGGAGTGTCGTAGTGGGCAGACAGGGTGTGAGCCATGGCATGGTCGATGCCCAGGCCGACGTTGGAGAAGCCCATGCCGGCGACATACTGGCCAAGAGCCATACCCTCGCGGCCGGAGCCGGGCTGACCAGACTTGGCCTCGGCAACGGAGTCGCGCAGGTTCTCGCTGATCAGCTTAATGGCCTCAAAGTGGAACATGTCGGAGAGCTCCCAAGCACCCTTGGTGGTGTAGCCCTCGATGGCGTGGGTCAGAGCATCCATGCCGGTAGAAGCGGTCAGGCCGGCGGGCATGGAAGCCATCATGTCGGGGTCGACGACGGCGACCTCAGGGGCGTCGTTGGTGTCGACGCACACGAACTTGCGGACCTTCTCGGGGTCGGTGATGACGTAGTTGATGGTCACCTCGGCAGCAGTACCGGCGGTCGTCGGCACGGCGATGGTGAACACGGCGTGGTTCTTAGTGGGAGCAACGCCCTCGAGGCTGCGGACATCGGCAAACTCGGGGTTGTTGATGATGATGCCAATGGCCTTAGCGGTGTCCATGGAGGAGCCGCCACCGATGGTCACGATAGCGTCAGCCTCGGCGGCCTTGAAGGCCTCAACGCCGTCCTTGACGTTCTGGATAGTGGGGTTGGGCTTGATCTCGGAGTAGAGGCTCCAAGCGATGCCGGCGGCGTCGAGCTCGTCGGTCACCTTAGCGGTAACGCCAAACTTGACCAGGTCGGGATCGGAGCAGACGAAGATCTTCTTGTAGCCGCGACGCTGGAGCTCGCCGGGGATCTCCTTGATGGCGCCGGAACCATGATAAGAAATGGTATTGAGAACGAAACGATTAGCCATTGATAGCCTCCCATCGTGTGCGGGGCACCCATTACGCCCCGCGCTGCAAGTTCCATCCTAACGCTTTTGAAACAAAAAATGCATGAGAACGTCAAAAGTGTTAAAGCGTTTCAACATAATAACGGAGCCCCAGCCCTTCCCTCCCGACTGCAGCGAAGGCTAGATTATAGGAGCAATTGCCCAAAGAATACGACCAACTCAGTCTATAAATTGTTTCTGTTTTAGCAATATATGTTTGACAATACGTTTATAAAAGGATACTTTATAATAATTAATATGCATGCAGCAAATAGTGTCATTCATTTTGTTAGAAATTGCCCATGCGGTTATTGCAGCTGCATGTACTGCAACGTACAGCGTAATTCTCCGCACGAAGCAGAAGACGGTTCCAATTCGATCGAGGCGATGACGCGTGATGGCTACTGGTCCTAAATCGAGCAAGACGGCTACAAACGAATATCGAATCTCAATTGAAGGTAACCCTTATCCGCATGCTCTGGCTCTCGTCAACCCAGCGGGAGACAACCTCAACATCAAAAGACATGGGTTCACGGGTCCACTAGGACAGCTATTGAGTCTTAAATACACCGTTTATGACGATGCAAATGAAAAGCTCTTTACTGTCGTCGACGGTGGTTTTAGTAACATGCCCAGGGTTGCGCTCATCATCGAACACAAGGAAGTTGCGGTGTTCGATTATGGCCTAAACAGACTTGAGATGAAGTGCGTAACGAACATACCGAATTACACAATAAAAGGTAACTTCCTATTTGGAGATTACGATATATTCAGTCAACGGGAAGTGAAGCTATCTTCAGTTAACGTCCTTCAATGTGATAAACAATCGTGCTTTAACATACAGGTTTTGGATAAAGCCGAATTAGCCGCCGCAATTGGAATACCCACAGCCATTGCCCTTCTGAGGGCTCGGATTGAAGAGCATCTCGAATAAATTGCAAAAAGCAGTTCGTAACAACATTCAGGAGCTAGATAGTTTTTTTCTGGCTCCTGAAGCTGTACTACATAGAGATGAAAATATATTGCGGCAAAGGGACAACCCCTTTGCCGCATTCGGTTACTTTCGACAGCCCTCTTTCCAAGCCTCGGCCGCAACCTTCCAGCGAAAACGCAAGTCGCGCTCGCGGTCGATGAACATGATGGCAAACGCGACAAACAGCAGCACGCTCGCCACGACGATGGCGTGCAGGCCCATGCGCTCAATACACCAGTTGCCCAGCACGGCGCCAAACACAAAGGTAAAGATCACGCCAAAGTACAGCAGGCCGTTTTCCAAAAAGCCACTCTTGTGGGTGATGATGTAGTCGTCCACGTTTTGTAGCGCGTTGCGCAAGTTGCCGATGCACATGGTCGTAGCGATGCCGTGACCGTGAATCTTGCGGAAGCTCTCGACCTGCATGCCGCAGGCAAACGAGGTGAGGCAGTTGGCGAGCAGGTTGAAATCGCCGCCGGGAATAAAGCTCACGCCCAGCAAGATGACGGCTTCAAAAAACACCGTCACCTGGCGCCAGTGAATCACGCTGCCAAACCGCTCGTGTACCAGGTCGGCAAGCATAATGCCCACAGCAAACGAAACCACAGGGAAGAAGTAACGCCCCGCAAGTGCCCAATTGCCCTCCGAGATGCTCACGCCCACCAGCAGTATGTTGCCCGTCTGCGCGTTAGCAAAAACATGATCGCGCCCAATGTACGAATAAACGTCCATAAAGCCACCGGCGAGCGCCAAGATGATGCCCAGCTCGATGGACTCCGATATCTGCTTGGCACGTTGCATCGTCGTGCATCCTCCTTGTTGACGACCCTCTCGTGCGTTGGCGGAAACATAGCCGCCGTTCATACTGTAACCCATTGACAACATGGCGTGCGCGCGAGACGGGCTCCCCAACGCGCAGATACACAGTCTGGAAACAAACGGCGGGCGCGGCGCCACACCCGACGCCCGACGCCTCGTGTACTCCACCAGTCTTTTTAGCTCCGTCCCAAAAAGACTGGTTACAATTACGTGCAGCATACAGACACCGGGAGGGATCGTGGCAAAAAAGCCTCAGCACGCTCAGAACAGCCAACGCGGACAGCAGGGCAAACAGGGCCAGCAGCAAAAGCTCGGCGGCAAGGCGCAGGCCACGGTCGCCCGCGCCAAGCATTCCCAAGCGACGCCCACCCGCCCCTGGCGCCCGGGCCGCGATAAGTTCCTCCCCGTCAGCCGCGCCGACATGGATGCGCGTGGCTGGGACCAGTGCGACTTCGTCTATATCTGCGGCGATGCCTACGTGGACCATCCGAGCTTTGGCATGGCCATCATCAGCCGCGTGCTCGACGCGCACGGTTACAAGGTGGGTATCATCTGCCAGCCCGACTGGACCGACCCCGCCAGCATCACCGTGCTCGGCGAGCCGCGCCTGGGCTTTCTCGTCAGCGCCGGCAACATGGACTCCATGGTCAACCACTATTCGGTGACCAAGCACCGCCGCCATACCGACGCCTATACCCCCGGTGGCGAGGAGGGGCACCGCCCCAATCGTGCCGTCACGGTCTACGGCAACCTCATCCGCCAGACGTTCAAGGACGCTCCCATCATCATCGGCGGCATCGAGGCAAGCCTGCGCCGCCTGGCCCACTACGACTACTGGCAGGACAAGCTCAAGCGCTCGGTACTGCTCGACTCGGGCGCCGACATCCTCATCTACGGCATGGGCGAGCATGCGATCGTCGAGATCGCCGACGCGCTCGATGCCGGACTGCCTGTCGATCAGATCACCTACATCAACGGTACCGTCTACCGCACGGGTTCGCTCGACGAGGTCTACGACTACGACCTGCTGCCCAGCTGGGACGACCTTACCGCCGACAAGCTCAACTACGCGCGCAGCTTTAATGTGCAGCAGCAGAACATGGACCCCATCACCGGGCATCGTCTGGTAGAGCCCTACCCCAACAGCGTCTATGTGGTGCAGAACCCGCCATCGGCAACACTCACCACAGACGAGATGGACGAGGTTGCCGAACTCCCCTACGCACGCGATTGGCATCCCGACTACGACGCAACGGGCGGCGTGCCGGCCTTTGCCGAAATCAAATTTTCCATTAGCTCCAACCGCGGCTGTTTTGGCGAGTGCTCGTTTTGCGCCCTCACCTTCCACCAGGGCCGCGTACTGCAGATGCGCAGCCACGACTCGATCATGCGCGAGGCCGAGCTGCTCACGCACGATCCCGAGTTTAAGGGCTACATCAACGACGTGGGTGGACCGACGGCCAACTTTAGCCGTCCGGCCTGCGACAAGCAGCTCAAGCACGGCGTGTGCAAGAACAAGCGCTGTCTGTGGCCGAGTGTGTGCAAGAACATGGTGGTCGACGAGAGCGGCTACACGCAGCTGCTGCGCGATCTGCGCCAGCTGCCGGGCGTCAAGAAGGTCTTCGTCCGCAGCGGCATACGCTTTGACTACACCATGGCCGACGCCTCGGACGAGTTTTTGCGCGAGCTGCTGGAGCATCACGTCTCGGGCCAGCTGCGCGTAGCACCCGAGCACGTGAGCGACGCGGTGCTGTCCGTGATGGGCAAACCGAGCCGCGCCGTCTACGACGCGTTCTGCCGTAAATTTGAACGCTTGAACCGCGAATACGGACTCAAGCAGTACGTAGTGCCATACCTAATCTCGAGCCACCCCGGTTCAACGATGAAGGAAGCTGTGGACCTGGCCGAGGCCGTACGCGACATGGGCTACATGCCCGAACAGGTGCAGGACTTCTACCCCACACCGTCCACCATGTCGACCTGCATGTACTACACCGGCGTGGACCCACGCACCATGGAGCCGATCTATGTGGCGCGCGACCCGCACGAAAAGGCCATGCAGCGTGCGCTCATCCAGTATCGCAAACCCGAGAACTACAAGCTGGTACGCGAGGCGCTGGAAAAAGCCGGACGTCGTGACCTGATCGGCTACACCAAACACTGTCTAATCCGCCCCGTGCCGCCGCGCCCGGGCGAGACGTCTGCTGGCGGTGGGCATGGCACCGGCAAGAAGGGCGGCAAGGCCCACGGCGGTGCTGGCGGCAAGGGACCCAAAGGCAGCAAGGGGCACGGCGGCATGTCGCGTGCACAGAACACTGCCGGGCGTAATCGCGCGGCCCAGGGGCGTCAGGGCGCCAACGGAGGCGGGCGTCGCAACTAGGGCAGCGGTGCGCTCGCTGCGTCCATCCCACACGCGTGGCGCAGCGAGCGCATTGCCTCAACGAGGATGACGCCGGCGATAGCGACCGTGATTATCACGTCGAACGGTGTGTTCACAAACCAGAGCAACGTCATGAAATACGACCCGGCATTAAAGGCAAAGTGCAGCAGGATCGTGTAGCGGAGCTTTCCGGTCGTCACGAGCACCCAACCAAAGATGAGGCCGGCGGCACCCGCGTAGCAACCCTGTACCCAATTCATGTGCATAAAACCGAAGATCGCCGCCTGCAGCACAATCGCCGCGGCGATACCCCACGTGCTTGGGGCCGCCCAGGGCACCATGGCGCCACTCTGCGCGCTCACACGACGCCGGCACTTCCAAAGTGGGCGGCACTGCGGATTAAACGCTCGGAGCGAAAACTCAAAAATAATGCCGCGCACCAGCAGCTCTTCACAAAATGGGGCGCCGAGCACCGTGGTCAGGACGGCAAGAAGGTTGGTATCGCCCAAGCCTGTTTCCTCGACGAGCTCGCTATAGTCCGCCGCAACCTCGGGCAGCAGCGACAGCACGCCGTCGCATAGGTAGCTAATGACCACCTGCATGGATAGGCCGATCACGACAACGTATGCGATGCGCTTCCATGCAGCATTTGCTCCCCCGCCGAGCGGGCGTTCACCTTGCCGGCGCGCCATGAAGGAGCGGGGCCACAGATAGCGCCACCACAGCAGCGCCATCAAAAACGACGCCGTCTGAGCGGCGGCCTGAAACCATTGAATATCGAGATTGTCGATCGGGAAACCTGTCAGTGCCGACACGATGTCCAGCGCGGAGAACAAAACAATGCTCAGGGCAATATCGGCAGCGACGACACCAAAACAGGCAAGCGCCCAAACCAGCGCATTGAGCATGCCAACCTCCTCAAAACCCGGCAGTTTGGGACAGTCATTGTTGATGAGAATCGGGCGCAGTGCCAAAAGCCCCGCTAGGCGAGATGTCGAACGGAAAGGTGCCACAGCGATTGAATGCGGCGATAAACATGCGGATGGCGTTGGACGGCGTGGTTCCCACGAGCTGGGTTGCCGCCGCGAAGGCTGCCTTCTCCTCGGGCAAGACCTTCGCGACAACCGGGGTCATGTGTTCTGCCATGGCGCTTCCTTTTTGAAACGACGGTAGTGCGGATAGATGCGGGCCACGCGGCTGGGCGACGGGCTGTGAAGGCAACCCGATTGGCCCGCATCCGGAGTTTGTTTCTGCGGCGTTGGTATTACTTGGTATTCCTAAGTATTACCCCGCAGATAGAATACCACACCCGACTCCATGGGGGGCGGAGGAAAACGAATCATTTTGTTGCTGAGTAAGTATTTAGAGCGTGATGATATCCGAGATATTGAGGGCCTGAGCGTCAGCGGCATCGTGCGTGGCAAGCAGCAGCATGCGGCCGTCGAGCAAGTCGAGCACGACCTCGGCGCATGCGTCGCGCGCAGCGATGTCTAGACCGGTAAAGGGCTCGTCCAGAATCACCGCGCCGCCCGGACACAGCAGGGCTCGGGCAATCTCGACACGACGGCGCTGCCCGCCCGAGAGTTCGGCCACGCGGGTATGCACATCGATCCCCGGTACCAGCAGGCGCAACAGGGCTGCGGCACTCGAGGCGTCCACGCGCGCATCGGCGCACACCAGCACGTTATCCAGCGCCGAGGCAGGCTCGACCAAGCGTGCATCCTGAAACACCATCGAGCACGGTGCGCACTCCCCCGCCGCCAGCGCGAGCAACGTCGACTTGCCCACACCCGAGGCGCCCATCACACAGACACGCCCACCCGCGGGCACGTTGAGCACCAGCCCGTCGAGCGCCGGCGCCCAGGGCGCGCGATCGCCCACGGCAAGTCGCCGGTGTAGTCGCCATTATCGGCGCCATCTCCGTTTACATCGCCATGAACAA
>CAJLPI010000001.1:0-203996 GCA_905208535.1 uncultured Collinsella sp. | reverse complement strand
TCTGCCGCTCGCAGTCTCATCCCGACGTCGTACAAAGCGTTTCCAGCCATAAAAAGGCCTCCCATTTCTTGTGTCCAAGAAATGGGAGGCAGTTCAAACGCAATCCGGGCGGGGGCTCTTTATTAGATTTTTGGTGCATGCCTAGAAATCTACCTTTCGCAGTCCATGTGCGACAAAAGGTAGATTTCTAGCCATGTCCCAAAAATCTACTGGGATAAAAAGGGCGCCGCGGATGGAGTTCCGCGGCGCCTAAGCCACACGCTAACAGCTTTAAGGAGTCAAAGCTGGTTTAGCCAAAGAAGCGCTTGATCTCGATCTCGGCGTTCTCCAGGCAGTCGGAGCCGTGAATCACGTTGGCGTTGACATCGACAGCGAAGTCGCCGCGGATGGTGCCGGGGGCAGCATCAAGCGGGTTGGTAGCGCCCATAAGAGTGCGCATCTTGGAGACAGCAGAAAGACCGGAAACGACCATCTTGACGACCGGACCGCTCGTCATAAAGTCGCAGAGACCGCCAAAGAAAGGCTTGTCGGCCAGATGAGCGTAGTGCTCCTCGACGGTAGCGCGCTCGAGCGTGGTCATCTCCATGCACTCGATGACAAGGCCGCTGCGCTCAATGCGAGTAACGATCTCGCCGATCTTGCGATCGCGCACGGCGTCGGGCTTAATCATGATGAAGGTCTTCTCGATAGCCATAAGGTAGCCTTTCAAGTAGGTTCGCGCGTGCCCAAGTCCCATTCCGGCACTCGCCTGGACTGCATCGTAACAGAGTTTTAGCTGCAGTTAAACAAAAAGATGTTTATTGAAGCGCTACAATTAATTGAAGCGTTCCATATGTGTCACTTCTGTTTCGAAGCCCGACTAGAGTACCATCCGACTGCCCATCAACCGCACCGAACCGAGCGGACGGTCGGTTGCCGCCTGTGAACGTACCCCCCTTCACAACCTGCCCAAAGGTCCTACAGAAGTTCTCGACAAGCCCCTTCCTTCTCTATAACAAAACGGGTGCCCACCGTAGCGGGCACCCGTAAAGGCAAGATATGATGAACACACCAGACAGACGCATCCAATAAGCTAATTAGCTCCGTGGCCCATCTCGACGACCTTGGTCAGCGATCCAACCACGTCCTCATCGGCCACGAGCTGCGCCTCGGCACGCTGCAGCTGCACGGCAACGGCGGCAGGAGCGGTGCCGCCCTCGGTCGTGCGCGCGGCAACGATCGACGGGATGTCGAGCGCCTCGGTAATATCGCGCTCAAAAAGCGGGCTCGCCTCCTGGAACACCTCAAACGGCAGGTCCTCAAGATTGCAGCCGCGCTTCTCACACATCAGGACCAGGTGCCCCACCACAGCGTGCGCCTCGCGGAATGGCAAGCCGCGCTTAGCCAGGTAGTCGGCAACGTCGGTGGCGGCAAGGTGCCCCACGCCGCACTCGCGCGCCATGGCATCCTCGTTGACGGTCCAAGTCGAAATCATGCCGGCCATAACGGACAGGCACTGCATGAGCGTGCGAGCGGTATCGAGCGCACCCTCCTTGTCCTCCTGCAAGTCCTTGTTATAAGCAAGCGGCAGGCCCTTCATGGTTACAAGCAGCTGCACCAGGTTGCCATAGACTCGGCCACTCTTGCCGCGGATAAGCTCGGCAAAGTCGGGGTTCTTCTTCTGCGGCATGATGGACGAGCCGGTGGAATAGGAGTCGGAAAGCGTGATAAAGCCGAATTCGGAGCTCGACCACAGCACAATCTCCTCGGAAAGACGCGACAGGTGCATGGCCATGACGGAGCCGGCGTAATGCAGATCGAGCAGGAAATCACGGTCGGAAACCGCATCGAGCGAGTTGGGAATCACACCCGCAAAGCCAAGCTCGGCAGCCGTCATCTGGCGATCGAGCGGATAGCTCGTACCGGCAAGAGCGGCAGCACCCAGCGGGCAGTTGTCAGCGGCATCAAAGGCAGCCTTTAGCCGTGTAAAGTCGCGCGCGAACATCCAGGAATACGCCAGCAGATGATGCGACAGCAGCACGGGCTGAGCATGCTGCATGTGCGTGTAGCCCGGCAGAATCACCTTGTCGTACTTCTTAGCCGCATCCACCAGCACATGGCGCAGCTCAAGATTGGCCTCCATGAGCTCCCTGGCCAGCGCCTTGACGCCCAGGCGTGTGTCGGTCGCCACCTGGTCGTTGCGCGAACGTCCGGTATGCAAGCGCTTACCGGCCTCGCCGATGCGACGCGTCAGCTCGCTCTCGATGGACATATGGATGTCCTCGTCGTTGATATCGAAGGTAAAGTTGCCGGCATCGATATCCTGTTCGATTCCGGTCAGGCCCTCGGCAATCGCCTGCTCGTCCTCGGCGCTGATAATGCCCTGGGCCGCCAGCATCTTGGCATGTGCCTTAGAGCCAGCGATATCCTGCTTATAGAGATGTTTGTCGACCGGCAGCGACGCGCCAAACTCCTGCGTGACCTCGGCCACGCCTGCCTCAAAACGACCGCCCCAAAGAGCCATGGAACCGTCCCCTTTCTCCAAATACCAAAACAAGCGCCCAAAGCAATGCGCCATATCGCTAAAGCGATTTTTCAACCGCTAGTTTTACACATTCCCCACCGTGTGCGGAGCCATGTAGCTAATTTGCAAAGAAGTGACGCGCCATGCACTTGGCGCCCAACGTCTCCCTCCGGATGTTGCCCTGCGAACCATCGATCCAGGCCTTCAGGCTCATAGGGACGTCCTCGACCCTTGCAGCATCGAACTCGGGCGCGAGGGCAAGTAAAGCATGCGCGATAGCATTGAACATAATGGATACTCCTCATATATATAGGCGCAGAGCCGCCAAATTGATAGAAGGAGCCCCGCCGGACAACCCCGGCGGGACTCGGACTCAGCCGCAGACGCGGCATCATATATGCGGGCGGAACGTAGGGGCCACCGATGTTAAGAAGTGTCAGCAAGCATAACGAAAGGTAGGGACCCCGTGCGCCCGTTATGTATCACGCGGATGGGCCGCGCGGATACCAAGGAAAGGAGGCGTTAGGCCTGGGCGGCAGCAGAGCTGGGGCCCTGGACCTTTGCCCACGTCTTGAGCGACAGCGTGTCGATCTCGATAAAGCCGGCGCTGGCCTTCTCGTCAAACGTAGTGTCGCGGTCGTAGGTGGCCAAACCGTAGTCGTAGAGGCTAAAGGGGCTCTTGCGGCCGACAACGTGGCAGTTGCCCTTAAAGAACTTCAGACGGACGGTGCCGGTCACGAACTTCTGAGTGTCGGCCATAAAGGCGTCGAGCGCGTTTTTGAGCGGGCTATACCACTGGCCGTTGTACACGGCGGTAGCCCAATCCTGCTCGAGCTTGATCTTGGTCTTGAGCAGATCGCCCTCAACGCAAATATCCTCGAGCGCCTTATGGGCGGTGATAAGCGTCAGGGCGCCGGGCACCTCGTAGCACTCGCGGCTCTTGAGGCCCACCAGACGGTCCTCGACCAGGTCGAGACGGCCAAAGCCGTTGTCGCCCGAAATCTTGTTGAGGGCGATGACGATCTCGGAGAGCTTCATCTTCTTGCCGTCGACGGCGACGGGCTTGCCGGCCTCAAACTCAATCTCGGTGTAGGTCGGGGTGTCGGGCGTGTCCTCGGGATTCTTGGTCATAACCCAAGCATCATCGAGCGGCTCGTTCCAGGGATCCTCAAGGTGGCCGCACTCAATGGCACGGCCCCACAGGTTGTCGTCGATGGAATAGGGGTTGTCGTTGGCACCCTCGGGAACCGGCACGTTGTGGGCGTGGGCATAGGCGACCTCGTCGGGGCGGCACTTCAGATCCCACTCACGAACCGGGGCGATAACCTTCAGCTCGGGGTCGAGGGCCTTGACGGCAGCCTCAAAACGAACCTGGTCGTTACCCTTGCCGGTGCAGCCATGGGCGACGTAGGTCGCATCAAACTCGTGAGCGACCTCAACGAGCTTCTTGGCGAGCAGCGGACGAGACAGGGCGGAGAGCAGCGGGTACTTGTTCTCATACATAGAGTTGGCGGCGATGGCCTTAGTCAGGAACTCATCGGAGAATTCGTCGCGCAGGTCGAGCACCTGGCAATCGAGAACGCCCAGGTCGAGCGCCTTCTGCTTCTTGGCGTCCAGGCCGGTCTCCTCCTGGCCCACGTTGCCGCAGACGCAAACGACATCGAGATTCTTCTCGTCTTGGAGCCACTTGACACATACGGATGTATCAAGACCACCGGAATATGCGAGAACGACTTTTTCCTTGCTCATGGCTGTTTCCTTTCGCCCTTGGTAGCTAGTTAGAACATCGGTCAGTTGCAAGTCATTTCAAGGTCAAATACCGTGCAATATCAGGTTAAATAGCAAAAATCAGCACATACATGCCCTAGAAACATGCAGCAATGTCGTGCTAAAACCCAACGACCTCAAAATGACTCTGTTGGGGCATTTCACCCCATGCGGACAGAGACGATTGTTATCGTCGTCGGGAAATTGCGCGCTGGCGTCGGATGGCATTGTCTGCAGTGGTGATGGTCTTTACGAACTGCATCTGCCTCTCCTTTCACATATCGCCGGGCGCAATTCAAATATCGCAAACGGTACCTTTTCCTCGGTAAGCGGTTGTTTTTCCGTCTCCGTTTTCGATGGTCGCTATATTACGCTAAAGTGCCCGCAGCACAAGCGACAAATTCAAATTTCTGAAAAGTTTTTTCATTACTTTGTGAATCGTGATGCAAACAGGCTTCGTTCCTGCGAAAATACGCCCGATTACTAGTTTATGACTATAACGTCTGAAACGATCTCGAAACGAAAGGCGCGCTTTTATGCAAACTTACGAATCGGACGCCAATATCGGAAACATTAAGATTCTCGCCGTCGACATGGACAAGACGCTGCTCACCGACGAGCGCGTGTTACCGCAGGGTCTTGATGAGCGCCTGGACAAGCTCGCCGACGCCGGCATCGTGTTCTGCCCCGCCAGCGGACGTCCCGCCCCCAAGCTCGAGGAGATGTTCGAGGGCATCAAAAACCGCCTTGCTTTTTGTCCCGACAACGGAGCCTGCGTGATCTATCACGGCAACTATATCTATAAGAGCACTATCGATGTGGCGCTGTATCAGCAGGTCTTGAGCCGCGCCTCGGAGGATCCGCGCGCTGTCCCCGTCCTGTGCTGTTTCGACGAGTTTTACGTGCTTGCTCGCGACCATCAATACCACGACGAGGTCAGCGTTTACTACAACACGATCAACTACGTCGATACCTTTGAGGGCCTCGACGTCGACTCCAACAAGATCTCGATCTTCTTCCCCGCCTACGATGCCGAGCCCGCATTTCGCGAGGACTATAACCCCGCGTTCTCGGATCAGCTCTATGTCACCAATGCCGGCCGCGAGTGGATCGACTTTATGAACCTGGGTGTTGACAAGGGCGCCGGCGTCGCACATCTGTGCGAGCAGCTGGACATTGATATTGCCGATGCCGCCGCCGTGGGCGATACGTACAACGACATCCCCATGCTTGAGCGCGTCGGTCACAGCTTTATCGTGGACAACGCCGAGGAGCATATGAACGCGCATGCTAAGTGGCGCATTCCGAGCAACAACGACGGGGGCGTACTGACGCTCATCGACGCCATCTTGGCGGCTCGTTAACGGGGCTCGTCGGACCCGGCCGGGCGCCAAGATGGCGTCTTGAGTGTCTAGATACTTAGCTGAAATGATTTGAGCAGAGGGGAGCTCCTTGTTGGGAGGGGCTCCCCTCTGTTTTGGTTACTGTGGGACAAATTAATCAGTAGTGTTTGTCCCAAATCTTAAGTATGTGGGGGCTTGCGTCTTGGGCGAGCTTGCCTTACGGAGTGCTTCCCTATTTCGCGTCGGCCCAGGTTATGCCGGTGCTGGCTTCGGCGATCAACGGTACGCGGAGGTCTACTACGTGTTCCATGACGTCGCGGACCATGGCGGTGAGGCGCTCGACTTCGTCGACGGGGCACTCAAAGTCCAGTTCGTCGTGTACCTGCAGGATCATGTGGGCGGCAAAGCCTTCTTCTTCCAAGCGACGGCTTACGCGGGCCATGGCGATCTTGATGATGTCGGCGGCGGTGCCCTGCATGGGGTGGTTCATGGCCGTGCGCTCACCAAAGCCGCGGAGCTGTGGGTTTTTGGCCTTGAGCTCGGGAATATGGCGTCTGCGGCCATACATGGTCTCGGCATAGCCCGTCTGCTTGGCTCGCGCCACCACATTGTCGAGGAACGTGCGCACGCCCGGGTAGGCCTCGTAGTAGCGATCGATCATATCGCGCGCCTCGGCCATCGAGATGTGCAGCGACTGCGACAGTCCATAGGCCTGCTGGCCGTACACGATGCCAAAGTTCACGGCCTTGGCGCGGCTACGCAGGTCGGGTGTCACCTCGGACACCGGCACGCCAAATACGCGCGCGGCCGTCTCGGCATGGAAGTCCTCGCCCTCGTTGAAGGCGCGCACCAGGTGCTCGTCACCCGAAAGATGCGCGAGCAGGCGCAGCTCGATCTGCGAGTAGTCCACCGCCAAAAAGACGCTGCCCTCGCCCGCCGAGAACGCCGTCTTGACGGTACGCCCCAGCTCCGAGCGCGTCGGAATGTTTTGCAGATTGGGGTCGCTCGAAGACAAACGCCCCGTCGCGGTGATGGTCTGGTTGTACGTGGTGTGCACACGCCCGTCACCACGGCGCAGCGGGCCCAGCGTGTCCAGATAGGTCGACTTAATCTTGGACTTCTCACGCCAGTCCAAAATCAGGCGCACGATCTCGTGGTCGCGGGCAAGGTCGCTCAGCACCTTGGCGTTGGTCGAATAGTAGCCGCGCTTGGTCTTTTTGAGGCCCTTGGTCGGAAGTCCCATAACATCAAACAGCACGTGCGAGAGTTGCATGGGGCTGCCGATGTTAAAGGTCTCGTCGCCGGCCAGGTCGCGAATGCTGCGCTCGACATCGGCAATCTGGGTCGCCAGGCCCTCGGACAGACTGTGCAGGCGGTCGGGGTCCACGAGCATGCCCGCGCGCTCCATCTTGGCAAGCACCGGCACGAGCGGCATCTCGATCCCATCGAACACGTTGGCGGCGTTCTCGCGGGCCATGCGGTCACGCAGCGGTGCAACCAGCGCCAGCGTCAAGGCCGCCGTGCGAGCGGCGGGCGCAGGAGCGTCCTCGCCAGCACCCTCTGCGCCGCGCGCCGCAGGCAGCGCCATCTGCAGATATGTATCGGCCAGATACACCTCGTCAAACTCGGAGCGGTCGGAATCCAACAGGTAGGCGGCAACAACGGTATCGAAGATGCGCGTGGAATCGACTGCCAGCGGATCCATGAGCTCGAGCTCAGAAGAATCGATGGGCGAAAGCTCATGCAGAAGCGCCTTCATATCCGGGCTCGCCACACGGCCTTCCATAAACAGACGCGCGAGCACGCCGGCAATCACGCCGTGGGCGAAGTTGAAGCCCTCAACCTCAGCCGCCGCACCGCTGTCGCCCTCCTCGAGCGCAAACAGGCCCTTGGACGTCGCCAACCACAGCGTGCGCGTCAGCCCAAAGAGCGCGCCCTCTTCCTTGTCATCGTCCACCACGGCGGCGACCCACTCGCCGGCATCAATCACGCGGGAGACCTCAGCCGCAACGGCACCAAGCGCGCCAGCATCGCCGGCGGCTGCGCGCAAAACGGCGGGAATCTCAAACGTGCTGGCAGCTGCCCCGCCCTCGCCGCCGATCAGCGCCAAGAAACGGTTCTGCATGGCGGTGATACCAAGCGTGCCCAGCGCCGCGGAAACCTCATCGGCGGAAAACGCCGGGAAGGACGTCGCCTCAAAATCGAGCTCAACGGGTGCATCGGTGCGGATGGTCGCCACCTTACGGCTCAGCAGCGCGTCGTCGATGTGTGCGCGCAGGTTTTCTCCCATCTTGCCCTTGACCTCGTCAGCATGCGCGATGACCTCGTCAAGGCTGCCGTACTGCGTGATGAGCGCACTCGCCTTTTTGGGGCCGATGCCCGGTACGCCGGGAATGTTGTCCGACGTATCGCCCTTCAGACCGTAAAAATCGGGCACGAGCGCCGGCGTGATGCCGTGATACAGGTCGTCCACGCTCTCGGGCGTCATGATCGCCACGTCGGACAGGCCCTTGCGAGTCGAGACCACGTTGACGTGCTCGGTCACGAGCTGATACATGTCGCGGTCGCCGGTCACCAGCAGCATGTCGCAGCCGGCCTCCTCGCCCAGGCGCGCCATGGTTCCCAGGATATCGTCGCCTTCCCAGCCCTCGGACTGCAAAATCGGCACGTTGAGCGCGGCGAGCAGCTCCTTGATCATGGGAAACTGTGCGTGCAGATCGGGGTCCATGGGCGGGCGCTGAGCCTTGTACTGCGGCAGCATCTCCATACGCACGCGCGGCTTGCCCTTGTCAAACGCCACGACAACGCCGTCGGGATTAAAGGCGTCAATCATCTTGAGGAACATATTCAAAAAGCCAAAGATTGCGTTGGTGGGACGACCGTCCGGCGCGTTCATGGTGGGCGGCACGGCGTGGAAGGCGCGGTGCATGAGCGAGTTGCCGTCGATGACGGCAAAGGTACGGCGCTTGTCAGACATATTGAATACCTCGCTTTGGGCTGGGCACGGTTTGCTCACACCAGTTTACACGCTCCCCGCGCCATGGCCACCGCACATCAGGCTTCCCTGCCGCCGCGGGCCCGCGCGTGATACGATGGCTCACGGTACATCAACCAGCACGATCGATCCGAAAGGAGCCTGCGTCATGGAGCGTCCCTGCGCATGGAAAAAGTACACGCCACAGCAGATCGAGGAGCTCGAGGAGCTTTGCCGCGGCTATAAGCAGTTTTTGAGTGAGAACAAGACCGAGCGCCTGTGCGTCAAGGCCGGTATCAAGATGGCCGAGGAGGCGGGCTACGTCAATCTGGAGACCGTGATCGCCGAGGGCCGCGCGCTCAAGGCCGGCGACAAGGTGTACGCCGCCAACCACGGCAAGGACCTCATGCTCGTCAACCTGGGCACCGCCCCGCTCGAGCAGGGCTTTAACATCCTGGGCGCCCACGTGGACTCGCCGCGCCTGGACCTCAAGCAGAACCCCGCCTTCGAGGCCGGCGACATGGCTTATCTCGACACGCACTACTATGGCGGCGTCAAGAGCTACCACTGGGTCGCTTCCCCGCTCGCACTCGTGGGCGTCATCTGCAAAAAGGACGGCACCACCGTCGACATCAACATCGGCGACAAGGCCGACGACCCGGTCTTTACCATCTCCGACCTGCTGATCCACCTCTCGAGCGAGCAGATGGCCAAGCCCGCCAAGGACGCCGTCGACGCCGAGATCCTCGACGTGATCGTGGGCGGCCGCCCCGTCAAGTTTGACGAGGACGACAAGGACGCTCCCAAGGAGCCCGTCAAGCAGATGTTCCTGGATATCCTCAAGGAGCAGTACGACGTCGAGGAGGAGGACTTCCTCTCCGCCGAGATCGAGGTCGTGCCCGCCGGCCCCGCCCGTGACATGGGCCTCGACCGCTCCATGATTCTGGGCTATGGCCACGACGACCGTGTCTGCGCCTATCCGTCCATGCTCGCCCAGATCAACGTCGCCAACGTGGAGCGCACGAGCATCACACTCATCGTCGACAAGGAGGAGATCGGTTCCGTGGGTGCCACCGGCATGACGAGCCGCTTCTTCGAGAACACCGTCGCCGAGATCATGACGCTCGCCGGCGAGAGCCGCCCGCTGGCCCTGCGCCGCGCACTCGCCCGCAGCCGCATGCTCTCCTCTGACGTGTCCGCCGGCTTTGACCCGGGCTACGCCGGCAAGTTCGAGACCAAGAACGCCGCCTTTATGGGTCGCGGCCTGTGCTTTAACAAATACACGGGCAGCCGTGGCAAGGGCGGCTCCAACGACGCCGACGCCGAGTACGTCGCTCTCATCCGCGACATCATGGACGAGGCAGGCGTGGACTTCCAGACCTGCGAGCTCGGCCGCGTCAACGCGGGTGGCGGCGGTACCATCGCCTACATCATGGCCGAGTATGGCATGAACGTCATCGACTCCGGCGTTGCCGTCCTGTCCATGCACGCCCTGTGGGAGGTCGCCAACAAGGCCGATATCTACGAGGCCTATCGCGGCTACAAGGCCTTCATCGAGCGCACCTAACCAACCCTTCATCAGTTGCGGTGAAATACGGACTAAACTGGCCCATAAACGGCCAAAACAGACCGTATTCCACCGCAACTTACTTTTTGGCAGAGGAGAGTCCATGCTGCAGGTCATCATTTCGCCCGCCAAGCAGATGCGTGCGGCCCAAGATGCTTTTGAAGTCCTGGGCATTCCACCTTTTGCGCACGAGACCGCTCGCCTCCACCGCGCACTGCTAGATATCGAACGAAATGAAGGCAGCGGCGGCCTGCAGGCACTATGGAACGTGAGTGACAAACTGCTGGGGCCTTGCCTCAACACCCTGCATGAGTTCGGGCCCATCCTGAAAAACGGCGATCTCGACAATCCCGCACTCGCCTGTCACCTCTCCCCTGCCGTCATGTCCTACCACGGCATTCAATACCAGAGCATGGCGCCCGAGGTGATGGATTCCGCGCAGCTCGCATGGCTGCAAAGCCACCTGTGGATCCTCTCTGGCCTCTACGGGTGCGTTCGCCCCTTTCATGCCGTCGAACCGTATCGGCTGGAAATGGGCGCGAAGCTCGCCGTTGACGACGCCCCAGACCTCTACGCGTTTTGGAGCGACAAGCTCGCGCGGGCTATCGCCCCGGCAGGCTCAAACACCACGATCGTCAACCTCGCCAGCGTAGAGTACGCCAAAGCCGTTCTGCCCCATCTCGCGGGCGACGCCACGGTCGTCACGTGCCTCTTTGGCGAAGGCATCCGCAACGGCAAGCCCATCCAGCGCTCGACCGCCAGCAAAAAGGCACGTGGTTCCATGGTGCGCTGGATGGCAGAAAACAAGCTCGAGGATGTAAGCGGGCTCACCGCGTTTGACGTTGGTTATCGTCACTTTCCCGAGCTTTCAAATAAGAACACTTTGGTCTTCCTGAACGATCAGACCTTGTAGGACCACCGCTACTTTTGAATGTGCTGCCTAGGCACGGCGTCTATTCCGCCAAGCCGTCGGCTTTGGCAACTTCGTTTGTCGAGCCGTCCTGATAGGTAATCTTGACATGCTCCACCTCGGACACCGCAACACCCGTCGGGGGCTCCAGGCGCCATTCCGTCAGGGCGATATCCATGGTCGTGGGCACATCTCCTTGATCTTTGAGCTTCACCGTGAGCGTTTTGAGCGCCGCGTCAAACGTCACGCGTTCGATTTCTTCACCTGGAATGGACCCACCACTCAGCTGCAACTGCACAAACTCACCGCGCGGGTACCAATAATCGCCCGGAACGGCGAGCGTATTGGCATTACCGCCAGTACTCCTCACCGTCATAACCGGTAGGCTATCATCAGCCTCAAACTCCCAAGAAGCGCCGCCGCGACCGCCAAACGTCCAAATACAAAAGGCAATCACCAGCACGGCAAGCACCGCAAAACCAATCGCGACAAGGCCATGGTGCGCACGGCTTTCCTCGGCCGATACATCCCATTGCGTCTCTCGATATAGATGCTTGTCTTCCATGTTCGCCTCCCCGCAGGCACGCTCGTTGGCCCAATCGTACCCATTCAGGCTATACTTGAGCCCATGACATAACGGGGAGCTTGCAGGACAGGACGGCAGGCTGAGACTGGGCGCGCCCGCCCTGACCCGCGAACCTGATATGGGTAATGCCAACGAAGGGAGCCGTGCCAATGAGCACACAGACCGAGCCCAAGCTCGTCACGCAAATCGACTTCGCTCGCGCCGGGCAGATCACGCCGCAGATGAAAGAGGTCGCCGAGCGCGAGCATCGCGACCCCGAGTATATCCGCGAGCGTGTGGCCGACGGCCGCATCGCCATTCCCGCCAACATCGCGCACATCAAAAAGGGCATGCGCGCCTTTGGCGTCGGCGAGGGCCTGTCCACCAAGGTCAACGTGAACCTGGGCATTTCGGGCGATAAGGCCGATGCCGTTGAGGAATGGAAGAAAGTCAAGATCGCCGAGGACTACGGGGCCGACGCTATCATGGACCTTTCCAACTCGGGCAAGACGCGCCAGTTCCGCCAGCAGCTCATCGACGAGACGCCGCTCATGGTGGGCACGGTGCCAATGTACGACGCCATCGGCTATATGGAAAAGCCGCTGGTCAAGCTCACCAAGGACGACCTGCTCGAGGTCGTGCGCGCACACGCCGAGGACGGCGTGGACTTTATGACCATCCACTGCGGCATCAACAAGTCGGTCATCAAGACCTTTAAGGAGACCGGCCGCCTCATGAACATCGTCAGCCGCGGCGGCTCGCTGCTGTTTGGCTGGATGGAGGTCACCGGCAACGAGAACCCCTTCTACGAGTACTTTGACGAGCTGCTCGAGATTTGCCACGAGTACGATGTGACGATTTCGCTCGGCGACTCCTGCCGCCCGGGCTGCCTCTACGACTCCAACGATGCCACCGAGACCGCTGAGATGATCGAGCTGGGCAAGCTGTGCAAGCGCGCTTGGGCCGCCGGCGTCCAGGTCATGGTCGAGGGCCCGGGTCACATGGCGCTCGACGAGATCGCCGCCAACATGAAACTGCAGAAGCGCCTGTGCCACAATGCCCCGTTCTATGTGCTCGGGCCGCTGGTGACCGATATCGGCGTGGGTTACGACCACATCACCGCTGCCATCGGCGGCGCCATCTCCGCCAGCTCCGGTGCCGACTTCCTGTGCTACGTGACGCCGGCCGAGCACCTGTGCCTGCCCAACGCCCAGGACGTGCTCGATGGCCTCATGGCCACTAAGATTGCCGCGCACGCCGCCGATATCGCCAAGAAGGTGCCGCACGCCCGCGACATGGACGACAAGATGGGCCAGGCACGCCGCAAGCTCGACTGGGATGCCATGTGGAAGTGTGCTCTCGACCCGGTCACCGGCAAGAAACGCTATGAAGAATCCCCCGCCGCCACCGAGGGCACCTGCACCATGTGCGGCAAGATGTGCGCCGTCCGCACCGTTAACAAGGTGTTCGAAGGCACGACGATCGACCTCGGCATGGAGGACTAACTCGTCACCGGAGCCACAATCGGTAACATGGTGTTCGTCAATTGTTGACGTGTGAACATTTGCTTACATTTGCGTAAAGATTGCATCGCCCGCCCGGGTTCGACATAGAAGTCGGCCCGGGCATCTTTATAATGCTGGCTTAAAGACCCATTTGATTCCGACCGAACAAGGGAGCAAACATGGATCGCAGTAAGGTACCTGCCGTCCTGTCCATCGCAGGATCCGATTCCAGCGGTGGTGCCGGCATTCAGGCCGACATCAAGACCATCACGGCGCACCGCCTGTATGCCGAGACGGCCATCACCGCCATCACCGCACAAAACACGCTCGGTGTCACCGCCGTGCAGAATATCTCCCCTGATATCGTCGCTGCGCAGATCGACGCCGTATTTGACGATATCCGCCCCAGCGCCGTCAAGATCGGCATGGTTTCCTCTGCCGAGATTATCGAGGTTATCGCCGACCGCCTGAGCGCCTGGAACGCGACAAACGTGGTCGTCGACCCCGTCATGGTAGCCACCTCGGGCGCACGGCTGATTGCCGAAGATGCCGCCGAGGCGCTCACCCGCCGCCTGTTCCCACTAGCAACCGTCATCACGCCCAATATTCCCGAGGCCATGGCCCTGCTTGACTACGAGGTCGACTCCGAGCGCACACAGCAAAATGCTGCCATGCTCCTCACCCGCCGCTTTGGTTGCGCATCCCTCGTTAAGGGTGGGCATCTTGTCAACGAGGCCAACGATGTATTGGCCGAACCCGCGCCACTCGATGACGAGGGCAACCATCTGGGCGATCCGCTCACCACGTGGTTCCGCCACAAGCGCATCGAGACCGACAACACACACGGCACCGGCTGCACGCTTTCGTCCGCCATCGCCTGCGCGCTGGCCCAGGGCATGGATCTTGCCGATGCCGTCAATGCCGGCAAGGCATACCTAACGGGTGCTCTCGCCGCCGGCTTTGACATGGGAAAAGGCTCCGGCCCCGTCAATCACATGTGGCAGTACTAAATAGCCAGTAACCTGCCAAAAAGAGACAGGCTACCTTGCACCAAAAACCGTCGCAACATTCGATGAAAATCGTGCAAACGCGAAAAATCATCGGATGTTGCGACGGTTTGATTTTAGATAGCGGTCGAGCAAAGGGCCGGGGCGTCTAGTCGTCGGCGAGTTGAATTCCCAACAAACCCGAGAGTGCCAGCGCCTGCTCGGCATTGACCGTCAGGCCACGCAGCTCATGGTAATCGCCCGAAACAACGGGCGCTGCAAATGTACAGCGCGACACATCAACGCCGGAAAGCGACGTCTTGAACACATCAACACGCGTCAGGTCACAGCCATCCAGGCGTATCTGACCCAGCTTGGCACCCTGAAACGCAGCCTCTCTCAGACGTGTATCGCATGCTGTCATAGGGCCAATGCGTCCCTCCGAAAGGTTCGCATAGCTCAAATCGCACGATCCAAACGACACGCTCGACAGGCGCGCCTTGAGCAAGTTGAGTCCCGGTGCCGAGCAGTCAACGAAGTCGCAGCGGCTGAGCCAGCAGCCTTCCATGTTGCAGCGGATAAAGCGGCAACCGCGAAACACCACGTCGCGAAACGTCGAGCCGCTCCAGTCAACGCTATCGAACTCGCAAGATCGGAACACAACGCCATCGAAGGTCGCGCCGTTCGCCACGTCGTAGGCAAGATCCAAATCCTCAAAAGCGGTATTGGAGACGAGCTCATCGCCCTCGGCAAAGAGGTCGATGAGCTCGTCCATGCCCATATGGCAGCCAATCCGTTCGTTTACCCGGGCAAAACCACCACAAAGGTGCCTGTCCCCTTTGCGGTGGCTTGGGGCCGTGCTACTCACCGAGCATCTCTTTGAGCTTGGCTGCCACGGCGTGACCCAGGCTCTCGTGGCTTTCGGGCATCATATGCAGATAGTCGATATCGCCCGGCTCGGCAAACTCGGCGGCATTCAAAAAGTCGCAGCCAAACTGCTCGGCCACGTGCGCATAGTACTCGCCAAAATGCTCAGATGCCTCAACGGAATGCTCGTCAAAGTCGGTCATATACACATCGGCGATCTGCGGCTTGATCTTGATAGGAGCCATCAGCAGGATGCGCGGGCAAGGCGCAGCGTCGGTCCACGGAAACGCGCGGACGGCGCGAATCAGCGCCATGGCGCCACGGGCGATATCGGAAGCTGTCACGTTAAAGACCGTCTTACAGTCGTTGGTGCCCAGCATGATCACAATGGCGTCCAGCGGCTTATGGGCCTCGAGCAGCATCGGAAGCGCGCGAATACCGTTGAGGTTAGTGTCCAGATGGCACATGTCGTCGCGTACCGTCGTGCGGCCGTTGAGGCCTTCTTCAATTACATGCCAGCCCTCGCCTAAGTCACGTTGGACCACGCCACACCAGCGCACATCCTGCGCATAGCGCACCGCGGTACCGTCGCGCATGCCCGCCGGATCGTAACCATAGGTGTTGCTGTCACCAAAGCATAGAACGTTTTTCATCGTAAGCTCCCCACTCAATAAAAAGCCGACGGGAGCAGCCCCCGTCGGCTCGGTATATCGCATCACGCGCATCGTTTACAGGTACTTGCGCCAGTCGTCGTCATCCTCGTCATCCTCGGCAGCGGCCTGAGCCTGCTCGGCGGCACGGGCGGCTGCGGTGCGGGCGGCAACCTGAGCATAGGACTCCTCGTTGCGCTCGGGGAAGTTTGCCAGCACGTGCTCGAACTTGGCGAAGTCCTCGTCCCAGCGCGTAGAGGGCACGGCAAAGAAGACCTGCTTGACCTTGAAGTCGCCCGACGCGAGCTCCTTGCGGAAGAGCTCGGCCACGGCCTCGGCATCAAAGCCGTTGTTGTCGCAGCCCCAAGCACCCAGCACGAGCTTCTCGCGACCAAGCTCATCGCAGATGGCGAGCACAAAGCGAATGCGGTCGCGCAGGGCATCCAGCAGAGCATCGTCGCTCACGCGATACTCCTGGCGGGCGCGCCTAACGTTGGGCGCGGCGGCCACGATCACGTCGGCGTATGCATGCACGTGGTTGCGGTCGAAGCGCACCGCAGGCACCACCAGGGCGCGGTTACGATAGAGCTCGCAGTTGATGTTGCGGCGACGGTTCTCGCCGTACCACTTACGCTGCCTATCGAGAACGTTGTACAGATACGAATCGGCGCACAGCGTGGCCTCCTGGCCCAGATAACCCTGAATATATCCACCGCCCGGATTGGTAAACGAGGCAAAGGCGAGCACGGCCATGTCGCAGAACTGCGCATAGCCGCGACCGTTATCGAGGATTGCCTGCGTGGCGGAGGCATCAAGCACAGTGACCTCGGGCAGGACCGGAGCGGGCTCCTCAGCAGGCGCGGACTCAGCTTCGGCGATTTCCTCGGCAGGCTCCTCGACGGGCTCGGGCGCCGCCTCGGTCTCGGGCGCCGCCTCGACCTCGGTAGTCTCCGCGTTCTCGACGTCCTCGGCGACCTGCTCTTCGGCGGCCACAGCACTCTGAACCTTGGCCTTCATCGCCGCGACAAAGCCGGCAGGCATACCGTCAAACTCGCGAACACCGGCGAGCGAACGCTCGATATCCTTGGCGCACGCTTCGGACACAGTTGCCACGTGACGCTCGGCGGCCTTGGCACGGGCCTCGCGCTTGGGATTGGGCTGACCCGCTCGGTTGGACCTGCGGTTACGGTTCCTGTTGTCGACGTCTGCCATACGTGGCCACCTTTCCTGTCGCTGCCGCTATCGGCTTTTCCCATCCATGATACCCCGCCGCGTACAAAAAAGACGGCCCCGAAGGACCGCCTTTCACATCGTTTTACCGCGTCCGACAAGAAACGCTGCAATCCCCCGCGCTAGTCGCGACGACCGAGGATGTTCAGGATGCGCAGGAACACGTTGATGATGTCCACGAACAGGCTGGATGCCATGAGCACGGCGTTGGGCAGCGTGGGCGGCACCGTCGTTGCCACATAGGTGTCGTAGCCGATGAAGCCGGCAAACACCACGATCACGATCAGGTCGGTGATGGACTGCGAAACGCCCATGAACATCAGCACGATCTCAACCAGAATAGTGGCGAGCAGAATGCCAAAGCCGATGCCATATACGCGCTGGAAAAACTTGGGGAACGTCACGCCCAAGGCGCCAAAGACAAAGGTGATGGCGGCCGTGGCGATAAAGGCAGTGTTGATGGTAGGCAGGTCGTAGTTGGCAAGGCCAAACGACGCGGTCAGGCCAAAGGTACTCGCAAAGATTACGTAGCCCACAAGGGACAGGCCCACGGACTGCTTGCCCGCAGCAGCCGACATCATGACCATGCCGACGATGGTTAAAATAAACGAGCCAAAGACCAGCGGTAGGGCGGCGCCGCTCATCATCATGCGCGCAAACGACATGGTGCTCGTAAAGTAGGCGCCGGCACCCATGGCGCAAAAGCCCAAGAAGATCAGGGCGGACATGGCGAGATTGTACGCGCGCGGCGACATCTCCTTGGCGCGGCTTGCGCCGGTCTCGACGGGGCCGTTCTGATAGCCCTGGATATCGTTCATACTTCGTCCTTTCAAAAAGCGCCACGACAGCGCCGTAGGTGACAAGATCCCTGCCATTGTACCCGAATGCCGTGCGCTCTTACCTGCGGCGCTCGCCCTCAAGCGTGCGGTCAAACGCCCATACCCACCAACGCATCACATGCGTCTGCGAGCCATCCGCCCGCTCACGCGTTTGGTCCTCCAGATACAACTCGGTCGCATGTCCGCCAAAACGTACCTTATAGGTTGCCGTACGAATGCCGTGAACCGTCAGGCCAAACCCGGTGGTCGAGATAATTTCGTCGATCGTAAAGCAACGGCCGTCGACCCAGCAGACGGTGACCGGCACGACTTGTCCGCCCGCAAGGATGCGGGTCACGACGTCCACATACTGCTTGTGCACGCGCCGAGTTTTGCCGTCTGTCTGTCGATATTCCATGCCTCCTATTATCGAACGCATGTTTGCATGTTGTAAAGCGAACAGGCTGTGGTTTTGGGGTGTTGGGGCGCGCGCACGTGTCCTCATGGTGTGTTAGCAAAAAGAACACCCACGGTCAACAGGGCTAATATTCATTTTTAGTGCCAAAAAATTCACTGCTCCCATCAGAACTCGGTAAAGAAACCCGCAGGAGGTGATACGATTTATCATGTTTCTGTAACGTGCCTGCAAACTTCGAGAAAGCCCATATATGGACGTAACGTTCTCAACCTTCCTCGGCCAACTTGTGTCGAACCCAGTCCTTGCCGTCACCGTGATCCTCGCGCTCGGCGCCATCTTCGTCAATGGATGGACCGACGCACCCAACGCCATCGCGACCTGCGTCACTACGCGTTGCATGCCCGCCCGCGCCGCTATTCTCATGAGTGCCGCATTCAACTTCCTTGGCGTGCTCATCATGACGCACTTTAACGCGAGCGTCGCCAACACCATCTCCCATATTGTCGACTTTGGAGGAAACAGCACCATGGCGCTCGCCTGTCTGTGCGCGGCGCTGTTCTCCATCGTCGTCTACGGCGCCACAGCGTCGCGTTTTGGCATCCCCACCTCGCAAAGCCACAGCCTTATCGCCGGCCTGACCGGTGCCGCCATCGCCCTCGGCGGTGCGAGCAGCGTCAACGTCCACGAGTGGATGAAGGTCATCTACGGCCTGGCGCTCTCCATCGGTCTGGGCTTTGTCATGGGCTGGGTCCTGTGCAAGCTCGTCTCGATTCTTTTCGCCGCCGCCAACAGGCGACGTGCCAATGTCTTCTTTAAATACGCTCAGATCGCGAGCGCTGCGGCCATGAGCTTTATGCACGGCGCGCAGGATGGACAGAAGTTCATCGGCGTGCTCTTTTTAGGCGTGGCCTTTGCCAGCGGCCAGACGAGCGTCGGCGATGCCGGCATCCCCATCTGGATTATGCTGCTATGCTCGGCCACCATGGGCATCGGCACCAGCGTGGGCGGCGAGCGCATCATCAAGTCCGTTGGCCAGAGCATGGTCAAGCTCGAAAAGTACCAGGGCTTCTCCGCCGACCTGGCGGGCGCCGCGAACCTGCTGCTTGCCACCCTTACCGGCATCCCCGTGTCCTCCACACACATCAAGACCTGCGCCATCATGGGCGTCGGTGCCGTCAAGCGCCTCTCGGCCATCAACTTCGGCGTCGTCAAGGACATGATGTTCACCTGGTTCTTCACCTTCCCCGCCTGCGGACTCATCAGCTTTGTCATGGCCAAGCTGTTCATGATGTTCCTCTAGTCAAACCGAACGTCCATCTGGACCGCAACACTTCGCCCACCCGTCTTCACCTCGAAAGGACCCACCCATGGCAAAGAAACCCGATTCGTTCTACTTTGACAACTACGTCGCCTGCGCCGACCTTGCTGTCCAGGCCGCAGAGTTGCTCATCAAGATTTTTGAGAACTTTGATCCCGCGCAGATCCACGACATGCTCGAGGAGATGCATGCGATTGAGCATGCGGCAGACAAGAAGCACCACGAGCTCGAAGACGCCCTGCTCACCGCCTTTATCACCCCGCTCGAGCGCGAGGATCTGGATCTGATGAGCTGCGCGCTCGACACCGTGCTCGACCGTATTGAGGGCGTCGTGCAGCGCGTCTACTTCACCAACATTCAGAGCATCCATCCCGACGCCATCGTCATCGCCCACAAGGTGACTGACGCCTGCCGCGCCATGAAAGACCTGATGGTCGAGCTTCCCAACTACCGCAAGTCCAAAACGCTGCGCGAGCTGGTCATCCAGATCAACACCATCGAGTCCGAGGCCGACGAGCTCTACATCAACGCCATGCGCAACCTGCACGTTAACGGCAAGGATCCGCTCGAGGTCATCGCTTGGCGTGACGTCTACGCCTTCCTGGAGTACTGCGCCGACTGCTGCGAGAATGTGGCCGATGTCGTGGATTCGATTGTCATGAAGAACAGTTAATTGGGGGTACGTGTCCCGGCGGCGAAGGGCCGGCCACGGTTTGCTTTCTCACTCCGGCTGCTTTGCAGAGTCGTTCGAAAGTAAACCGTGGCCGGCCCTTCGCCTTACGTACCACCATTGGGAACTTTGGCTGATAGATTTAGCGCGATGGGGGTTTGGCTGAAGGGACCTTTGGTATCCGTTCGGACACTTTGGCCCTTGATGAGCGTTTGGCTGATTGCTGCTTTGGGTACTCTTTGGGTTACTTTTGGTTTGTTTGATTTTTAATTTTAGGAGGGCTTGTATGTCTTATTTGGATCTGGCTCGTGGTCGGTATTCTTGTCGTTCTTTTGAGGACCGTTCTGTTGAGCAGGCTGTGGTGGATGCCATTGTTGAGGCTGGGCGTATTGCTCCTTCTGCTTGTAATAATCATCCAGCCCGTGTGATGGTGCTGGATACGCCTGAGCTGTTGGAGAAGGCTGCTGCTTGTCAGCCTCGGTTTGCTCGTGATGGGTCTATCTTTGGAGCTCCGCTTGTCTTCCTTATTTGCAGCGTTACCGATGATGCTTGGGTGCGCCCGTATGACCAGATGAATTCCAGTGAAATCGATACGTCCATCGTGTGCGACCAGATGATGATGGAGGCCACCGAGCAGGGCCTGGGAACGTGCTGGGTATGCCATTTTAAGCCTGAGGTGGCACAGGAGCAGTTCAATCTGCCCAAGGGCGTCTATCCCTATCACATGCTCGTCTGTGGCTATCCCGCCGACCACATCGCCGATCCCGAGCATCGCGAGGCCCGCACTATTCCCCTCTCCAACTTCCTCCTCAAGTAGTTTTTAGACATACCTTAAAATCTACCTTTTACCACGCGCCCTTCGCCGAGTTCTGTCCTATCGCATGCAGAGCTCGGCGTTTTGTTTCCCAACCCGTATACAGCCACAAAAAAGGAGCCCGCAGGTGCGAGCTCCTCTTACGGACACTAGATTGTAGTTCTGGTGTTAGTCCAGGTCGTCGGCGGCAAAGTTGTCGATCGGGGCGAAGGGATCGGCCACGGGGACAACCGGATCGGCGACGGGCAGCGGCTCGGCGGCGGGAACGGTCACCGCGGGAGAAGCGGCAGAACCGACCGGCGTGGAGGCCATGAGGTCGGCCGGGAAGGAGTTCTGGGCGTCGTCCATAAAGTGCTGGATGAGCTTGAGATACTCGGCCTTGAACTCCTCGCGGGAAGCCTTCAGACGGTCGATTTCCTCGAGCTCGGCCTGCTTCTCGGTCAGAGCCTGGCGGATAACCTCGCGGGCCTTGGCGTCAGCCTCGTTGCGGATGCGATCAGCGTTCTCGTTGGCGTCGTTGACAATTGCCTCGGCGGTCTGCTGGGCAGCGATCAGGGCAGCGGAAATCTGGCGCTCCTGAGCGGAGAAGTCAGGGGCGGGAGCAGCCACGGGGGCGGCAGGAACGGCCTGGGCGGTGGCATCCTGAGCCTGGGCAAGCTGAGCCTGCGCATCGGCAAGCTGCTGCTCGGTAGCAGTCAGACGACCCTTAAGGTCGACAATCTTAGCGAGCATAGCGTCAACCTCGGAAGACAGCGTCTCCAAGAAGACGTCGACCTCGGCAGGATCGTAGCCACGCTTGGCCTCAGAGAAAGTCTGAGCCTGGATGTCTGCGGGGGTAATAGCCATAACAAGTCTCCTTTTTCATCGCCTCGGCGCTACACGCCCGACGTAAGTTACTAAGTCAGTTCTATACGAGTATACCTATAAGAAGCTGCAGAACCAGCCTCTGCACCAACTGCAACGCAATAATCGCAACGACCGGCGAAAAATCGATACCGCCCATCGGCGGGATGAAACGACGGAACAGGTTGAGCCACGGACCGCACACGCTATCGAGCACCGCGGCAATATCCTGAAGCAAACCACCCTGCTTCATGGGAATCCACGTCATAAAGCAGTAGACGACAATGAGCGTGGAATAGAAGTTGAACAGCGTGTTGACCAGTTGGATGATAGTGTAGATGTTGATGGGGATCTCCTCGTCTTGTCTTTACTTAAGGTAGCCGTCGGCACGAAGCTTCTTGAGATCGGAATCTTTGACCTCGCAGCCGGCGGGCAGCACCATGAACACGCGGTCGCCCACCTCCTTGACCGTGGCGCCCAGACCACAGGCAAAGCCATAAGAGAAGTCCAAGACGCGCTTGGCAACTTCGGTACGTACGCCCACAAAAATCAGTGCGACAGGCTGCTTGGTGCGAACGCGGCGCACCACGGTCTCCACGTCGTCATAGCTCTCGGGGCGCAGGACATAGGCCGGCAGCTGCGGTGTGGCGTTGATGATATTGCTCGCATAGGCCGAGGCATCGCTCGGTGCAGGCGCGGGCGCAGCGGCGGCACGGGCGCGGGTGTTCTCGGCGTAGCTCGACGGCGTGTCATAGGCACCAGGACGATAACCGCTCGCAACACTGTCCTGCGAGCGCGAAGGCGGGTTATACGTCGTGGCATGGCGGGAGTCATCGCCGACCAGCTGACCGGAGCGCGTATACACGGCAACCGACTCAGCTTCACCGCGGCGCGTCTGACCAAGCAGGCCGTTGCTCGGCTCGTCTTGGGTGTAGAAGCCCTCGCCCGAAGCACCGCTGTAGCCGTTGCCCTGATAACTATCGTCATAGCCTTCATCGTAGCCGTAGTCGTCGTCCTGGCCATAACCCTGGTCGTAACCCTGCTGGCCGCCCAGGTGCATCTTATTTTTAATCTCGTCAAGGAAGCCCATGGTTGTGTCCTCTCGCGGTTTAGTGCAGGCGCCCCGATAATCAGTGCGCACTTCAGAGCCTTATTTTACTGCAAACTCCGGGCTAAATACTACCCTGCCCAGGCGAACGAGCGTAGAGCCCTCCTCAAGGGCAGGCTCAAAGTCCTCGCTCATGCCGCAGGAAAGCTCAGGCAGGTTCAAATCGGGATGCGCCGCCTCCAGCTCATCCCTCAGCTCACGAAGCCCCGCAAAGGTGCGGCGTGCCACATCCTTATTCCCCCGGGGCGCCATAGTCATAAGCCCCTGTACGCAAATTCCCTCAAGTTCCGCAAGTTCACCCGCGGCGGCGCGAATCTCATCGGGCGAAAAGCCTCCCTTCGACTCCTCACCACTCACATTGACCTCGATGAGCACACGCTGGGGGCCGGCGAGCTCGCCTGCCTCAATCTTGCGGACAGCACGGCTCGAGATCGCCTGCGCCAGATGCAGCGAACCCACCGAGTGAATCAGCTCGGCTGAGCCCAGCACCGCATTGATCTTATTGGTCTGCAGGTTGCCGATCATATCGAAGCGCACCTCGGGCAGCTCCGGATGCTCCGCCAGACCCGTGAGCTTGCGAACCAGCTCCTGCGGGCGGTTCTCGGCAAAATGGCGATACCCCGCCTGGATGGCGGCAACGGTCTCATCGACACCAACGGTCTTGGACACGGCAATGAGGCTCGCGGCATCGTGGGGACGGCCTGCGCGATCGAGCGCCGCATAAAAACGTTCCAGAATCTGCTCGCGGCGAGCGCGCATCAAGTCCAAATAGTTATCCATTGCTAATCGCCTCCGCTGACAGCCAAACAAGTAGTCCCATGCTAACGCAAGAGCGCGGCCCCGCATGTGCAAGGCCGCGCTCACTTAGGTATTTACAATCTTTCGACGAACGGGGTTACTTACTCCTCGTCGTCCTCGCCATCGTCCTC
This sequence comes from uncultured Collinsella sp., assembly GCA_905208535.1. Taxonomy (GTDB): domain Bacteria; phylum Actinomycetota; class Coriobacteriia; order Coriobacteriales; family Coriobacteriaceae; genus Collinsella. Next base: position 180,211 of record CAJLPI010000001.1, on the reverse strand, counting down.
GTCCTCAAGATGATCGAGCAGGTAGCGAAGACCCTCGCTGACCTCGTTGGCGGGCACCTTGGCAACGTAGCGAGCGTCGACGGCGGGCCTCATGATAACACCCTCGCCCGAAGGCACGCGCATGCTCTCGAGCTCATCCTCATCAGTGCGGGCGATATCGCCGGCGTTCATACGCTGACCAGTCAACAGGAAAGTCAGACGGCAAGCGGCATCGATGGAAATCGAAGCAATGCGATCGAGGTAGCGCGAAACCATGATGGCGCGGCGCAGGTCGTCATAGTTGCTGTCGTCGTCCATAAAGTCGCCCGTATCCATACGGTTAAAGGTGCGAAAGAACTTCTCGTAGGCGGCGTGCACTGGCTCGTCCTCGACGGCCAGGTTGCAGATGATGGACATGTCATTGGTGACGAGCGCAGAAAGCGAAGAGCCCAGCACCTGGTAGACGGCCTCAGCCTCGGCCTCGACCGTGCCGACAAGCTCCTTGGGCAGCGAGATGTCGGCCTTGATCATATGACGCGTGGCACGGCAGATCTGACGGACTTTATCGGTCATGCGCTGCAGGTTAAAGTCGACGTAGATGATCGTCTGAAGCAGGCGGAAGTCGGAGGCGACCGGTGACTGCGTGGCGATCAGGTTGTAGCAGACGGCCTCCAGGTTGGCGCAGCGTGCGTCAATCGAAAGTGTGCGCTTCTTGGTCTTGGTGGCGAGCTTGCGGTCGTCGGTCACATAGGCCTTCACGGCATCGTGGAGGGCCAGATCGACGGCCTCGTAGATGCTCAGCATCTCGTGACGGGCCTCGATGAGCTGACGGGAAAACAGTTTGCGCATGGTTCACTCCAATCAGTTGGGTGCGGTCATGCCGCCCGCACAGTGAATACGCACCGGACCAGGTCCGATCGGCTTGGGACTAGTCGCACCGATTAGCCAAAGCGGCCGGTGATATAGTCTTCCGTCCGCGAGTCCACCGGGCTGGTGAAGATTGCGTCGGTTTGACCATACTCGATGAGCGTGGCGGGCTCGCCGGCAACTTCCTGCAAGAAGAATGCGGTGTAGTCGCTGATACGAGCTGCCTGCTGCATTGAATGCGTGACGATGATGATCGTCATCTCGGGCGCCAGCTCGGCCATCAGATCCTCGACCTTAGAGACGGACGTGGGGTCGATGGCAGAGCAGGGCTCGTCCATCAGGAGGACATCGGGTTGCACCGCAAGCACGCGGGCGATGCACAGACGCTGCTGCTGACCACCCGAGAGCGCCAAACCATCCTTGTTGAGCTGATTGGATACCTCTCTCCAGAGGTTGGCGCGCCTGAGCGATTCTTCCACGATGTCATCGAGGTCGCCTTTGCTAGTCACGCCCTGCAGACGAGGGCCAAAGGCGACATTCTCGTAGATGGATTTGGGAAACGGGTTGGGCTGCTGAAAGATCATGCCCACGCGACGACGAAGATCGACCGGGTCGACGCCCTCGGCATAGATATCATTGCCGTCGAGCGTCATGGTGCCCTCGACGCGCGTACCCTCGATCAGGTCATTCATACGGTTGATGCAGCGCAAAAACGTCGATTTACCGCAGCCCGAAGGGCCGATAAACGAGGTGATGGCGTTTTTGGCGATGTTGAGGTCAAGCCCCGTCAGCGCATGAAAGTCACCGTACCAAAAGTTGAAATCCTTGGCCGTAATGGCCGCTTGCTCCAGCGTGGGAGCGGACTGATAAACGGACATGGGACTCCTTAACTAGCGACGCTTGCGCGACAGGAAGCGCGCAAACAGGTTGAAGGCAAGAATGATCACCATCAGCAAGAGCGCGGTGCCGTAGGCTGCGTTCATGTTGATGCCGTCGTTGGCAAGCAGGTACAGGTGAACCGTCATGGGGCGGCCGGAATCGAGCGGCGAAATAGGTAGATTGATGGCTTGGCCCATGGTGTAGAGCACCACCGCGGTCTCGCCAATGGCGCGACCGATGGCGAGGACGATGCCCGTGGCAATACGGCCAAAGGCAGAAGGAAGCACAATCTTGGAGACAACCTGCCACTTGGTGGCGCCCAGGCCGTACGCGCCCCAACGGATATAGCGCGGGACGGCGCGAATGGCCTCTTCGGTGGTGCGCATGACGATGGGAAGCATCAAGAGCGCGAGCGCCAGAGCGGCCGAGACCATCGAAAGGCCCAGGCCCATGGCCTCGACAAACAAGGCGTAGCCAAACAGGCCCATAACGATGGAGGGCACCGAGGCCAAAGCGTCAGCAGCGTAGCGAATGAGCTCGACGACCTTGCCCTGCTTGGCGTACTCGGCCAGATAGACGGCTGCCAGCACAGCAATCGGCGTGCAGATAAGCATGGCGAGCGCCGTCACATAGACGGTCGAGACGATCGTGGGCCAAATTCCGCCCTCGGCGTTGACGCCCTGGGGCCAACCGAAGATAAAGTCGAGCGAGATATGCGGCAGGCCGTTAATGACCACATAGGCGATGATAGCGACAAGCACCAGCGTGGTGATGTATGCCGCGGCACGGAACACGCCAAGCATGATCTTGTTGGACAGGTCCTTGTTGATGCGGCCCTTCTTGCCATGGGAAAGGGCACGCTTGATGCGCTCGCGCGACGAGGTCGTATCGACCGTCGTGTCAACGAAATCGGACATAGCCTACCCCCTCTTCTTCTTGGAAATCAGACGGACGATGCCCACCAGCGTGGCGGAGATGATAAACAGGACCACGCCCATGCCGAACAGCGCCGAGCGGTGCAGACCCGAGGAATAGCTCATGTCGAGCGCGATCTGGCTCGTGAGCGTCGAGATGGGGCTCGCAATGCTGTCGGGAATAACCGGGGCGTTACCCACGACCATGAGCACGGCCATGGTCTCGCCGATGGCACGGCCCATACCCAGCACGATGGCATCCACGATACCCAGCTTGGCGGCAGGTAGCACGACCTTATAGATGGTCTGCCACTTAGTAGCACCCATGGCATACGATGCCTCGCGAATACCCATGGGAATGGAATTGAGGGCATCGATGGTGAGCGTGGTGATGGTAGGGACGATCATGATGGCAAGCACGAACCACGCCGTCAGCGCACCAAAACCAAGACCACCGGTCAGTTGCGCGATAAACGGACGGATGATGATCATGCCAAAGAAGCCATAGATGATAGAAGGGATGCCGGCCAACAGGTCAACGGCAGGGCTGATGAGCTTGCGCACGCGCTTGCTGGCGATCTCGACCAGATACACGGCCGTGCCCACGCCTAGGGGCACACCCATGGCGAGCGCACCGACGGTCACCAGACCCGAGCCGGCAAGCAGCGACACGATGCCGTAGTGGCCCTCAGAGGGCGCCCACGTAAAGCTAAAGAAGTCCGCCAGACCGATGTCGGTAAAGACGGGCAGCGCCGAGTACGTGGTAAAGACAAAAATCAGGATGACGGTAACGACCGCCAAGAACGCGCAGGCAAAGAAGATCCACTGCAGCGCCTTCTCCTTGATATAGGTACTGCGCGATACGAGCGCCAGCTCGCGCTTCTTGGGCGTCTGAACATTCCGCTCAGTCTGGGAGTTTTCCTGTGCTTCCATGCTACTCACTCCCCTTCTCGTCGTTGGTGACGGGGATAAAGCCCGCCTCGCGAATCTGCTTGTCCATCTTTTCGGACGTCACGTAGTCGATGTAATCCTGCGCCTGCTGTGAAGGCGCACCCTTCACAAAGAAGTAAAGGTCGCGTGAGATGGGATAGCCGCCGCTCGCGACCGTCTTCTCGGACGCCTCAACATGATTGACCGAGACGGCCTTGACCGAGGTCTTGGCGTTGAGGCTATCGACGAAGCCCAGCGAAATGTAGCCAATGGCACCGCGCGAACGAGATACCACGTCGCGCACCTGGCCCGTGCCCGAAAGAACGGCCGAGCGGCGATCGAACGGGGTGCCGTCCATCACGATGGTGCGAAAGGCCTCACGCGTGCCGGACGCCTCATCTCGGTTGATGACCTGAATCCTCAGGTCCTCGCCACCGACTTCTTTCCAGTTGGTGATCTTGCCGGCGTAAATATCGCGGAGCTGCTCGGTCGAGAGGTTATCGACCGGGTTATCGTCGTTCACGATGACCGCGATACCGTCGTGGGCAATGACGATGGGAGTCAGGCCCAAATCCTGTTCGTCGGCATTGAGTCCACGGGAGGAGCTGGCGATATCGGCCGTGCCAGCGCTGACGGCTTCGATGCCAGCGGAAGAACCCAAACCGGAAACGAGCACGTCGATGCCGGTCTCCTCCTTAAAGCCCTCTGCCGCAATCTCGGCGATAGGAAGGCAGGTCGTGGAGCCGGCCACAGTAATGGAAGAGGTAGAAGATCCCGAAGAACAGGCGCACAGCGTAAGCGTAAGCACAGCGGCGCTCAGGACCGATACGATCTTTCTCATAGCATCACGCCGATCGCGGCATGGCGCCCACAGGTGCCGTCCTCGTTACGGTAGGAATAAAAGCGGTCGTTCTGACGCACGGTCGAAAGCTGGGTATCCACGATATTATCCGCGTCGACACCGACATCTACCAGCGCCTCGCAAATGGCAGCGGAAAGATCGAGCATGCGAGAGGTACTCGCATCGATCCAAGAGAACTCGGCGGCAAAGCGATCCATGAGCTCCTGGGAAACCTCGTACTCGTCACCCAGGATATGGGGCCCGATATAGGCGGAAACGTCGCTCGCATCGCAGCCGGCAGCATCGCAAAGCGCCTGGCACGCCTTGGCAGAAATACGTGCAATCGTGCCCTTCCAACCGGAGTGCACCACGGCAAATCCGCTGGGGGCCACCAGCACCACGGGAACGCAGTCGGCAAAGCAGAGCAGCACGGGCACGTCATGGGCCGTACAGACGATGGCGTCGCAGCCCTCGGCAATCTGCTCGCGAACAGCCTCAAGATCGTCGGCGCCGTTCGAAGTCACCGTAACGATATGGTCACCATGTACCTGATTGGGCACGAGCAGATTATGCTCGCACTCAGTGGCGCCCATAGCTTCGAGCGCTCGACGACGATTTTCTTGAACAGCAAAGGGGTCATCGCCTACATGCGAGCCCAGGTTGAGCGAGGAGTACGCATCTTCAGAAACGCCACCGGTGCGCTCGGTAAAGGCAAAGCGGACATCGGATGTCGCGCCCTCCACCAACGTAACTCCATCATGGTCGACACGCGAAACGTTGTCCGCACGTGCTGCCATACTAAAGCCTCCTAATAACACAAGTACCGCGGCGTCGCCGCGCAGTCCGCGTTTATACGGCTGTCATACTTCCTTAAAAGGATACCCGCAGCGGTAGGGACCAAACGTAAAGGGAACGTAAGGAGATTGGAGGCTTTCGTTTACAAACGAGAAACAAAACGGGGTGCATCCAAATGGACACACCCCGTGCAGGTCGTTGAGAAAAACGAACTAGAAGCTACCGCGCTTCAGGAAGTCGGGAAGCTCGAACTGGTCGTTGCCAAAGTTGGGCAGCTCGGTACCACCGACGTTGCGGGTCGGAGCGGCCTGAGCCGGGCTGGCAGCCGGGGCGGTGCGCTGCGGCTCAGCGGAGGCAGCGGCCTTGCTCTGAGACTGCTGAGCAGCAAAGAGCTCATCCTGACGGTTGACGTTGGAGTCGGAGAAGCCCGTAGCGATGACGGTGATACGCACCTGATCGCCCAGGGACTCGTCGACAACGGTACCGAAGATGATGTTGGCCTCGGGGTCGACGGCGTTGGCGACAACGTCGGCGGCGTCGCTGATCTCCTGGATGCCCAGGTCCTTGGAACCGGCGATGGAGAGCAGCACGCGCGTGGCACCATCGATGGAGCTCTCGAGCAGCGGGCTGGAGATGGCCTGCTGGGCAGCGTCGACGGCACGAGTATCCCCAGAAGAGGTACCGATACCCATCATGGCGGTACCGGCCTGCTTCATGATGGTCTTAACATCGGCGAAGTCCAGGTTGATGATACCGGGGACGGTGATGAGGTCGGTGATGCCCTGGGTGCCCTGGGAAAGGACGCCATCGGCAATCGCGAAGGCCTCGAGCATGGTGGTCTTCTTCTCGGCGATGTCGAGCAGCTTATCGTTAGGAATGACGATCATGGTGTCGACGCAATCGGAGAGGGTCTTGATGCCCTCCTCGGCGCTCTTCTTACGCTTGCGGCCCTCGAAGGTGAAGGGCTTGGTCACGACGGCGACGGTCAGTGCGCCGACCTCGTTCATCGCGATATCGGCAACGATGGGAGCAGCGCCGGTACCGGTGCCGCCGCCCTCGCCGCAGGTGATAAACACCATGTCGGCGCCAGCGAGCGCCTCGGCGATGTCGTCGCGGGACTCATCGGCAGCCTTGCGGCCAACCTCGGGATTGGCGCCGGCGCCCAGGCCGCGGGTAAGGTCGGTGCCGATGTGCACCTTGATATCGGCATCAGAGATCGCGAGTGCCTGAGCATCGGTGTTGATGGCAACAAACTCGACGCCGCGGATGCCCTCTTCGATCATTCGATTGACCGCGTTGGTACCGCCGCCGCCGACGCCGACCACCTTAATGACGGCAAGGTAGTTGTTGATCTCTGTCTCGTGCATGTCGGTCCTCCGAACAAAGGTTATAGCCATAGCATGGGTCGACCCCTGCGCACATTAACCTTCAGGTTGAAAGTAAATGCAAAGGTAAACCGTATTATGTTTGCACATTATGAACGTATCAGTCAAATAATTGACCGTGAAAACCAAACAAACCAGATAAACGGCGTGGTATGGCCCCTCAACAAAGCATCAACCAGCGCTACGAGGTCGGAGCATTCCTAAATGTGTAGTTGCCCGGAGAGCGCACATTGATATACGTTACGCCCTCTACCTGCGAAAGCAACTTGGTGACTACGCGTTCCTTCTTGGCGATATCGTCCGAATCGCCCAGCGACACCTCAATGCCGTTATTGAGGTTTGCCGAGATGGCTTCGACCGAAGGCGTGGAAATATCCTTGACTTGTCCCAAGAACTCGCTCGAAAAACCACGCACATAATCCAGGCCGGCCTTAACGGCTTTGGAGTTCACCGCCTGGCCGGAAACCGGAGCGACATCCGCCGAGACATCAGTCAACAACACCGCGCCATAATGCTTGGCGAGCGCCAGCGCGGCATCGATTCCGGTCAAGGTATTTGAGCCCTGCCCTGTCGTGATGACGTTGCCCTGGTCGTCCACTTCGACCGACGTCGACAGCGGGGCGATCCAGGTGTCATCGTCTCCGATAGCCCAGGCAAGGTCGTCGGAGCTGATATACGCAATGGCGATAACTTTACGCTCCGTCGGCGTGATGATAAGCGTATGGGGAAACTGGCGCTGGACATCCACGCCCGAAACCCACGGGTTCTGCTTGAGATCCTCGGTAATCTGGTCGGGATCGACGTTAAAAAGCGACGTTCCCTCGGGCAAGTCGATCAGCTGGATAGCATCGTGCTTCGTCACATGCTCGCTGCCTTGAATCTGAATATCAGTGGCAGTAAACAGTCCAGAGTTGATCACCACGATGGCAACGACGACGAGCACGGCCAAGACGGCCAGAACGCCGCCCACGATTTTGCCTTTGCCTGTAACGACAGAAACGGCGTCTGATGTTTTATTTGCCATCGCTCCAAGTGAAGATAACGGGTTGAAACCTTTTTTACTCGAAGGCTTCTTGGCGGTAGCCGGCACCGATGTCAGCGAGCGCGGTTTCGATGCGCCCAGCGTGCGACCTGGACGCGCCGCTTTAGTTCCCGTCGAGGGCTTGGGAGCTGCCATGGGACGGGCAGGCTTGGCGCCCATAACAGGCTTTGACGTCACCGAGGGACGCGAGGACTTTTTTGCGGCCGGACGATTACCGAGCTGCGAGCCGACGACCGGACGACTGGTCTGTCGAGCATGCCCGACAGACTTAGAGTGCGCGACGGTATTGCGTTGAGGTTTGGCAGGCGCGCCGGAACGCCCTCCGGCGCGGCGGAAGGTGGGTTTCGATGCTCTAGAAGCCGAGGAATTTAACTTCCGGTCTGAGCTCGATGCCATACGCCTCCCTCACCTTTCCGTGCACATGTCTAATAACCGCGGCAACGTCATCGGCCGAGGCAATTCCGTTATTAACGATAAAATTAGCGTGAACGGGCGAAACTTCCGCGCCGCCAATCGAAAAACCCTTTAATCCACAATCCTCGATAAGCTTGCCCACACTCGCATTGGGCGGGTTGCGAAAGACAGACCCGCAGGATGCGCGACCCATGGGCTGCGTACGCTTGCGCCTTGTAAGGTACCGCTCCATGCGCTCGCGAATGTCGGCCTTGGGCGCCGGTTTTAGCTTGAGCACGCACTCGAGGATGATCTCATTGCGGGGAAGGCTACATTCGCGGTAGCCCCAAGTGATCTCGGACCCCGCATAATGCTTGATACCGGATGCCGGGTCAAACGTTACGACATCCTCAACCAGCGAGCCAATCCACTCGGTCCGTGTGCCGGCATTCATAGATATCGCACCGCCGACCGAACCAGGAATGCCAACGGCAAACTCAAGGCCCGAGAGGCTACGCGACAGGGCATCGTTGACCAGGCGCGCAAACATCACGCCCGCACCGACCGTCAGCGTACAACCGTCATCGGCAACAACCGTGCGCTGAAACTCACGTCCGAGCGAAATGACGGCACCGCGATAACCGCCATCGGCAACCAGCAGATTGGAGCCCTTGCCGATGATGACCCACGGCACCTGCTCGCGATCGAGCACCGCCACGGCGCGGCGGAGGGCATGATAGCTATGGCACGTCACAAAGAGGTCGGCCTTGCCGCCGATACGATAGCTCGTATGACGCGCAAGGCGCTCGTCCTCGATCACATCCGTGTCGATCATGCCCGAGAGCGCCATGACGGCGTTAAACAGACCCATTAGACTTAAGCGTCTTTCTTGGCAGTCAGATACTCAATGAACTCGGGACCGACGGTCGTAACGTCGCCGGCACCCATGGTGAGCAGCAGGTCGCCCTCGCCCACCATCTGCTCGAGCTCCTGATTGAGCTCAAGACGGCTGGAGCAGTACACGACCTCCTTGCCAGGATGCTTGGCGCGCACGGTATCGGCGAGCATCTTAGAGGTGACACCCGGAATGGGCATCTCGCCAGCCGAGAACACATCAATCAGCAGCAGTTTATCGGCATTGGCAAATGCATCGGCAAAGTCGTCGCACAGGGCCTGCAGGCGCGAATAGCGGTGCGGCTGGAACACGACGTCGACGTGCTTGTAGCCCAGCGACGAAGCGGCGGCAAGCGTCGCCTTGATCTCGGTGGGGTGATGGCCGTAATCATCGACCACGGTGATGCCATCGATATCGCCCACGTGGGTAAAGCGACGGCGGACGCCCTCAAAGCTCGAGAGCGCCTTGGCGGCGGCGTCGATGTCAAGGCCCAGGACATGGGCGACGGTGAGCACCGCCGTGGCGTTGAGCATGTTGTGGCGACCGGGATTGCTCTTGATCTCCACAGCGTGCTCAGTGCCGTCCTCAAAGCGAACGATAAAGTCACTCTGGATGCCCTTGACATCCGGGTGCACGCAGACGATGTCGTTGCTCTCGGCAAAGCCGTAGGAAAGCACGTGACGGCCCGTCGACTTGGCGAGCTCGACCAGATGCGGGTCCTCGCCGCAGACGATGACGGTGCCGTCCTCGCCCACCAGGCTCATGAATTTGGCGAAAGTTGCCTCGATCTCCTCGATACCCGAGTAGTGATCGAGGTGGTCGGCCTCGACGTTGGTCACAATGACCACGTTGGGGTTCAGGAACAGGAAGGAGCTGTCGGACTCGTCGGCCTCGGCGACAAAGTAGTCTCCCGAGCCGTTCTTGCCGTTCGTGTCATAGCCCTCGACGATGCCGCCGATCAAGAAGCTCGGATCCAGACCCATGCGGTCGAGCATGGTGGCGCACATCGAAGACGTGGTGGTCTTGCCATGCGTGCCGGCAACAGCGACGGTAGTGTAGCCGTGGCCCAAAGCAGAGAGCATCTTGGCACGGGGCCACACGGGAATGCCCAGCTCGCGAGCGCGCACGAGCTCAGGGTTGGACTCCGGAATAGCGGTGGAGACAACAACCACGTCGGGCTTGACCTCGTCGATCGTGGCTGCCTCATGGCCCACATGCACCTTCACACCAGCGCGGGTAAGCTGGCGGATATAACGTGACGTCTTAAGGTCGGAGCCGGTAACGGCATAACCGCGCTCGTGCAGAACGAGGGCGATGCCGCTCATGCCGGCGCCGCCGATACCGATAAAGTGGGCGCTCTTAAACTCGGGCGCGGAGGTTGCAGTCTGGGAATCAGCCATGTGCTCGTGTACTCCTTGCGTAAACACTGCCTGTAACCCGTTAACTGTACCGCACCTACCGCATCAGCGCGAGGGCGACCGACGATATCCCGTCTAACTAACGCAAACCCTCTACCGCATCGGCCAGAAGAGCGGCGGCCCTATCCTGAGCCAGAACGCGCGCCGCCTGACGCATGACGTCGCGCTCTGCCGCGTCATCGACCAGGTGCAGCAGCTCATCGGCAAAGGCAGAACCGTCGATATCGGCATCGGCACAGAGCACGCCGGCCCCGGCGTCGACCAGATAACGGGCATTGGTGGTTTGGTGGTCGGCCGTCGCATGCGGATACGGCACGAGTATCGAGGGCACGGCGAGCGCAGCGATCTCGGCCACGCTCGATGCACCCGAACGCGAGAGCACCAAATCGGCAGCAGCCAGCATGTCGCCCATGTTGTCGATGTAAGGCTGGACGCGGTAACGCTTCGCCTCCTCGGGCGTCAGCGCCAAAGCGCGCTCGGTCTTCTCAAAGCCGTCGGCACCCGTCGAATGCAACACATAGAGGTTCTTGCGCGAAAGCAGCTCGTTTTTGAGCGAAACCGCGCGCTCGTTGAGGTGCTGGGCGCCAAGTGAACCGCCAAAGACGAGCAGCAGCGTAGCGTCCTCGGGAACGCCAAGTGCCTTGCGGCCGCGAGCGCGATCGCCCTCGATCACCGAGCGACGTACGGGGTTGCCGGTCATGAGCACGTGGTCAGGGTCACCTTCGCGCTCAAAGACCGAGCGCGCTGCCGGCACCGAGATGCACACGCGAGCGGCGTGGGGGTTCATCATCTTGTTGGCCAGGCCCGGAACAGAGTTCTGCTCATGCAGCAGATACGGAACGCCTGCGCCCTTGCACCACCCCAGCAGCGGAACCTCGACATAGGCACCAAAACCGATGGCGGCATCGGGCTTGCCGACCTTTGAGAAATGACTGGCGAGCGCACGCTTGGCCTTGTTGACACGCCACAGCGAGGTCAGCGCTGTCCAGGGACGGGAGCGGTCGAAGCCCGTAACCGTAATGGGCACAAAATCAAACCCAGCCTCGGGGACCAGACGACCCTCGAGCTTGCGCGACTGGCCCACGAACACAACGTGGTGGCCACGGTCACGCAGCTCTTCGGCCAAGGCGAGCGCGGGGTTGATATGCCCTGCCGTGCCGCCGGCTGCAATAGCAACGGTCATCTTATCGGTCATGGTAGTCCCTTCGTACACGCGGTCCCTGGTCGTCGGTGCGCAAACGCGCCGACGGGTCCGAGTTCAAATCGATTCGATTATATCCGCCGCCCGCATTGCGAGGAGTTGGGCGCTGCGGACGACCTTGCGGCGCCGTTCGCTGACGCGGACGGGCTGCCGGCTCGGTCGCAGAGCCATCCAGAACGGTAAAGCCGTTACGCGAAGACCGCTCGCCGCGCACGTGGGGCACGCCGGCGGTACTCTCATCCATAACGGCAAAGCTCTCGCGGCGACGGTCGTACTCATCGCGACGGGCGCTCTCGTACGAAACGCGTAGGATCAGACCGGCAAGCATAAGCGACACAATAATCGACGAACCGCCATAGCTAATAAACGGCAACGGTTTGCCCGTCATGGGAAACACGTTGAGGATGCCCAGCGCATTGATCAAAAACTGCACCGCGAGAATGACCGCAGAGCCAGACGCCATGAGCGCGCCCCGACGATCGGTCGCCTGCTCGGCAATGCGAAACGCCGAGTAGATCAGCATCGCAAACACCAAGAAGAACAGGACGGTTCCGACAAAACCGACTTCCTCGCCAATGATGGCCAGGATGTAGTCATTGTGCGCCTCGGGCAGATACGAGTACTTCATGGTTGAGTTGCCGATGCCACGGCCGAACAGACCGCCCGAGGCAAAGGCCATGATGGCAAGCGTGGCCTGATAGCCGTCACCATACTCATCGGCCCAAGGGTTCAAGGCAACCTGAATACGCACCATACGGTATGGCTCTGCGACAAGCGCAATCACGATCACGAGAATGCCGAAGATTAGCACGCCGATGATAAATCTGGGGTCGAGACCCGCAAACAACGCCATGCACATGAGGGTCAACAGGATGATCAGGACGGTACCGAAATCGGGCTGGATAAAGATCAGAAAGAGCGAAATGCCCAGGTAGATGCCCATCTTGCGAAGGAATTCGTTGATGTTGCCACCGGGCGAAAAGAAGCAATCGAGCATGATGGCCGAATACGCAATGGCAAATGGCTTTAAAAACTCGGAAGGCTGGAACTGAATGCCGGCGATGTTGAGCCAGCGCGTGGCGCCACGGCTGCCGCTGCCCACCAAGAACACCAGAAACAGTAGCCCTATCATGCCTATGAGGAAGATCCTGAGCACATCCTCCCCAAACCAGCTGTCCGGCAAAACGCGCACGATGGCAATCAGCGCCAGAACACCGACCACGGCAAACGCAGCCTGTCGACCCAGAAAAAACGTCGCTGAGCCATTCTCGTGCAGCGCCTCGACCGAAGACGCCGAGTACACCATCAGCAGGCCAAAACACACCAAGATAAACAGACAGGCCATGAATATCAGACGGGGGCGCATGATGCGGGCGGGAACGCCGGCAATATAGCGTTCGCTAAACGACCGCCCGCCGCGACCGGAACGCGGTGTGCTACGCCGCGAGGAAGCACGGTCCGAGTCGGGCCTCCTCATACCTTGTCGGGGGCTCTCCTCTCTCACCGGCAACCCCTATTCCATTTGCGATTTCGCTGCAGCGGCAAGCTGGGCCACATAGTCCTTAAACACGCGGCCGCGCTCCTCATAGCCCGAGAACTCATCGAACGAAGAGCAGGCAGGAGAAAGTAAGATCACGTCGCCACGGCTCGACAGCGAACGGGCAACGTCCACGGCATCGCGTAGGTCATCCGCCTGGGCGATATCCACATCGCCATCGACATCGGCCTCGTCCATAGCGGCGGTGAAGCGCTCGCGCGCATCGCCAAAGCAGACGACCGAGCGCACGTTATCCATAACAACGCGCGCGAAGTCCGTGAGCGGCGTGCCCTTATCGTGGCCGCCGAGCAGCAAGATCACGTCGTCATCGGGAAATGCCGTCAGTGCCTTCTCGACCGCGTCGGTGTTGGTCGCCTTGGAATCGTTGACGTAGCGCACACCGTCAATCTCGCCGCACGGCTCCACGCGATGCTCGAGCGGCTGGAACGAGGCCAGACCGCGGCGGACACCATCGACATCGGCACCGACGGCCAGAGCAGCCGTGGCGGCACATAAGGCATTGATGACATTGTGATGGCCCGAGATCTTGAGCTCGGACGTGGCGACAAGCTGGGTCTCGACGCCCTTCAGGCGCACGACCATTTTGCCGTCGCGCACAAAGGCGGCGTCTGCACCCTCGGGCTCGTCAAAAGCGACCTTGCAGATGCGGCGACCCGGCGTATAGATGTACTCATCGAACTCGTGAATGCCGGCGTCTTCGACGTCGACAACCACCAGATCGTCATCGACCATATTGTCAAACAGCTTGATCTTGGCAAGCGCATAGTTCTTATGGCTCTTATGCCAGCCCAAGTGGTCGGGAGTGATGTTGAGCAGCACTGCCACGCGAGGGTGGAGCTCGGTGGTCGTAGCAATCTGATAGCTCGAGAGCTCAGCCACAAACCACTCGTTGTGGGCTCGGCCGTCAATCTCGTTGACCGGCGGCTCGCCGATGTTGCCGACAGCTACGCTGGCCTCGCCGGCAGCCTTGAGCAGATAATCAGTCAGCGACGTGGTGGTCGTCTTACCGTTGGTGCCCGTGATGGCAATCCAGTTATCGGGCGACAGGCGATAGGCAAACTCTGGCTCACCCATAATCTGAGCGGCATGTTCGCGCCCGGCCTTAAAGAAGCCCGAGAACTCCGAGATGCCCGGGCACGTCACGCATACGTCATAGGCGCCCTCGACCTGTTCGGTCCCATAGACAAACGACGCACCGGCAGCCTCGAGCGCACGCGTGGCGTCATTGGGCTCAGAGGTGCCGCCGCCATACACGGTAACGGCGCTTACGCGCTCTGGATGTGCCAGCGCCCAGCGGGCGACATCGAGACCGGATTTGCCCTGACCCAAAACGAGCAGGCTAAAGACATCAGCAAGAGGCATGAAAGACCACTATCCCAACTGGAAGAACAGGGCAAGGCCAACGGCACCAAATGCCGCAGCGATAATCCAAAAACGGATGACGACCTTGGTCTCGGCCCAACCCTTCTTTTCGAAATGATGATGGATGGGCGCCATAAGGAAGACGCGCTTGTGCGTAAAGTGGAAGTAGACAACCTGAATCATGACCGACAGGGTCTCAACGATAAACAGGCCACCGATGATGAGGGAGACGACCTCGGTGTTAGTCATGATGGACGTACAGGCAAACGCGGCGCCCAGAGCAAGCGAGCCGGTATCACCCATAAAGATGCTCGCCGGATAGCAGTTGAACCACAGAAAGCCCAGGCAGGCACCGGCACACGCGGTGCAGAAGATGGACAGGTTCACGTCTCCGTGCAAAAACGCCATGGCAGCCATGGCGAGCATGGCGATCATGGAGGTGCCGCCGGCAAGACCGTCAAGGCCATCGGTCAAGTTCACGGCATTAGAAAGACCGGCAATCATCAGCCAGCAAAAGACAATATAGAGCCACGGGAACGAATAGCCGCAGATGGTAGTCGAAAGCACGCCAAGGTCAATCGTCAACCCACCGGGAAAACGAATCTCGGGGGCGACGCCGCACCAGTTGACGGCAAGCACCGTAAAGGTGACACAGATAATGGTTAGGCCGATCATCTTGGCATGAGGCGTCAGACCGAGCGAGCGCCCATGCGTAACGGAGGTCAGGTCGTCGATCAGGCCCAGCACACCGGTCGCCAGCGTGGCGAGCAGCACAAGCACGAGCTCGGTGGTGAGCTTGCCCATCAGCAGGCAGGTCAGCGAGATCGCGACGAGGATGACAACACCACCCATGGTGGGCGTTCCCTGCTTAACCAAATGACGCTTGGGGCCGTCGGCACGAACCTGCTGGCCGATACCCTCGACCTTGAGCAGCTTAATCCACCACGGCATGAGCAGCAGCGCAATGGCTGCGGCGATGCCAAGCCCCAAAAAAGCCTGATACGTTGGATACGAGGGATTGCCGAACATGGGCTAGCACACACCTTCCACAAAGCGGTCGAGCTCAACAAAGCGGGAACCCTTGACCAGTGCAACATCATGTTTTTCAAGCGCGCCGCCCATGCGGTCGAGCACCTGCTGATAATCGGAGAACACCTGGATGCGGTCCTCGTCCATGCCCATCATGCGCGCGGCATCGGCCATAAACTGGGCCAGCTCACCACCCACGCACGCCAGCATGTCGAGCTTCTTGGCGGCGGCATAGGCGCCCACGAGCTCATGCATGCGAGGAGCCTCATCGCCCATCTCGCCCATCTCGCCCAGGATCGCCATGCGAGACCCCGTGCACGAAAGCGAGCACAGCAGATCGAGGCCAGCAGCCATGGATTCGGCACTGGCGTTATAGGAGTCATCGATGACGCGTGCACCGCTCTTGGCGCGCTTGATCTCCTGGCGGTGTCCGGTGATCGTGAGACCCCTAAAGGCAGCATCGATCTGCTCGGGCGTCACGCCCAGGCGATAGGCAACCGCGGCGGCCTTAACGGCATTAGGAACGGACTGCACGCCGGGGATGGCAAGCATGGTATCGATCGTCTCACCCTGGCCAAAATCGAGCGTAAAGACCGGACGGCCTTCGTCATCAACGCGAACGTCGCGGGCACGGACCTCATCATCGTCCGAGACGCCGGCCAGCATCACGTCGATACCAGCAGGTTGGGCGAACGTGTCGCGAATGAACGGCGTAAAGTCGTCCTCGCCGCCCAAAACCAGCAGCGGCAAATAGTCGCCGGCGGCGCACATGCCCTGTACAATCTCGGCCTTAGCGCGGGCGATGTTCTCGCGGCTGCCCAAAATGCCGATATGAGAGGTGCCGATCTTGCTCACGATGGCAAGGTTGGGATTGGCAGACAGAGACAGGCGCTCGATCTCGTGGAAATGGTTCATGCCCATCTCGAGCACCAGAACCTCGGTATCGGCCGGAGCGGAAAGCACCGTGAGCGGCATGCCGATCAGGTTATTGAAATTGCCCTTGGTGGCCCAGACACGATAGCGCTTGGCGAGCACAGCGGCGAGCACGTCCTTGGTCGTCGTCTTGCCGATGGAACCGGTAATGCCAACGACCAGGCAGCCAAGCTCCAGGCGATACGCGTGCGCCAAACGCAGCAGAAACTCCTCGGGATCATCGGTCAGCAGGATGGCACAGCCCTTGTCCTGCGCCAGCGAGACCAGCTCGGCCTCGGGCTCACGCGTTATCACGACGGCGCTGGCACCCGACTGGACGGCACGGGAAGCAAAATCATTGCCGTCGACGTTTTCACCGGGAAAGGCGACGAAAATCGTCCCTTCCTCGACCTGGCGCGAGTCGATAACGCACCCGCGGCATACCCGATCGGCTTCTCCCGTCACGGTTCGGGCCCCTGTTGCGGCCGCGAGGTTGTTGACGGCGATCTCTATCATTGCAGCTCCCCTGTAAACCTAATAATGCTATCGGCGTATTGTATCCCAGCGCCGCGTATGCGTGGTGCAGGGCATGTGAACACCCCTCATATGGGACAACAAACCACGCCCCAAAGATTGTAACCCCCTACTTCGTGTGCGGGATACCCAGCACGTCGAGCGCGTTGGCCATAATGAACTGGAACGGAACCGCAGCGGCATCTGAGCCGCTCGGCGTTCCGTCGAGCGTGATATAGCACAGCACCCTGGGCGATTGTGCCGGTGCAAAGCCCATAAAGGACGACATGTAGTTCTCCTTGAGGTAGCCGCCGTTCTCGTCGGCACGTTCGGCCGTACCGGTCTTACCCGCCACGTCATAGCCGTCAACCGCGCCGCCAACGCCCGTTCCCTCCGACACGACCGTCTGCATGCACGATGTCACCTGGGATGCGGCATCCTCCGAAATCGCGCGCTCGCCTTCGCCCCAGTCCTTCTCGTCACCTTTGCTGGACTTATAGAAGTGCGGGGTCATCATCACGCCGCCGTTGGCGATGCCGCCCACGGCACGTGCGATCTCAATCGGCGAGACAGACAGCGCCTGTCCAAAGCTCATCGAGCCCAGCGTGGCGCCGTCATACTGGTCACGCTCCTTGACGATGCCCAGGCTCTCGCCCGGAAAATCGACACCCGAGCTGTGACCGATGCCCCACTTGTCCACATAGGCGGCAAAGTCGTCGGCACCGATCTTGCGTCCCACCAGGACAAAGCCCACATTGGACGAACGGCGCATCATCTCACGCACGTCCATGGTCATGGTGTAGTCGCGCTTATCGGCGTCGGTAACGGTGTCGTCGCCGACCTTAATGCTCGCCGGCACCTCAAACGACGTGCTCGAACGCACGGCACCCAAGTCGAAGCCGGCACCGGCCACAAGTGTCTTAAAGACCGAGCCGGGCTCGTAGGCATCGGTAACTAGGCGCAAGTTCATGTCCTCGGTCTTGGCGTTTTCCAGATCGGTCTGGTCATATGTCGGATACGAGCATGCCGCCAGAATCTCGCCCGTCGTGGGATCAGTGACCAGGGCCGAGCCATTCTTGGCCTTGGTCTTTTCGACTGCCTCGGCCAGGGCGTCCTCGGCGGCACGCTGGATATTGACATCGAGTGTCGTCACGATGTCCACGCCGTCCACCGCGGCAACCTTTTTATAGGCGCCGCCCGCGATATAGCTACCGTCCCTCGCCCGCTCGCGCGCCAGCGAACCGTTCGTTCCGGTCAAAAGCTTGTTGTACTGCTTCTCAAGGCCCGTCAGACCGTCGTTGTCCACGTTTACCACGCCAAGCACCTGCGATGCCAGGTTGCCATAAGGATATACGCGCTTCATGGCTTGCTCAAAGAGCACGCCTGGCAGGTTCTTCTTCTCCAGCGCCGCGGCATCGTCCTCGTCCACCTGGCGTTTGATATACACCCAGGTGCCATCGGACATAACGAGATCACGACAGGTTTTCTTATCGATTCCCGTAGCTTTGACCAGTGCCGAGACCGTCTTGTCAACGTCCTCGATAAGCTGAGGATTCACGGCGATGTTGCGGCATTCGACCGACGACGTCAGCACGTTGCCGTTACGGTCGTAGATGGTACCGCGCTTGGCATACAGCGTCTGCGCAAGCAAGCGACGCGCATCGGCACGGTCGCGTAACTTATCGGC
This sequence comes from uncultured Collinsella sp., assembly GCA_905208535.1. Lineage (GTDB taxonomy): Bacteria > Actinomycetota > Coriobacteriia > Coriobacteriales > Coriobacteriaceae > Collinsella. The sequence continues at coordinate 161,611 of CAJLPI010000001.1, read as the reverse complement.
TTCCACGATTTGATAGTCGGCAAGGCGAAGGACGCCCAAACCCAAGCCAAACCCGATGAAGCCCATGACGGCTTTGCGACGGGGCAGCGGCGTGCCCGTGAGCCATTCGGTCGACGAGCTCTTGCGCGACCTGGTGTTATGCACTTGAGGGCCGCCCGAGCCGCGAAGTCGCGACGCCGGGTCGTTGCCACGGGACCGCCCGGCGTTGTAAGATTGCCGACCCGTTCCTTGATAACCAGAACGTCCCCGCGATGAGGGACGTCCAGAACCGCGACCCCCGTCGGAACCGCGACGATAGTCATTTGTCATACTCAGCTACCGTCTTGTTACTGAGCGGTCGCGGTCGAGCTAGCGCCCGCGGCTGCATCCTGCGAAAAATCAAGTGTAACGCTCTCGCTGGGCTCCACCATGCCATAAGCGCCCGCAAGGTCGCGAATGCGCGTGTCGGCACCATAGACCGAATGCATGACCTCCAGGTCGGAGCTCTCATCGGTCGCCTTCTCGAGCGTGTTGGTAAGCGCGGCATTGCTGTTGAGCACCTGGGCCGTAACGCCGGCGAGCGCCACACGGGCGACACCGATCGTCATGAAGATGGCCGCAATGATGCAAAACGTTTTAAGAACGCTCATGAAAACCGGGCTTACCGCCTGGTTTGCCTGACGGCCCGCGCCCGTGTAGACATCAAAGCGCGGCGTGCGCTGCTCGCGGGGAGCAACGGGGGCCTGCGGTGTCTCACGATAGGCGGGCATGGCGCTCATATCATAGGCGAGTGCTGCGTTTGAAGTGTTGTAGCCCATGATATGCCGCCTCCCATCCCGAGTACGTTGGTAGTGTGTTTAAGCTTCGTTTATGGTGCGAGCGGGAGGTCCAATATCGCGCGGTCGCGTCTACAGACGCTGCGCCACGCGGATCTTGGCTGATCTCGCCCGAGGGTTGCGCGCAACCTCATCGGGTTGGGCAACCAGGGGTTTGCGGGTGATGACCTTGAGTATCGGCACGTTGCCGCACACGCACACCGGAATCTCCGGCGGACACGTGCACCCCTGGCTCATCTCCTTAAAGTGGTTCTTTACGATACGGTCCTCGAGCGAGTGATACGAGATGACGCAGATGCGTCCGCCCGGGTTGAGCCACCTTGTGGCGGCGTCTAGCCCTCGCTCGAGCACATCGAGTTCGTGATTGACCTCGATGCGAATGGCCTGGAAACTTTTCTTGGCTGGGTGTCCGCCATGCCGACGAGCGGCAGCGGGGATACCAGCCTTGATGATCTCGACAAACTGACCGGTGGTTTCGATCGGTTCTTGCTCGCGGCGGCGCACGATCTCGCGCGCGATCTGCGAGGCGAACTTCTCTTCGCCGTAGACGCGTAGAATCCTGGCGAGGTCGTGTTCGTTATAGGTGTTGATGACCTCAGCTGCGTTTAAGGTGTTATTACCCGGATCCATCCGCATGTCCAATGGGGCGTCCTCGTTATACGAAAAGCCCCTGCCAGGGATATCGAGTTGCGGTGACGAAACGCCCAAATCGAACAGGAAGCCATCGACCCCGGGCACCTCGGCCGAGCAAAGCAGCTCGTCCAAGTCGCCGAAGTTGCCCTTCAGCAGCTGGTGCGGAACGCCGGGAACCTCGCGGTCCAGACGGGCGCCAGCGGCCTCGAGGGCCATGTCGTCCTGATCGACGCCGAGCAAAAGGCCCGTCTCCCCCACCTGCGCGGCCATCTTTACCGAATGGCCGGCACCGCCAAGGGTGCAATCGCAGACAACGGAGCCGCTCTTTAGCCGCAGCGATTCAAGTACTTCGCCGAGCATGACAGGTTCATGCCGATATTCTTGTGTCAAGATCCCACGCTCCATCCGTTACCCGTGCCTTGCCCTTACGAGAAGAAGAGGTCCAGCAGGGCCTCATCGTCATCGTCCTCATCGGCCGCGGCGCGATCCCAAACCTCAAGGTGGTCGTAGTTGCCCACAACCGTGACCTCGCGGTCGAGGTTCGCCTGCTTGCGGAGAGACTCGGAAAGACCGATACGACCGGCGCTGTCCACGTCCATCGACGTGGTGCGCTTGTTGATCGCCCTCATGAGCTTCTGGTCATTAATGTCACGCGGGTTAAAACCCTCGTGGCCCTCACGACCCGCGAAGAGTCCTTCGACCCACTTATCGAAGGCCTCGGCAGAGAACACGTACAGAGCATCGACATCCAGGGCTTTGAACACGCGAACGTGCTCTCCAAGCTCCTCGCGAAGGGGTGCAGGCAGGGACAGACGACCTTTTGCATCGAGATTGCGCTCGTATGCACCAGTCATTCCCATGTGCGCCCTCCCCTCGGTTACTCAGATGGCACGTACGCGGGGAACCACCCCGCCTGTCGACGTCATTAATAATATGGGGAACCGCCCCATTTTTCAACACCTTTCCCCACCCCTTCCCCCACCCCGCCCCACCACTCCACCCACCATATATTGCAAAACACCCCCAATCATATGTTCGAAAACACAATATGTTGTGTTTACAGCAACGGCGGGATGCCACCTGTGGCACCCCGCCTTTCAACCTCAACCTTCAAGTTGACCTTGAGGCGATTTTTGCGTCCCTTTACATGCCGTTCACATCGCCCCCAAACTCCCCCATCCAAGGCACATGCGGCCCACCACCGCGACGACAAGTGGCAAAAAATGGGACGGGCCCCAGATTGCCCATGCGCGCGCAAAAACACGCCGCGGCAATCTGGGGCCCGTCCCCAAATACCTATAGATATGCAGGCCAGCGATGTGTTAACGATGTGCCAGCGGGTGCGCCGCCAGATAGACCTCGGTCAGTTGCGTACGATCGACATGCGTGTAGACCTGCGTGGTCGATATATCGGCATGTCCCAAGATCTCCTGTAGCACACGGAGGTCTGCACCGCCCACAAGCATATGGGTGGCAAAGGAGTGACGCAGCGTATGGGGATGGAGTCCCACCAGCCCCACCTGGCGCCCGTAGCGCTCACAGATGGCATGGATGCCCTGGCGCGACAGACGGCGGCCGTTCTTATTTAAAAAGACCGCCGGCGTCTCTGTCCCACGGGCGTGAGCCGCCAGAAGCTGGCGTCCATCGCATATATAGCGCGTCAGGGCACGCGCCGCACTTCCCACCAAAGGGGCCAGACGCTCCTTGGAGCCCTTACCGCGAACGAGCACAAAGCCATCGTCGATATGGATATCGCCCACATCGAGCCCCACCAACTCGCTCACACGCAAGCCGCATCCGTAGAGCACTTCCAAGATGGCATGGTCGCGCAAGCCCATCTCGCCCTCGGGGAAGTCTTGATCGAGCAGCGCCGAGACATCCTCCACCGATAGATACTCCGGCAAACGCTCAGCCTTTTTAGGCAGGCGCAACGACGCCGTTGGATTTTGGGCCACAATCCCATCGCGCACCAAAAAGGCATGCAGGCCCTTCACGGCCGCAAGCGCACGCTCCACCGAGGCATCGGAATAGCCCCCATCGCGACGGTCGGCGACAAAGCCCTCCACGACCTGACGAGTCACCTCATCAAAAGACATGATGCCCGCCCGCTCCAGATACGCGCAGTACGTCGTCAGGTCACGACGATAGGCCGCAATCGTGTTGCGCGCCAAACCCCGCTCGACCGCGAGGTAATCGAGATACTCCCCCGCCGCCACGGCGAGCGACGAGGGAGTAGCTTCGGTATGTTCTTTGTTCGCCGGCACCCTTAGTCCGTAGCGAGGTTCATGGGCGTCACCTGCAGGCGATCGACACCCTCGTGCTGACCGATCGAGGCACGCACGAACTCTCGGAACAGCGGCTGCGGGTTGGTCGGACGGCTCTTGAACTCGGGGTGGGCCTGGGTTGCCACATACCAAGGATGCACGTCGCGCGGCAGCTCGACCATCTCGACCAGGCGCTCGTCGGGCGACAGACCCGAGATAACCAAACCGGCGTCCTCAAGCTGGTCGCGGAAGGCGTTGTTAAACTCAAAGCGGTGACGGTGACGCTCGTAGACGAGATCCTCGCCATATGCCTCGCGAGCGAGGGTATCGGCGGCGAGCTTGCACGGATAGGCGCCCAGACGCATGGTGCCGCCCTTCTCGGTGACATCCTCCTGCGAGCTCATCAGATCGATGACGCTAAACGGACCGTCCGGGTCGAACTCGGAGGAGCTGGCGCCGGCAAGGCCGACGACGTTGCGGGCGAACTCGCACACGGCCACCTGCATACCCAGGCAAATGCCCAGATACGGAATCTTGTGCTCGCGGGCAAACTCGGCCGCGAGGATCTTGCCCTCCAGGGCGCGCTTGCCAAAGCCGCCGGGGACCAGGATGCCCGAGGCGTCGCCCAGAACTTCGGAGACATTCTGCTCGTCGAGGCTCTCGCCGTCGACCAGCTGGACGTCCACATGGCGATCGTAGAAGACGCCCGCATGGTGCAGGGCCTCGATAACCGACAGGTACGCATCGGGCAGCTGCGTGTACTTGCCAACGACGGCGATCTTCACCTTGTCGGCGTGATGGTTGGCGTGATTCTGTTTGCGCAGGAACTTGTTCCACTCGCTCATGTCGCGCTCACGCGGGTCCAGACCCAGACGCTCGCAAATGCGCAGGTCAAAGTCCTGCTCGGCAAGCAGCTGCGGAACATCGTAAATACTCGCGCAGTCCTCGTTGGTAAAGACGCAATCGGTGTCGACGTCGCAGAAGCTTGCGATCTTTCCGCGGATAGCGTCATCGATATGGTGGTCGGAGCGCAACACGATAATATCGGGCTGGATGCCAAAGCTGCGGAGCTCCTTGACGGAATGCTGCGTGGGCTTGGTCTTGACCTCGTGGGCGGCGGCGATATAGGGAACGAGCGACACGTGGATGTAGCAGACGTTCTCGGGGCCGGCCTCCTTGCGGTACTGACGAATGGCCTCGACAAACGGTTGGGACTCGATGTCGCCGATCGTGCCGCCCAGCTCGGTGATGACTACATCGGAGCCGGTCTGCTCCTCGATGCGGCGGAACTTATCCTTAATGGCATTGGTGACGTGAGGAATCACCTGCACGGTACCGCCCAAAAAGTCGCCGCGACGCTCGCGGGCGATTAGGCTTTTGTAGATGGCACCGGTCGTAAAGTTGGAATCGCGGGTCAGGTTCTCATCAATAAAGCGCTCGTAATGACCCAGGTCCAGGTCGGACTCGTAACCATCCTCGGTTACAAAGACCTCACCATGCTGGAACGGGCTCATGGTACCGGGGTCGACGTTCAGATACGGGTCGGCCTTCTGCATCGTTACTTTGTAGCCACGCGACTTGAGCAGACGGCCCAGCGAGGCCGCGGTGATACCCTTGCCCAGGGACGAAACCACGCCACCGGTTACGAACACATGCTTGGTCATATTGAGTTACCTGCGCTTCCCGTAGAAGTTGTTTATCCACATCTTACGGGTCTTCATTGTAATACTCGCGCCGCGGACCGTCCGCAATTTTTCTCGCGTGCGATTGCATTTCTCGATCTTGAAACAAAACGCCGCCCGGTTTCCCAGGCGGCGTCGCTATGGCAAGGGTTACATGCTGCTATCGATCAGCAACCTCGTCCTCAAGCATTTCTTGAACGAGCATGCCGGTACGGACGCCCTCAAGATACCACTCACCACGTTCGGTGAGGCAAATGCCATTTGCAAGCTGACCGCCGTCGTCGCTATAACGCGAGACGACATCAATCATACCTTCGGAATCCAAGCGATCGATTGCGGCGCGGGCACGATACGGCGAAACCCCCACGCGCTCGGCAAGCGTTTTGCGCGAGAAACCATACGGCCCGCCATTGTCTTCGGTTTGCTGGTCGATCTCCATCAACACCAGCACCTCGACACGCTTCATATCGTTGACACTCGCACGACCCTTGCCCGCCATAGCAGCCTCCTCAAACCGAGCACGAGCATCTAACGCGCCGTGCGCGACCGACACACCTCACGATGGCAGGTAATATCCATCATGCGGCATCCCGCTAAGGATGAAACAGTTACGGTTATTGTATACCGCTCAAATTGTTTCTAGGCAGGTAAACAGCTATTTTTCGCCGAAATAGACGCTTTATTGATCAAAAAGCCGTACCGGGCGCTAACCCGATACGGCCAAAATGCAATGCAATTACCGCGGTGCTTCAAACTTAGCGATGGAAGAAACCGCGGCGCTCAAACTTGGGCTCGCAGCACACGTTGATGCCCAACTTGCGCAGTACCGTCTCGTCCGTCGGCGAGATAATCACGCTAAAGAAGGCATCGCAACCGCGCAGCTGCTCCAGGCCCGAAAGGACGCGAGCGGCCGTCTCACTCGTGGCCGAGGTGATCGACAGCGCCATAAGCGTCTCGTCGGTGTGGAGGCGCGGGTTTTTGCTGCCCAGGAAATGCGTCTTGAGCTTGCTGATGGGCTCGATCGCCTCATCGCTAATGACCTCGAGCTCAAGGTCGACGCCCGAGACATGCTTGAGGGCGTTCATAATGAGCGAACTTGCGGCGCCCAGGCGCGTGGAGGTCTTACCGGTCACCACGGAGCCATCGGGCATGACCATGGCACCCACGGGACCACCCGTCAGCTGCTCCCTGGTGAGGGCCGCCGAGCGCGCCGGTGAGTAGTTCTTATCGATGCCGGCTTTCTTCATAATAATCTTGAGACGGTCGACTTGCTCATCGCCCACGCCGGTACGGCGCACATTTTCGACCGCGGTAAAGTAGCGGCGGACGATCTCCATCTTGGAAGCGTCGCGGCAGGCATCGTCATCGGTGATGGCAAAACCGACCATATTGACGCCCATGTCCGTAGGGCTCTGGTAGGGGCTCTTGCCCAGGATCTTTTCCATCAGGGCACGGACTACCGGGAAGGCCTCGACGTCGCGGTTGTAGTTGACCGTGGTCTTGTTGTAGGCCTCCAGGTGGAAGGAGTCGATGATGTTGGCGTCATCGAGGTCTGCCGTGGCGGCCTCGTAGGCAATATTGACCGGATGCGTAAGGGGCAGATTCCAAACCGGGAAGGTCTCGAATTTGGCATAGCCGGCGGCCGTGCCATGTTTGTGCTCGTGATAGAGCTGAGACAGGCAAGTGGCGAGCTTGCCCGAGCCAGGGCCGGGCGCCGTCACGACAACGAGCGGTCGGGTGGTCTCGACAAACTCGTTCTTGCCATAGCCGTCGTCGGACACAATCAGATCGACATCGTGCGGATACCCCTCGATGGGATAGTGCAGCTTGGCGGGAATACCGAGCGCGTTCAGGCGGTTGCGGAACACATCGGCAGCGGGCTGTCCAGCGTACTGGGTGATGACCACGGCCGCGACAGCAAAGCCGTTGCCGCGGAACAGGTCAACCAGGCGCAGCACATCCTCGTCATAGGTAATGCCAAGGTCACCACGAGCCTTGTTTTTCTCGATATGGTTCGCGTTGATCGCGATGATAACCTCGACATCGTCGGCGATGCTCTTGAGCATGCGGAACTTGCTGTCCGGCTCAAAACCCGGTAGCACGCGGCTGGCATGATAGTCATCGAACAGCTTGCCGCCAAACTCCAAATACAGCTTGCCGCCAAACTGCGAGATGCGCTCCTTAATGTGAGCAGCCTGCAGCTCGATATATTTCGCGTTGTCGAAACCCTGGCGCATATATGGCTCCCGTCCCGTTTCCATTTAATGTTCTAGGCGATTATAACGGAGCCTGCCCCTCGCAAGGGCCTGGCCACCAACAGGCACCAACCAAACACGCCCACCGCAACCCACGGGGAACCGGGGTAGCTAATTTGAAGCAGGAACCAAGTCACTCCGTACCAACAATGGAAACGTCACAGGCAGAGCCAAAGTCAACGAACGGGCACCAGAGTGGGCAAGCTGTTCCCCTGCACCAACAATAACAGCGTCGCAGGTTGAGCATAAGTCAGACACTATGACCCAATCCGAAGGCACTGAAAAGATAGGAGCCCCCGCTCGTGACCGCGGGTCGGGGCTGCGACAATGATGCTGAAGTGCCATAGGCGCAGCCGCGCCGCAACGAGGTTGGGAGGCTCCCATGCCAAAGTATTCTACCGCGTTCGGGATGGACGTCCACCTGAGGTCGACCACCGTCTGCGCCCTCGACGCGGACACCGGCGAGGCCGTGGCGAGGAGGTTCCCCGGCAACCCCTGGGGCGAGATCGCCGGGTGGATGGACGGGTTCCCCGGGCCGTCGCTCGCGGCCTACGAGAGCGGCTACCCCGGCTTCGCCCCGCAGAGGGAGCTCGCCGGGCTCGGCGTCGAGTGCGTCGTCGCCGCGGTCTCGAAGATCCCCAGGTCGGCCGCCGACTCGGCCTCCAAGAACGACAGGAACGACGCCGCCAGGATGGCCAAGGCGATACTCGCCCCACGACATCTCCCCCGTATGGGTCCCCTCCCCCGAGGTCGAAGGCATCAGGGACCTCGCCGGCGCCTACGACGGGGCGACCGCGCGCCTGGCGACCGCCAAGCAGCGGCTGCTCGCCTTCCTCGCAAAGCGAGGGTTCGCCTACGGCGGCACCACGCCCGCCGGCAACCCGAGGAAGTACTGGACCTACGACTTCCTGAGGTGGCTCGACAAGGTCAGGCCGGAGGACGATGGCGGGGTTCGGACGCTCGCCGCCCTGAGGAGCGAGGTCGAGGCCGCGGCGGAGGCCCGGGCGGACCTGCTCTCCGAGTACAGGGCAGCCGTGGATGCCAGCCCGATCGCCGCGGAGGTGGCCGCCCTCCAGTCGATCAAGGGCTGCGCCTTCGCGCTGGCCGCAGCCTTCTCGGCCGAGGTCGGCGACTTCACGAGGTTCCGTTCCGGAAGGCAGGTCACGGCCTATTTCGGCCTCGCGCCGAGTCAGAGGTCGAGCGGCGACTCCGTGCGGCTCGGAGGCATCAGCGGTGCGGGCAACGCGCTCGTGAGGAAGCTGGCCGTTGAGGGTTCATGGTGCTACGCCGCGGCACGGCACCAGCCGAAGCTCATGCCAAGGGACACGGGCGTGCCCCTCGAGATAAGGATGCACGGGAGGAAGGGATCCGAGCGGCTCCTGCGGCGGCGCGAGGAGATGCTCGCCCGCGGCATGCCCGCGGCGAAGGCCAACGCGGCCACCGCGGCCGAGCTCGTGAGGTGGCTCTGGGCCCTCGGCATGATGTGCCGGGAGGGCGCGGAATAGTCATAGCCCCCCGTCCCGGCGAGCCGGGCGGCCTTCGGGGATACCCCCTATTTCGCTGTGCGCGCGGAGCCCTCCGCATGCGCCTCGACAGACTTGGGGAACCCCGTCGAAGGAATGGAGTGCGGGCCGACAGAACGGTATCCGCGGATATGAGACTTAGCCGAAGGCGTCGATGACATGCCGGGGGCGGACCGGGACGGGTTAACGGCAGGCCCCGCCGACCGATTGCAAGCGGTCGGCGGGGCCATTGTGGCTCTTGACAGCGGATTGGGTCATATGAGCGAGCGCCGTCCAGGACGTACAAGTTGGCATGAAAAAGGCAAGGCATAGACCTTTTGGTCATGCCTTGCCTTTTGAATGACAAATTGTCGTTCTGGGCGGCGCGCAGCGTCGACTAGTTGCGCGGTTCGTAGAACCGCGCAACATAAGTGCGCCCCCTCCCGCGCACGGAACGGGAGGGGGCTAAAGGTAGGAGTCTACCGGTGGGTTGACCCCACCGGAAAGACGATGACCAGGTGATCCTTTGCAGGATCGTCAAGGTTTCCGTGGGGTACCCGTTGGGTACTTAGAGCATCACGCAGGCGACGGTCAGAATGATGGCGCAGACGACGGAGAGAGCGACGATGAGCTTGAGAGCAAACTTGAGCCAGGTCGTCCACTCGATCTTAGCCAGAGCGAGACCGCCCATGATGGCACCAGAGGTCGGGGTGAACAGGTTCACGACGCCGATGGCGGCGGAGAAGATCATGACCATGACCTCGGGCGAGAAGCCGAGCTTGACAGCCAGCGGTCCCATGATGGGCATGGAGACAGTAGCCATACCGGAGGTCGAGGGGATCAGGAAGGACAGGCCGAAGTAGACCAGGAAGCTCATGGGAGCGAAGATCACGCCGGACAGGCCAGCCAGAGCATTGGCGGCAGCGTCGAGGACGTAGACGTCGAGGCCGGTGCTAGCCATGAGGACGGAGATACCACGGGCGAGAGCGATGACGAGGACAACGGACATCATGTCGGCAGCGCCGGTGATGAAGGTGTTGACGATCTGCTTCTCGGACAGGCCACCGATGATACCGATCAGGACAGCCATGAGGAAGAACCAGGTGGAAGCCTCGTCGAAGTACCACTGGCCAATGGGCAGGCCGGTGATCAGGGCAGACCAGCCCTGAACGATGGCGTTACCGTCGGCGTCATAGACAGCGCCAGCATCGAAGAAGTTGGCGACGCCCTCGTTGAGGTCGGCCAGCGGGATGAAGCCGACGATCATGACGACGAAGGTGAAGGCAAAGGCGATCAGAACACCCTTCTGACGACCGGTGAGCTTGACCTCCTTGTGAACCTCGGAAGCAGCCTTGCCGTGAGCCTCTTCGGCGTCCTTGAGCTCCTGCATCGAAAGGATGGTGGAACCCTTGTCAGCCTTGACCTTCTTGGCATAGCTCATGACGAAGAGGATGGACATAACAGTGGTAACAATCCACAGGACGGCACCGAGGCCGATGATGATGGACTGGTTGACCTCAATGCCAACGCCGGTCAGAGCGTCAACGGCAGCACCGACGGCAAACGGGTTAACCGTGGAGCCGAGGCAGCCGCAACCAGCGCCAAGCAGGACGGTAGCAGCGCCGACCATGGGGTCGAAGCCAGCAGCCATCATGGTGGCGGCGAGCAGGGCGTAGAAGGGAACGGTCTCCTCGCACATACCATAGGTGGTACCACCGAGGGAGAAGATGAACATCAGCACGGGAATGAGCATGATCTCATTGCCCTTAAGCTTCTGCACCAGAACAGCAATGCCGTTGTCCAGGGCGCCGGTCTCGGTCATCATGCCGAGGAAGCCGCCGAGGATCATAACGAAGAGGCAGACGGGCAGAGCGTCAGCGAAGCCCTTGACCGGGGCGGTGCAGAAATCGCTCAGGCGGGCAGCGGTAACCGCGCCACCGGACGTACCGGAGACGATAACGGTAACAACCGCGACGATTGCCAGCAGAGCAAGAAGAATGGTGAACGATGAAGGCATACCGCGCTTTTTCTTAGCGGTCTCAGTCATAGTTCTCATCCCCCCTTCATAAATCATTTACTGATCTCGCCCGAAGCGGCTCTTCCGTGCCGTGCATGTCGTTCGGTGCGAGATTTTTACCAGACAAAAGTGCTCGGGGTGCGCAGCAATGCACCCCGAGCGAGATGCTAGATACTCTTACTTGAGCGTAGCGTACATGACAGCCTTGATGGTGTGCATGCGGTTCTCGGCCTCGTCGAAGACCTTGGAAGCGGGGCTCTCGAAGACCTCGTCGGTGACCTCCTGCTCGGTGATGCCGAACTGCTCGCACTTCTCGGCGCCAATCGTGGTGTTGGTGTCGTGGAAGCTGGGCAGGCAGTGCAGGAAGATGGCACCCGGGTTGGCCATAGCCATGACCTCGGAGGTAACGCGATACGGGGTGAGCTGAGCGATGCGCTCGGCCCAGACCTCGTCGGGCTCGCCCATGGAGACCCAAACGTCGGTGTAGAGAACGTCGGCACCGGTAACGCCGTCCTTGACGTCGGTGGTCAGCTTGATGGTGCAGCCGTTGGCCTCAGCGATGGGCTTGCAGGCCTCGATGACGTCATCGGCGGGCATGCACTCCTCGGGGCCGCAGGCCACGAAGTTCATGCCGAGCTTGGAGCAGACGACCATGAGGGAGCGGGCAACGTTGTTCTTGCAGTCGCCCATGAAGACGAGGGTCTTGCCCTTGATGTCGTAGTTGAAGTTCTCCTGGACGGTCAGGATGTCGGCGAGCATCTGGGTGGGATGCCACTCAGTGGTCAGGCCGTTCCACACAGGCACGCCGGACTTAGCAGCGAGCTCCTCGACGTCGTCCTGGGCAAAGCCACGGAACTCGATGCCATCATACATGCGGCCGAGAACGCGGGCGGTATCCTCGATGGACTCCTTCTTGCCCATCTGCGACGAACCCGGATCGAGGTAGGTGACGCCCATGCCCAGATCCATGCCGCCGACCTCGAAGGCGCAGCGGGTACGAGTGGAGGTCTTCTGGAAGAGCAGAACGATGTTCTTGCCCTCGAGATAGCGGTGCGGAACGCCAGCGCGCTTCATGTCCTTGAAGTTCTTGGAGAGCTTGAGCAGGTACTCGATCTCCTCGGTGGTGAGGTCGAGGAGCTTGAGGAAGCTACGGCCGGAGAGGTTAACACCCATGGTTCGTTTCCTTTCGAAGAAATGAATTACGTAAGTATTAGTGTCGCCCGTTTGACGGGCGAAACCGGTGCGGTTGTAGGGAGACCGCACCGGAAACGGAAAGACTTAGAGGTCCTCGCGCCAGAAGGGCATGCTCATGCAGCGCGGGCCGCCGCGGCCGCGGGAGAGCTCGGCGGAGGGCACGACGAGAAGGTCCAGGCCCTCCTTGTACAGCACGTCGTTGGTGACGGTGTTGCGGGCGTAGACGCAGATCTTGCCGGGCTCGACGCACAGGGTGTTGGAGCCGTCGTTCCACTGCTCGCGGGAGGCCGCGATCGGGTCGCCGCCGCCGCAGGGGATCAGCTTGACCTGGTCGACGCCGGTGGCGTCCTCCAGGACGTGCTCGAGGGTGTCCTCGATCAGGCGGATGTTCACGTCGCCCGGGTTCTTGCCGGCGGTCAGCTCGTAGACGCGCAGGGTGCCCATGATGGCGGGGTGGATCGTGAACTTATCGACGTCGATCTGGGTGAAGACCGTGTCGAGGTGCATGAAGGCGCGCGAGACGGGGATGTCGAAGGCCAGGATGCGCTCGACCTTGGAGTCGGAGTTCCAGAAGATGTTCTGGGCCATGACGTCGATGGCGGCCGCCTGGGTGCGCTGGGAGATGCCGACGGCGAGGGTCTTCTCGTTGATGTTCAGCACGTCGCCGCCCTCGGTGTGGAACTGGCAGTCGCGGCGGAAGTACAGGGAGACGTCCTTGTAGTCGGGGTGGTACTTGAAGACGTACTTGCCGTACAGGGTCTCGCGGTTGCGGGTGACCGAGTACATGCGGTTGAGGTTGACGCCCTCGCCGACGACCGCGAACGGGTCGCGGGTGAAGTAGAGGTTGGGCATCGGGTCGATGATCAGGTCGGACTCGGACTCGGAGTTGACCAGGGAGTCGAGGGTCGTGGACGCCGTGAGGGGCATGTCGATCTCGGCCTTGGTCATGCCGGCCATGGTCTTCTTGACGAACTCGAGGTTGTCCTCGATGGAGTCCAGCTTCTCGCGGACGATCTGCGGCATCTGCTGGCCGCGGATGCCTGCCTCGGCGATGTACTGGTCGGTGAACTCGGCGCGGGCGCCGGGGACCTGGTCGAACACCTCGGCGACGAGGTTCTCGAGGTAGAGGACCTCCACGCCCTGGTCCCTCAGGATCTGGGCGAAGGTGTCGTGCTCCTGCTGTGCGACCTCCAGGAACGGGACGTCGTCGAACAGGAGTCGCTCGAGCTCGTCGGGCGGCAGGTTGAGGAGCTCGTCGCCGGGACGGTGCAGGCAGACCTTCCTGAGCTTGCCGATCTCGGAAGGCACGTGCAGACCTTTCGTCATGGCCTCCTACCTTTCTTTCGGGCCCCTGTCAGGGCCGATTCGTTAGCGCCCCTCCGTGTGAGGCGTTATTGCTGACGACATATTTATATCCAAAATCAGTCCATACTTCCACCTCGCCCCCGAACGGTTTTATATGAGGGGTGAACGGCATACACATATACTTCACGCATGGCACACTTTGATTTAATAAAGTTTATTTACGTGCTAAAACGCGTTTTCAATCCAAATAGCAAATGGAACTTAACTTTATTAAACCACCCTCAAATTGCATATTTCTAATAAAGCTATGAATAGAATTAGCGATTCATGCCGCGTCTCAACCATTTTCATTTTTATTCAGAAAAAAGTTTGTCCTATTCATTTCTGGTAAACAAATTACCGTTTACCAGACGCTTGATACCGTTCACCGGAAGCTCAGTATAAGGCCCAGCGGATACCGGCTCGCTTTACGGCCCCATTTGTAACAACTTGACTTCTCGGTATAGAAAAACGAACCCGCTTCCCCTTGGGAAACGGGTCCGTTTTCGATTATCTTCGGCCAATTTGGATAAGGCCCTCGAAGATCGTCGGAATCCTAGCGATCGAACTCCGCCAGTGCCTCGCCCAAAAGCCTCAGGCCCTCGCGAAGAACGTCTTCGCTCGCGCAGTAGCCCAGGCGTGCGCCGCAAGGAAGCTCAAAGCGGCTACCGGGGACCAGCAGCACTCCCCTCTCGGCCAACAGGCGCTTACAGAATTCCTCGTCATCCTCGGGAATATCCAGCTGGATAAACGAGGTTGATATTCCCTGCGGGGCCGTCCAGGAAACGCGATGCTGCGTATCGATCCAAGCCTGCGCGATATCGCGGTTGCCAAACACGATCTTGCGATTGCGCTCGAGAATCTTGTCCTTGTGCTCGAGCACGTAGGTCGCCAGGGCATCGTTGAACACGCCGCCGCAGATCATGGTGTAGTCGCGGTAGGTGCGGATGCGGTTGGACACCTCTTCGTCGGCCACGACCCAGCCCACGCGGGCCGCAGGCGTCGAATAGGTCTTGGACACCGAGTTGGTGACAATGGCCTTCTCGTACATGTCGACCATCGACATAAAGGCCTTGGTGTTCTCAAGCGGCAGGTACACCTCGTCGCACAGCACATAGGCGCCAGCCGAACGGGCGATCTCGGCAATCTGGCCGAGCATATCGGCATCGAGCACCGTACCGATGGGGTTCGATGCGTTGTTGATGCAGATGAGCTTGGTATTGGGACGCACCAAGCGCTTAAGCTCCTCGATATCGGGCTTCCAGCCAAGCTCCTCGCGAAGCTCCCAATACTCGACCTCGGCACCGAGCGTACGCGGAATCTCGTAGAGCGGCGCGTAGGTGGGCCACTCGGCGATGACATGGTCGCCGGGCTCGACCACGGCCATGATGGCGTTGAGGTTAGCGCCCGTGCAGCCATTGGTCTGCAGAATGTGATCGGGATTGACCTCGCGACGATACAGCTTGGCAACCTCGGCCTTAAACTCCGGAGAGCCCTCGATCCAGCCGTAGTTCATCTTCTCGCGGTCCAGGCGCTCGTAGAACGTGGCGCCGTCCTTCTCATCGAGCGCGCGCAGCTCGCCCATGGTGAGCGACGAGATCGTCGACTGGGCGATGTCCCACGTGGCGCTCTTCTCCCAAACGTTGAGCCATTCCTCAACGCCAATCGTCTTAATGTCCATGGCCAAGCTCCTTACAAAAGCAGTCATCCAACCGTGTTGACGTTCCTCATACAAGATTGGGGCGGCGCGAAAACCCGCACCGCCCCAATGGGAGACATCTAACGTCAGCTAGATGTATGTATTAAGACCTATACGGGTCCTAGAAGACCTTAGAGGTCCTCGCGCCAGAAGGGCATGCTCATGCAGCGCGGGCCGCCGCGGCCGCGGGAGAGCTCGGCGGAGGGCACGACGAGAAGGTCCAGGCCCTCCTTGTACAGCACGTCGTTGGTGACGGTGTTGCGGGCGTAGACGCAGATCTTGCCGGGCTCGACGCACAGGGTGTTGGAGCCGTCGTTCCACTGCTCGCGGGAGGCCGCGATCGGGTCGCCGCCGCCGCAGGGGATCAGCTTGACCTGGTCGACGCCGGTGGCGTCCTCCAGGACGTGCTCGAGGGTGTCCTCGATCAGGCGGATGTTCACGTCGCCCGGGTTCTTGCCGGCGGTCAGCTCGTAGACGCGCAGGGTGCCCATGATGGCGGGGTGGATCGTGAACTTATCGACGTCGATCTGGGTGAAGACCGTGTCGAGGTGCATGAAGGCGCGCGAGACGGGGATGTCGAAGGCCAGGATGCGCTCGACCTTGGAGTCGGAGTTCCAGAAGATGTTCTGGGCCATGACGTCGATGGCGGCCGCCTGGGTGCGCTGGGAGATGCCGACGGCGAGGGTCTTCTCGTTGATGTTCAGCACGTCGCCGCCCTCGGTGTGGAACTGGCAGTCGCGGCGGAAGTACAGGGAGACGTCCTTGTAGTCGGGGTGGTACTTGAAGACGTACTTGCCGTACAGGGTCTCGCGGTTGCGGGTGACCGAGTACATGCGGTTGAGGTTGACGCCCTCGCCGACGACCGCGAACGGGTCGCGGGTGAAGTAGAGGTTGGGCATCGGGTCGATGATCAGGTCGGACTCGGACTCGGAGTTGACCAGGGAGTCGAGGGTCGTGGACGCCGTGAGGGGCATGTCGATCTCGGCCTTGGTCATGCCGGCCATGGTCTTCTTGACGAACTCGAGGTTGTCCTCGATGGAGTCCAGCTTCTCGCGGACGATCTGCGGCATCTGCTGGCCGCGGATGCCTGCCTCGGCGATGTACTGGTCGGTGAACTCGGCGCGGGCGCCGGGGACCTGGTCGAACACCTCGGCGACGAGGTTCTCGAGGTAGAGGACCTCCACGCCCTGGTCCCTCAGGATCTGGGCGAAGGTGTCGTGCTCCTGCTGTGCGACCTCCAGGAACGGGACGTCGTCGAACAGGAGTCGCTCGAGCTCGTCGGGCGGCAGGTTGAGGAGCTCGTCGCCGGGACGGTGCAGGCAGACCTTCCTGAGCTTGCCGATCTCGGAAGGCACGTGCAGACCTTTCGTCATGGCCTCCTACCTTTCTTTCGGGCCTTTCGGCCGAATCTCTCAGCACCCTTCCGTAACGGGTGCTGCTTGCTGACAGCTCTAGTTATATCCAAATTCCAACCGCAATTCCACCTCGCCCCCGAACGGTCAACAAAGTTCGATGAACGGTATATCGAATATGATTCCCCCATAATGCACTTCGGCGTTCTAAAGTAGCTTTTCTAAGGTAAACGCTCTTTTTTCTCAAAAATCATTCGCAATTACAACTCCAATCTTTCGATTAAGAATTGCATATCTACAACGGTTTTATGTATATAAATGACGCTTGTTCGTGTTTCTGCCTGTATTCGATGATATTCAGCTATCTATCATTCTTATTCACACATACTCAGCAGTTGAGTGAGGATCTAGACCGTTTTTCGCAACGCGACGGGCGTCAGCTCTATGGCTTGACAGCGTAAGAAGTAGGTTAAGATACCGTTCGCACAATACGTCCGTGCCACAAGTCGACTAAATTGAGACAATAGTGAATAGTGTTAGGCAACCGTCCCCTGCGGGGACTGAACGGACAGATGCATATGCCGAGCAAAATCGAAAAAAAGCAAGCCGCCGCAAAGCTGCGCAAACCGCCGCGCGACTTCTCGTACACGCAGAACCGAGAGCTCAGCTGGCTGCGCTTTGATAACCGTGTGCTTGACGAAGCCTTCGACGAGACCGTTCCGCTGTTCGAGCGTCTAAAGTTCGTGTCGATTTTCGAGTCTAACCTCGACGAGTTTCTCATGGTACGCGTGGGCGGCCTGTCCGATCTGGCGGAGCTCAAAAAACAGCCTGTCGACAACAAGAGCAATATGACCGCCTCCGAACAGGTCGATGCTGTCATGACCGAAATGCCCGGGCTCCTTACCCGATGGGAGTCCATCTTTAAGAGCATCGAGGGCAAGCTCGACATCCTAGGCGTTCACCGCGCCTGCATCGATTCGTTTACGCCCGAGGAGCGCACCTTTGTAACCCGTTACTTCCAGGCCTACGTGTCGCCGGTCATCTCGCCGTTGGTCATTGACCCGCGCCATCCCTTCCCCAACCTGCGCAACGGCGCACTCTATCTGGCCTGCGGCCTGGACGGCGTCACCGACGAGGAAAGTCTGCTGGGCCTAATCGAGATTCCCGCCTCGATGAACCGCGTGGTCGAGATCCCCTCGCCCACCGGCACCTACTCCTACATCTTGCTCGAGGACGTCATCCTCGCCTGCCTGGACAGCTGCTTTGGCTCCTACAAGCCACTCGACCGCGCGCTCATCCGCGTCACCCGCAACGCCGACATCGATCCGGACGGCGAGGGCGTCGAAGAGGAAGAGGACTACCGCCAGCACATGAAGCGCATCCTCAAGAAGCGCCTGCGTCTGCAGCCGGTAGTGCTCGCGGTCTCGGGGTCGCTCGAGAAGGCGACGCTCAAGACCATCCGCAAGGCGCTCGAGCTTTCGCGCCGCTCTGTCTTTACCTGCGATATCCCGCTCGACCTGGGCTACGTCTTTGGCATTGAGAGTAAGATTCCCGAGCACCTGCGCAACGAGCTGCTCTTTACGCCGTTTAAGCCGCAGCCCAACCCCACCATCGATATGACCCGCTCCATCCGCGAGCAGGTACTTCAGCACGACAAGCTGCTCTTTTATCCCTATGAGGCCATGAACCCCTTCCTGGATCTGGTGCACGAGGCCGCCTACGACCCCGAGTGCATCTCACTGCGCATCACGCTCTACCGCGTGGCCAAGCAGAGCCGCCTGTGCGAGTCACTGATCGATGCCGCCGAGAACGGCAAAGAGGTCACGGTGCTCATGGAGCTCCGCGCGCGCTTTGACGAGCAGAACAACATCGAGTGGGCCGAGCGCCTGGAAGAGGCCGGCTGCACCGTCATCTACGGCTCCGAGGGCTTTAAGTGCCACTCCAAGATCTGCCAGCTCACCTATCGCGAGGGCATGGCGCTAACACGCCTGACGCTGCTGGGCACCGGCAACTTTAACGAGAAGACGGCCAAACTCTACAGCGACTTTATGCTCATGACCGCTCACCCCGGCATCGGCGAGGACGCCAACCTGTTCTTCCGCAACCTGTCGCTGGGCAACCTGCGCGGCGATTACCGCTTCCTGGGTGTGGCGCCCGTCGGACTGAAACCGCTCATCATGCGCGGGCTTGACCGCGAGATCCAGCGCGCCCTCGCCGGCGAGCCCGCCCGCGTGTTCTTTAAACTCAACTCGCTCACCGACCGCGAGGTCATCGACAAGATCGCCGAGGCATCGTGCGCAGGAGTCCGCGTGGACATGATCATCCGCGGCATCTCGTGCCTCAAGCCGGGCGTTCCTGGCAAGACCGAGAACGTGCATGTCCGTTCTATCGTCGGACGCTTTTTGGAGCATGCGCGCGTTTACGCCTTTGGCGTGGACTCGGACATGATCTATCTGAGCTCGGCCGACATGATGACGCGCAACACCGAGCACCGCGTGGAGATCGCCTTCCCCGTGCTCGACCCCACCTGCCGCGCCCTGGTGCACGAGTACATGAGCATGCAGCTGCGCGACAACGTGAAGGCCCGCAGCCTCACGAGCGACGGCACCTGGGTCCCCGTGGAGCGCGCAGAGGGTGAGAAACCCTTCAACTCGCAGGAAGCCCTGCTGGAGCGTGCCTACCGCAACGCCGAGGCCGCGCCCGAGCCCGTCATTGAGGCAAAGCCCGCCCCTGCTCCTAAGCCGCAGCCGGCCACACCCAAGGTTCAGAAGGTCCAGGCGACCGTCATTGAGCCCGAGCCCGCACCTGCACCTCAGCCCGAGCCGCAGGCAGCTAAGCCCGCACCCGAGACGAGCGCCTGTCGCGATAAGCCCGCCGGCAAGACCAAGGCCATCGAGCGCCATCGCCCCGGTCGTGTGCGCATGGGCCTGGGCCTGATCGGCCTGGGTCTTAAGACGCTCATTACCGGCAAGACGAAATAGTCGTTTGTAGAAGCGGTTTGTAGAAGCGCCCCGCATTTGAGGAAAGCCTCGGATGCGGGGCGCTTTTCCCTGCTACCATGGTGCGGACAACAACGCGAATGACAGGCAGGGATATGAAGCTCACTATAGAATCGATGACCTACGGCGCCGACGGGCTGGCGCACGCCGACAACGGCAAAGCCGTCTTTGTGCAGGGTGCCGTGGCAGGCGACACCGTCGAGGCCGAGGTCGTACAGGACGGCAAGTCGTTCATGCGCGCCCGCACCACCGAGATTCTGGAGCCGAGCCCCGATCGCATTCAGCCTCCCTGCCCCTACGTGGGCATCTGCGGCGGCTGCTCGTGGGGCAATCTCTCACGCACGGCACAGCTCGCCGCCAAGGAGCAAAACCTGCGCTCCACGCTCGAGCGCATCGGCAAGTTCAGCCCTGAGCAAGTCGACGAGCTGGTGCAGCCCATCTGCCACACCAAGGACGACTGGGGCTACCGCAATAAAATCGAGCTCGAACCGACCGTCGTCAACGGTCGCGTGCGCCTTGGCATGCACGGTGTCGACCCCAGCAAAATCGTGACCGTCGATGCGTGCCCGCTGTTCGATAAACGTTTTCCCAAGGCGCTCAAATCGGTCGTCGGCGCACTCAACTATCTAAGCGGCAGCCATGACTTGGGACTCGAACGCGTGGGCATTCGTGCATCGCGCCGTACCAAGGCACTCGAGGTCGCACTCTGGACGTCTACAGGCTCTTTTCCGCGCTCGCAGGTCTCCCGCGTGCTGGCGGACGCCGCTCATCCCACGAGCATCGTGCGTGTGATGAGCAAGGGCGAAAAGAAGGCCCGCCGTGTCTCCAAGGTCGAAATGCTCGCCGGAGAGGGCTCATGGACCGAGAATATCGCCGAGGGTCAGATGCGCTTGTCTGCCCCGTCTTTTTTCCAGGTCAACACCAAGGGTGCCGAGATTTTGATCGAGCTTGTCATGGAAGCGCTCGACCCGCAAGAAGACGAGCTTGCCGTGGACCTGTACTGCGGCGCCGGAACCTTTACCCTGCCGCTCGCCCGCCGCTGCGACTTCTTCGCCGCCGTCGAGGCCTACGGCCCGGCCGTGCGCGACCTGCGCCGTAACTTGGAGATCAACAAGCTTGATAACGTCGACGTCATTGGCGGAGACGCGGTGCGCGAGTTCCCCGACCAGGATGCCGACGTCTTGGTGGTCGACCCGCCGCGCGCAGGCCTCGCCCCCGAGGCGATCGACCTTATCGCCAGCACGAGTGCTCGCGATGTCGCCTACGTGAGCTGCGACCCGGCCACCCTGGCGCGCGATCTCAAACGCTTTGTCGAAGAAGGCACCTTCTCCCCCGTCAAGATCACGCCAGTCGACCTGTTCCCGCAAACCTTCCACTGCGAGACCGTCGTCCACCTTAGGCGCAACTAGTCACTCAATCATTGCTCAGAAAAATCATTGGGAAATCGAGCGTGGCAAGCGGAGGTCTTCGGGGTATAAGACGGCTAATTGTATGCCGCCTATGAAAGGAACCCTCATGCCCAGCGTTGCCGTTCTCGCCGCCGATGGCTTTGAAACTATTGAATGCTTGACCATGGTCGATGTCATGCGTCGCGGCGGCGTGCGCGCCACGCTCGTCTCGATCATGCCCACGCGTGAGGTCGTAAGCTCGCTGCAGATCCCCGTGACCTGCGATGCGCTCTTTGATGAGATCAACTTTGACGAGTACGACTGCGTCGTGCTGCCCGGCGGCCTGCCCGGTGCCACCAACCTGCGCGCCGATCAGCGCGTCTGCGACGTGGTCTGCGAGTTCGCCGCGACCAAGCACGTTGCCGCCATCTGCGCCGCCCCGTTTATCCTGGGCGAGCTCGACCTACTCGAGGGGCGCCAGGCCACGTGCTTCCCTGGCTTTGAGAAAAGCTTCCCCGAAGGCGCCTATACCGGCGAGAAGGTTACGCAAGACGGCAACATCATCACCGCCAGCGGCATGGCCCAGTCGCTCCCCTTTGCGCTTGAGCTGCTGCGCACACTCGCCGGCGACAAGGCCGTCGAGAAGGTCGCCGAGGGCATTCAGCTATGATTTTGGCTTCGCAATCACCGCGCCGCATCGAGTTGATGCGCGAGGCAGGCTATGACATTCGCGTGATTCCCGCAGATATCGACGAAACGCCTTTTGATGGCGAGGCCCCGCTTACGCTCGTTGAACGCTTAGCACGCGCCAAAGCCGCCGCCGTTGCCGCCGAGCATGCCGAGCCCAACGAACTGACCGTCGCGGCCGATACTATTGTCACCTTCGATGGCAAGATTCTGGGCAAGCCGGCAACCGAGGACGAGGCGCGCACCATGCTCCGCGAGCTTTCGGGCCGCACGCACCAGGTCGCAACCGGCGTCTGCATCGTTAAGGCAGGCGACACGGCCGCTCCGCATGCCGCCGAGAGCCTGTCGTTTGTCGATGTGACCGACGTGACGTTCTATGAGCTTACCGAAGAGCAGATCGAGCGCTATGTTGCCTCCGGCGAACCCATGGACAAGGCCGGGGCCTACGGCATCCAAGGCACAGGCGGCCGCATGCTTGTGCACGATATTTCGGGTGACTTCTACAACGTGGTGGGCTTGCCCATCGCTCGCGTCGCACGCGCGATTCAAAAACTCTCGTAATTGCATCTGGCGCTGGTTATCCCCCAGCGCCTACAATTTTGCCGTACCGTACGGATCCCGACCGGGCATAAGGCCCGGCGGAAAACCGATAGGAGAAAACATGGACACACTGCTCGAAGCCATCGATGTTTGCAATGTCGATGGCTTTTGCTTTGGCAACTATACGGACGAGGAGGCTGGCACCGGCTGCACCGTAATCGTGGCGCCCGAGGGTGCCACCGGCGGCGTTGACGTTCGCGGCGGTGCTCCAGCATCGCGCGAAACCGACCTGCTGCGACCCGAGAACACCGTCGACAAGGTTCACGCCGTCTGCCTTTCGGGCGGATCGGCCTTTGGCCTCGAGGCTGCAAGCGGCGTCGCTCGCGAACTCGAGAGCCGCGGCATCGGCCTTCCCGTCGGCCCCACGCAGGTGCCCATCGTGTGCTCCAGCTGTATCTTCGACCTTGCCTTTGGCGACCCCACCGTACGCCCCGACATAGAGGCCGGCATCGCCGCCGTGCGCGAGGCGCTCGACCACACCCCTGCCTCACTCGAGCAGGGCAACGTTGGCGCCGGCACCGGCGCCACCGTAGGTAAGCTCATGGGACCTGCCACCTGCATGAAGGCTGGCCTTGGAGCCGCCGCCGTGGCACTCGGCCCCGTCAAGGTGGGCGCCGTGGTCTCGGTCAACGCCTGCGGCAACGTTGTCGACCCCTTCACCGGCGAGTGGGTCGCCGGTATGCGTGCCGCAGCCGATAGCGACCAGATCGTCGACATGGAACTCGCAGCCTTCGCCGCCGCCGGATCCATGCAGATGCCGCTCGACCGCACCAACACCACCATCAGCTGCATCGTCACCAACATGGAGCTCACTAAGGCCCAGGCCACCAAGGTCTCCCAAATGGCCGCAGACGCCTACGCACACGCCATCCGTCCCACGCACACCACCAACGACGGCGACACCATCTACACCCTCGCCAGCGGCAAACTGGGCGCCCAGGCAAGCGCCGCCGTTCCCCTAGACCTGCTGGGCATGCTCGCCGTAAGGGCTTTGCAAACCGCCATCGTAAACGGAGCCAAAACCGCCAAAACCTCCCACGGCATCCCCGGCGCCGCGAAGTAGCCTAACCTGACCGGTTGCCCGGTGGGGCTTGGTTATGTTTGCTGCTTTACAGTCCTGGCTCGCACGAAGAGCACATTAAGTGCTCTTCGGCTCGTGCGGAACTCGCGACAAACATAACCAAGCCCCACCGGGCAACCTACCAACCAGATTCTTTTCAGCCCAGGCCCCTATGTACCGCGCGTCGAAGATCTTCAAATTCAAATAACCTGACAATCGATTCTTATAGCAGAGGCCCCTTGGCCTTTAGTTTGATACAAGTTCCGCACGAGCCGGAAAGCACTTAATGTGCTTTCCGTGCGAGCAGGACTGTTCGCAGTAGCAAACTAAAGGCCAAGGGGCCCAGTCAACCTAACAGCAGCGATTACTCGGCAGTTAGTTGAATTTGAAGATCTTTGAGGCAAGACGGTATAGGCCGAGTGTGGTTTTGTCTCCGGCACGACCGCGGAGGTTGGTGAAGAAGCCGACCACACCGTAACGTGCACGACGATACATACGCTCGTCATAGGCCTTCAAATCATTCCACAGCGTCTTTAGGCGCTCGTCGGCGCAATCTTCCTCGGAAAGCTTGGTGAGCACCGAGCAGATCGCCATCATCATAGTGAAATAACCCATCATGTACGAACGCAGACGCGACGACTCGACATCGCTGTACAGGTGGTACGACTCCATCATGATGCGCGTCACACGGAACTGCTGGTCCAGACGCTTGACCATCGTGGCCTCGTTGACACTCTGGCCCTCGCGACCGATAAAGTAGCGATAGAGGTCGATGTCGGCGTAGTACATGGTCTTGCAACGCGGCAGCGGCACGTAGGCGTAGATGTTGTCCACATAGAACGTGTGCGGCGGCATGGGAAGGTTGGACTCGCGCAGCACATCCGTGCGATAGCACAGGCTGTGCATGAGCAGATTCTGGTCCAGGCGGAAATGGCCAATCTGGTCCCAGGTAAAGATCTTTTTTCGAGGCAAGGCAAACTTGTAACCAATGGCCGTATGCGTACCCTCGTAAACCTTCTCGTACACGTAGTTCGAGATAAACAGGTCAACGCGCTGGTCGCGCTCTTCGAAGCCGCGCAGAATCGACAGCATGGTCGAAAGGGCAGCGCCGTCAAGCCAGTCGTCCGAGTCGACAACCTTGTAGTAGGTGCCCTGCGCCTCGCGCAGACCCGAAAGGACGGCAATACCGTGGCCGCCATTCTCCTGGTGCACCGCGCGGATGATTCCAGGATAACGGGCCTCCCACTCGTCGGCCTTGGCAGCCGTCTCATCCTTGGAGCCGTCGTCCACCACGATAATCTCGATATCGGTGGCATAATTGCTCCCCTCCAAGATGGAGGTAATGCAATGGTCCATGTCCTTAGCGGCGTTATACGAGGGAATACCGAATGTTATGACTTTATGCATGGCAGGCGATAATCTCATCCGAAAGATCGAGGGCGGAATTGGTCACGGCATCCATATCGTAGTAACGATACTCGGCCAGACGACCCACCGGGTGGAAGTTTGTCAGGTTCTGGACGCGCTCAAGATAGCGCTCATAGAGCTCACGGTTCTCGGGCTCAAGAATGGCGTAATACGGCGTCTCGCCCGAGCCGGGCGTATAGGCCTTGGAGTACTCCTTCATGATGGTGGTCTTGCCGGGCAAAACCTGACCGGTCATGTTCTTGAACTCGGTGATACGCGTGTAGTCCTCGCTCGTGGTGTAGTTGACGGTGCCCACGGGCTGGAACTGGTCCATATCAAGCGTCTCGAACTTCATATCGAGCGTGCGGTACGGAAGAGCGCCCAGGTCAAGGTCGAACAGCTCATCGAGCGGACCGGTATAGACGATCTCGCCGCCGTAGACCTTGCCGCCGATCTTGACGGTGGTCTCGTCGATCTCAAAGAGATCGCGGGCGTCCACGTCGCAGAACACGTCGATCAGGTCGTGGTCGAGCATATGCTCGAACAGCGCCGTGTAGCCGTCCTGCGGCATACCCTGGAAGGGAGCCTGCGGGAAATAGCGGTCATCGTCGCCCACAAAGACGGGAACGCGACCGGTGATCGAGGGATCGATCTGGTCGGGCGTCTGGCCCCACTGCTTCATGGTGTAATGCAAAAAGACGTTCTCGTAGACGTAATCGGCGACCTCGGCCAAGTCGGGGTCGTTCTTCTTACGCAGCTCCATAATGGGCACCTTGACATCCTTGCCAAAGGTCTCCACGAGCTTCTGATACAGCTCCTCGCCGCGCTCGTCACCAAAGGCGAGCTTGAGACTCGCGTGGTTGAAGGGCACGGGCATAAGGGTGCCGTTGATGTTGGCGAGCACCTTGTGCTGATAATCCGTCCACTTGGTAAAGCGCGACAGGAAATTGTGCACGCGCTCGTTAAAGGTGTGATAGATATGCGGACCGTACTCGTGGATCAGGATTCCGGCCTCGTCAGTGCAGTCATAGGCATTGCCCGCAATGTGGCTACGGCGCTCCAAAACGGCAACACGATAGCCGATGGTCTCGGCAAGACGGCGGGCGCAAACGGCACCGGCATATCCAGCACCGACGACAATCATGTCGTACGCGCCGGCGTTAAAGCCTTCAGGCAGGCCTGAGGTAATCTGCATCGATACTCCTTGTCAAAAGCCACGGGCTCGTTAACTGGGCTTTTCTCGAACATTCTTCGAGACATATTTATCAGAGCGATTATAGCGCTAATGCGTCCTATAATGAGCTTGCCACACAAGGAAAGCTCAAGCACCGCGGCGTACAAATTTGAAAGGTAAACCCGCTAGCAGCGGGTTTATTCGTGAACAGCCGGGCGCCTGGAGCTTAGTGAAACGCTTGTAAGGAGTAACATGAGCGATTTCCTTAACCGTATGAAGTCTGCCGCCAAGGCCGACCTTAAGACGATCGTCCTGCCCGAGGGCGAGGATCCGCGCACCATCGTCGCGGCCACCAAGATCATCGAGGAGGGCCTGGCAAAAATCGTCATCCTGGGCAACCCCGACGAGATCAACGTTCCCGGCGCCACCGTCATCGATCCGCGCAATGCCGAGAAGCACGAGGAGTACGCGCAGAAGTTTGCCGAGCTCCGCGCCAAGAAGGGCGTCACCATCGAGCAGGCTCGCGCCCAGGTGATGGACGCCACCTACTTTGGCACCATGATGGTCAAGATGGGTGACGCCGACGGCCTGGTCTCCGGCGCCTGCCACTCCACCGCCGACACCCTGCGCCCCGCGCTGCAGATCCTTAAGACCGCCCCGGGTACCAAGCTGGTCTCGGCCTTCTTCGTGATGTGCACCGACACCCCGCAGTTCGGCACCGACGGTACGCTGATCTTCGCCGACTGCGGCCTCAACATCAACCCGTCCTCCGACGAGCTATCCGAGATCGCCATCGCCTCCGCTCACTCCTGGTCCACCTTTATGGGCAGCGTCGAGCCGCACGTGGCCATGCTCTCCTACTCCACCATGGGCTCCGCCGGCGGCGAGGTCGCCAAGAAGGTCCAGGAGGCCGTGAAGTTCTGCAAGGAGAAGGCTCCCGAGCTCGCCATCGATGGCGACCTGCAGCTCGACGCCGCCATCGTTCCCACCGTCGCCCAGCTCAAGGCCCCCGGCTCCTCCGTTGCCGGCAAGGCCAACGTGCTTGTGTTCCCCGATCTCGAGGCCGGCAACATCGGCTACAAGCTGGTCCAGCGCTTCGCCGGCGCCGACGCTTACGGCCCCATCCTGCAGGGCATCGCCAAGCCGGTTAACGACCTTTCGCGCGGCTGCTCTGCCGACGACATCGTGGGTGTCGTAGCCATCACCGCCGTCCAGGCTCAGATGGCTGAGTAGCGGACGCACTCGCCCGAAGGCCGTACGGGCTAACCCCTGAAAACGTCCTCGACCAATGAAACGCCCCCGTTCTGCTCCTTCGGAGCTACGAACGGGGGCGTTTCTGGTCTGCGGAATGTTTTCAGGGGTTAGCCCGTACGGCCTTCTACTGCTACGAAGCATTCAGAGCATCTGGAGTGGACGGCGGCTTGGCTACGAGCTGGGGCTGAGGATCTGAATGGATGGGTGTCGTTGCTGGGAGCGCAGGCGTTACTGGTGATGATCACTTTGGGACTGGAATTTCCGCCTGCTAGCAAAAAGGCCTCCTGAGCTGCTGCTCAGGAGGCCTTTCGTTCAATCGCAAGCGAACGCACTAGTTATTCGCGGTCAGACGCTCGACGTCGTGGGCGATCATGTATTCCTCGTCGGTGGGGATGACCATGACCGTGACGGCGGAACCGGCGGCGCTGATGACCTGCGGACCGTTGCCCACGGCCTCGCGGTTCTTGTTGTTGTCGATGCGCACGCCCAGCCACTCGAAGCAGTCGCAGAAGGCCTTGCGGATCGACCAGTCATTCTCGCCAATGCCGGCGGTAAAGGTAATGGTGTCGACGCCCGCCATGGAAGCGATCATGGAGCCGGCCTGCTGCATGGCCTTGTAGGCGAACATATCGAAGGCGAGCAGGCAGCGCTCGTCGCCCTCGGAGGCGCGCGTACGGATGTCACGGGCGTCGTTGGAGATGCCCGAGATGGCAAGCAGACCAGACTGCTTGTTCATCATGTCATCGACTTCCTGGTAGCTGTAGCCGCCCTCGCGCTGCAGGTAGCACACGGTAGCCGGGTCAATGGAACCACAACGGGTGCCCATCATCAGGCCGTCGAGCGGCGTGAGGCCCATCGTGGTATCGCGGCATACACCGTCCTCGATGGCGGCAAGCGAGGCGCCGTTGCCCAAATGGCACGAGAGCAGGCGGTGGCAGCGTGAGCCCAGGATCTCCTTGGCCATCATCCACTCATAGCGGTGACTCGTGCCGTGGGCACCGTACTTGCGCACGTGGTACTTGTCGCACACGTCCTTGGGCAGCGCGTAGGTGTAGGCGACCTCGGGCATGGTCATGTGGAACGAGGTGTCGAAGACGGCCACGTTGGGCAGCTCCGGATACTTCTCGCGGCAATATTCGATTGCCGCGGCCTCGCCGTAATTGTGCAGCGGGGCGAGCGGAGCAACCTCGAGGATCTTAGCCATGACCTCATCGTCGACGACCGCGGAATCATCGAAGTGCCAGCCACCCTGAACGATACGGTGGCCGATGCCATCGATCGTAAAGTCGGTCTTCTCGAGCTCCTCGAGCACGCGCGCAATGGCGCAGCGATGATCGGGAAAAGGAATCTCCTCGGTCTGCTTGGCACCACCGTTCTCGGAGTGGCCAAAGATGCCCATGTCCGAGCCGATACGCTCGCAGTTGCCCTTGGCGAAAACCTCGCGGGTATCGGTATCCAAAAGCTGATATTTAAGGCTCGAGCTGCCGGCGTTGACAACAAGTACGTTCATGAGACTCCTTTGCAGTGCGATACGGTCGGCGCAGACCCCTTAAGGCGGCCGCATGTTAATAAGAAGTTATCACAACTTGATAAATAGCTATCAGGCATATCGCTCAACGAGACGAAAGAGGGGCTGAACGGCGCTCGGTCGTCCAGCCCCTCCCCTCTTGCAATTACTTGCCGTTGACGATGCGCTCGACGTCGGAAGCGATCATGAACTCCTCGTCCGTGGGGATGACGAAAATCTTGACCTTGGAATCCTTGGCAGACAGGCACCAAGCGCCGTCACCACGCAGGGCGTTGCGGGCATGATCCATCTTGACGCCCATAAAGGCCAGGCGGTCGGCAACGCCGGCGCGGACGGCCGGAGCGTGCTCGCCGATGCCGGCGGTAAAGACCAGGGTGTCCATACCGCACATAGAAGTGGCCATCTCGGCAGCCTTGGCGGCAATCTTGTAGACGAACATATCGAAGGCGAGCTGAGCCTCGGGGTCGCCAGCGGCAGCGAGCTCCTCGACATTGCGGCAATCGTTGGTCTTGCCACCGGTCACAGCCAAAAGGCCGGACTTCTTGTTCATCATCTCGTCAACCTCGTCGAAGGTGTAGCCGCCCTCGCGCTGCAGGTAGCACACGGTAGCCGGGTCGATGGAGCCACAGCGGGTGCCCATCATGACGCCGTCAAGCGGGGTGAGACCCATGGTGGTGTCCATGCACTTGCCGTCCTCGATGGCGCACAGGGAGGCACCGGAACCGATGTGGCACACGACGACCTTGCGGGCCCCGCCGTTGGTCATCTCGGCGACCTTCTTGGAGATGTAGCGGTAGCTGGTGCCGTGGGCGCCGTACTTACGAATGTGCAGCTTGTCGCAAACATCCTTGGGCAGAGCGTAAGTCTTGGCGACCTCGGGCATGTTGAAGTGGAAAGCGGTGTCATAGACCGTGACGTTGGGCAGGTCGGGATACTGCTCCAGGCAGTACTCGATAACGTTGGCCTCGGGGTTATTGTGCAGCGGGGCGAGCGGAGCAACCTCGCGGATCTTGGCGAGGACGTCCTCGTCGACGAGGGAGGAATCACCGAAGTACCAACCGCCCTGAACGATACGGTGGCCGATACCCTCGATCTTGACGCCGTTGGCCTCGAGGTCCTTCAGGACGACCTCGATGGCGACCTTGTGGTCGGGGAACTCGATGTTCTCGGTCACCTTCTTGGAGCCGTTGGCAGCGTGGGTGAAAGTGCCGCCGGTAAAGCAGACGCGCTCGCAGGAGCCCTTTGCGGACACCTTGTGGGACTTGGTATCGATGACCTGATACTTAAGGGTCGAAGATCCTGCGTTGACGACCAGAACGTTCATGTGTCTCCCTACTAACAGGCGGTGTGGCGCCGCCAGGTTACATACGTTTCAATAATAAACCCAAACGCCCTCGCGCTCGGGTTTATTGCGTTGATATATAAGTTATCGGTGTCTAAATGCCCATGTCCTTTGGCTTGTAAGACGAAAGAGCGCGGGGATATACACCAAAGAAGAGATTCCGAGTGCGACAAGCAATATGACTCGAATGCCCGCGATGCTGCTCAACGCAGCATTGAACAGATAGAAAAGGATGGCGCCCACCGCCACCATCTGGCTTTGAACCGAAATCAGTGAACAGCGCATCGAAGAATCGGCTGCTTTTTGAAAAATTGAGTATTTAATTGGAGCAAATAACGAGTACGCAACCGTCTGCAGCACATAGAACACGGGCAGCAAATTAGCCGGAGTAAGGGGAATCAAAAACAAAGCTGTCAGGAAAAGGCGCACGATGCCGCAAATACGCGCAAAGCGGCCCTTGTCGACATGAGCAATCGCACAGGGCACAATAAGTCCCATGGAGGCCGAGGCAAGGAGCTGGACCGCAATGGTCACACCCGAAGCGACGGCATTCATTCCGCGACCCGCAAGCAGCAGTGAGAAAAAGTCTTCCAGGGCGACAAAAGCAAATGCCTGAGAACAGTCCATGATGAACGCTGAACGAAGAATGCCATTACCCGCAATAGCGGTACCGATCATCTTCGGGCTAATCCCATGTTCAGGTGTCGTCGCAGTGCCCCCTCTTCGCATTTCAGGAATGCAGACAACGACAACCAACGTCAACACCATTGCGATGATATCTGCCGAAAGACCAATGAGATATGCACCGACGGACGAAATGAAACCGCCCACGCAAGCGGAGAGGGCATAAGAAGCATAGAAAACAAATCGCTCAACGACATTAAGTCTTACGAGCTGGTCCTGAGAGACGCTGTCAATGTAAATCGCTTCGATGGATCCGCTCACACACGCAACGGCAAAACCCTTGAGAGCGAACGCACCGATTAAAAGCAGGGGAGAACGGACGAGAAGCAGGGCGGCGTAGTATCCAAGCATTCCCACGACGCCAACGAGACCGCTTGTCTTTCGTCCAAACCTATCAGCAATATAGCCAGTGGGAACTTCAAGGATGAACTTGCTCACTTGATATGCAATCATCATGCTAGAAATCGATACCATCGAAAGTCCGACGAACTCAAGGTAGACAGTTAGAAAATACAAGATGGTGCTGAAGTTCGACAGAAAAACGAACGTCATATAAAGCAAAACCGTACGGTTTTTCATGCTCCAGCCTCCAAGAGTCAGCAATCTAAATCGGAATCTTGGAAAAGCATGAGGGCAAAGCTGTCAGCTATGTGTTACAAGGCGTCAATAATCACTTGATGCCTCGAAGCCAATTAATCTCACGAAGCAAGATGACGCAATAGGTGCAGAAAAACCGTCTGGTGTCGATCGGTCCAGGAGTTTTGCCGATAGCAGAAGTAGATGGGCAAGGCTACGTCATGCGAGGCTTCAATGGAGCACTCGCTCACTTCCGATCCATCTGATGCGAGAGAAGAGCCAGAAAAACCCAATATCAATCCCCCGGCTTGAAGAAACTCAGCCTGCGCTCTGTTTCCGTATTCGACGTCGCGGAAGCGGAAATTAACCAGCTGAGCTTCGGGGCATTGATTGATTGCATTGAGACAGGGCGACAAATTAATGGGGACAGCTAACCTGCCGCCCAGTAACTCACGAACGGTCATAGCGCCCACAGATTGATGACCCGCTGGGCACGAAAGAACCTTGAGCTCCTTTTCACCCAAGTATTTCGAAGAAAGGACACTGTTCCTTGGTTCCTCAAATGAGATGGCCGCATCCGAAATGCCAAGCACAAGTGATTCAAAGCATGTAGCCGTTGGCTGATGCCACACATCAAGGTGAATCTGAGGGTGCGAGCTTTCAAACGAGTCGTACCAGTTTTCGGAAAAGAGACGCCCCCGCCCTTGAAGGCAGGGGGCGTAAAGACGGAAGTGGCTGTCGGGCGAGACGCCGTCGTCCCTCGATTGGGCGTACTTTTTAAGATCGTCGACTTGTGCCAGGATCACGCGTGCACGACGCGCAAATTCTCTGCCCGCCGGAGACAAAACAGCCTCCCCCGCCGATCGGTCGAGCAAAACAATCTGATACTCAGATTCCAACTTTTTGATTGCCGACGAAACGGCCTGCGGACTCACATGAACGGCGCGAGCTGCTTTGCGCACGCCGCCATAGTTCGCTACCGCTTGAAGGTATTCGAGTTGAGAAAGCTGCATAGATTACTCCAAAGGCAGCCAAGTCGACGGGCTACGTGTCCTCAGATGAGGTTCTCGCCCAGGTTCTTGCCGCCGAGGACATGCATGTGGAAGTGCATGACGGTCTGGCCGGCGTTGACACCCTTGTTGGAAATGACGCGGAAACCGTCCTCCAGACCCTTGGCCTTGGCGACCTCCTGGACGGCGTGGGCCATGGCGCCCATGGTCTCGGCGGGCACGTTATCGGCGATATCGCTGTAGTGCTTCTTGGGGATCACGAGCGTGTGGACCGGCGCCTGGGGATTGAGGTCGTCAAAAGCGATGACCTGGTCGTCCTCATAGACAACGGTCGAGGGGATCTCGTGGTTGGCGATTTTGCAGAAGATGCAATCACACATGCTTGTTCCTTTCTCACAGACCAAGGTAATTATATTTGGTCGGGATGGTTAGAACGAAAGGTTGTCGTCGGTGTTGGCGGCCTCGCCGTCGGCGAGTACGTCGTTGCCGTCGACGTCCTTAAGGAGCACCGAGACCTTCTGCTCGGCATCGGACAAGCGGGTGCGCAGGCTCCTGAGGAGCTCGACGCCGCGGGTATAGCTCTCGAGCGACTCCTCAAGCTCCATATCGCCCGACTCCAGGCTGCGGATGATGAGCTCCAGCTCCTGTGAGGCCTGCTTGTACGTAAGCTGCTCGACCGGGGTCTTCTCTGCCATAACTGTTTCCTTTCCTAAGGGTCTATCACTGTGAAACGCGGTCTACTCGACCGCGTTGACGGTTGCCGACACGTTGCCGTCTGCCATGCGCACGCGGATGGCGTCGCCGGGCTTAAAGGTCTTGGCGCTCGTAGCAACCCCATCATCGCCGTACGCGATGGAGTAACCGCGGGCAAGTACCTTAAGCGGCGACAGGGCATCGAGCGAAGCCGCCGCACGGCCCAGGTCGGACGCTGGCTTGCTGAGCATCGTGCGCCCCTGATGCTCTAGACGGGAGCTTGCGAGCATGAGAGCATGGCGCTTGCCATCAAGCCCTGAGGTGCTTGCGATCAAGCGCTCGGGCAGACGCTCGAAGTTGGAACGAAAGGACCCGACCGAACGCGTTATGGCGCCAGACAGACGATCGGCCGTCAGGGCAAGCTCCGATTCGCGACGCTCGACCATAAATGTGGGGTCGTTGAGGCACGGGCGACACGCAGCCGCATCGAGCGCATCGCCCAAGCGAGCCGTATAGGTATCCCAGGCACGGCGACCGCGCTGATCGAGCATTTCCAGATCGACCTGATCCGACCCTATCATCGAAGCCATCGCGGCGCCCAGACGCTGATGGCGCGTCTCGAGCACGTCGGCCAACTCCGTCATAGCCGGCGCCACCGATTCTGCCGCTGCCGTTGGCGTGGAGGCGCGACGGTCGCTCACCATATCGCAGATCGAGGTATCGGGCTCATGCCCAATACCCGTCACCACGGGCACGGGACAGGCTGCCACCGCACGGGCAAGCTCCTCGTCGTTAAAGGTCATGAGGTCCTCGAAGGAGCCACCGCCGCGCACGAGCAAAATGCAATCGGGCGCCGGCGTAATGGCAGCGGCGCGGCGCAAGCCTTCAATAAGCTCTGCCGGCGCACCCTCGCCTTGCACCTTGGCACCCACGCAAACAAGCTCGACAAGCGGGTTGCGACGGCGCAGCGTGCGCTTGACGTCGTCGATCACGGCACCCGAAAGCGAGGTGACGACTGCCACACGCGAGCAAAACACCGGAATGCGACGTTTGCGTGCCTCGTCCATCAGGCCCTCGCGACGCAGCTTTTCGGCCAACTGAGCCACCTGCTGACGCAGCAGGCCCTCCCCCGCCAGCGAGAACGAGCGGGCAACGAAGCTCATGCGACCCGTAGGCTTGTAGAGATTGAAGCTGCCCTTAAAGCTCACCTGCATGCCATCACGCAGATCGAAGGTACGCTTAAGGTAGGCGCCCTTCCAGATGATGCAGTCGACGGCCGCCGAGTCGTCCTTGATTTGGAAGTAGCAGTGGCCGCTTCGGGCATTGGGACCGCGGAAACCCGTGACCTCACCCAAAACGCTCAGCTGCGGAATGGCATCGAGCGCGCTGGCGGCGATCTCCACCGCTTGGCTCACGCTGAGCTCTTTGCGCTCCTGCTCGTCCGATCCGTCGAACTCGGCGGAAACGGTATTGCCGGTCAGATTCCAGCCTGCCACGCAGCCCCCTTTCGTCATCGTGCACATGGGCTCCGGCCCTGCGCTAATTCAAGTCCAACACATAGTACAGCGCCGCGGGGACACAAATCCCCGCGGCGCCCAGCGACCCAATTTGTTATCGGTTGGAGTTTCTGTTGTAACGAGCCATAAGGTAGAGCAGCTGAATGATCGAAGTGAGCGCTGCGGCAACATAGGTAAGCGCAGCGGCCGTCAGCACCTTCTTGGCACCGTTGACCTGCTTGGAGCTCATACCCGACTGCTCAATATACGCCACGGCACGCCGACTGGCATCAATCTCAACCGGCAGCGTAACCAGCTGGAACAGCACGCTAAACGAGAAGAAGATCAGTGCGAGGGTCGTGAGTCCCGCGATGTTCATAAACAGGCCCATGAGCAGCACAATCGTCCAGGTGTTCTGGGTAAAGTTGACGACCGGCACGAGGGCGGTGCGTACCTTCATCATGGCATAACCACTTTGACGCTGAGCGGCGTGACCCGCCTCGTGACAAGCGACGGCAACGCTTGCGACCGAACCGCCCGAACGGTTGGCGTCCGAGAGATACAGGTTGTTATCCTGCGGGTTGTAATGGTCGGTGAGCTCACCGGCGACACCCTTGATACCCACGGCATTGCAACCGCTGGCGTCAAGCATGCGGCGAGCGACCGTGGCGCCCGTGTCGCCGTCTGAGCGAACCTTGGACCAGGTTTTGTACGTCGAGTTGATATAGTTCTGTGCGGCAAGGCCAAGTACCGTGCAGACAAGAACAACCAGCAGGTACAGTGGGTCGATGCCAAAGCCGTATCCATAGTAATAAGGCATGCGAATTCCTCCGAATCGAGTTACACGTTGGAGGCATTCTACCCACTCGCCCAGCAGGCAAATCAACATCGATGTTTTGGCAATGTCAGCGAAAACGGCCGAGAGCGAGCAAGGTGACGTGAAAGAGAAGCGACGCGCACTTTGGTACGCGAGCGACGATTGAACGTCAGATTGCTCGCTCTCGGCCGTTTGCAGCGTCGAGCTGTTACGCGGTTTGGTAAAACCGCGTAACTATATACCTATAACAACTCAATCTTTCCGTCCTTCACGGTGAGCCCCATATTGCCGGAAAGCAGATCGTCCAGGCGCGAACCCACAAGCTCAAAACGCCAGCCTTCGCGCAGGGGGCTTTGCTCAGGATGCTCGATGTAATCGGCCAGGTCATCGCGCGAGGCAATGACCGAGGTCGCCACCCCCGAGCGCTCGGCAACCAGGCGGATGAGCGCGTACATGAGATCCGTCACGCTCTCCAGCTCCGGAGAGATCTGGCGATGCCCGCGCACCATGAGCGGCAGGCGATCGTGCGGGCAGCTCGCACCGCGCTTGATGGCCATGAGCGCGCCGTCCACGTCGCGCTCCCCCAACTGGTCGGTACCGCGAATGCTACGGAACTCCTCAACGCGCACGGGATTGCGCTTAACGAGCGCCAGCAGCGTATCGTCGGACATGACCCACTTGCGCGGGATGTTGCGGCGCTCGGCGCGGTCCTCGCGCCAGGCGGCGAGCTCGCGCGCGATGCCCAACTGGTGACGGCTGCACGAATTGATGCGTTTGACCTTACGGAACGCCTCGTGGCGATCGGCGCGATAGTGCGACTCGTCAGCCAGCGGGCGCAGCTCGTCGAGCACCCAGTCCACGCGGCCCAGCTCGCGCAGGCGGCTCATCATCTCGGTATAGGCGACGATCAGGTACTTGACGTCATCGATCGCGTACTCGATCTGTTTGTCGGTCAGCGGGCGACGCGACCAGTCGGTCAGCGACTCGGTCTTGGGCAGCGAGACGCCGCAAAACGTCTGCACGAGCGCGCCGTAGGAAATCTGCTGGCGTTCGCCCAAAAAGGCGGCGGCCACCTGCGTGTCAAAAATCGGACGCGGCAGCACGCCCACGGTATGGAGCATAACCTCCATATCCTGCGAGCAGGCGTGGAAGACTTTGATCACGCTCTCGTCGGCCATAAGCTCGGCCAGCGGCGACAGGTCGTCGATCACCAGAGGGTCGACCGCAACGCTCTCGGCAGGGGTGGCAATCTGAACCAAACACAGGCGCGGATGGAACGTGCGCTCGCGCAAAAACTCGGTATCGACGGCAATCGCGTCAAACTCACGGGCGCGCTGGCAAAAGTCGAGTAGAGCCTGATGTGTGGAAATGTACATATCAACCCATCGAATAAGGTTAGGCCCGAAAAACACGGGTAGGATATCGGCATTGCCTTACAACTATACTCGGTTAGTCACAGAACGGGAACGTAAGTATGCGCTGCCTTATCATCCACAACCCGGCATCGGGCCCCAGCTCAGATGAAATCTACGCATTCACGCACGCCCTCGCGCAGGGCGGCGACGAGGTCGTGATGCGTTTTATCGGCGATGGCATGGAACCCGAAGACGCCGTGGCAGACGTGCGCGAGTTTGATCGCGTGGTGATTTCGGGCGGCGACGGCACCGTCTCCAACGTACTCGACCAAATGCGCGGATGCGGCGTCCCCACGCTCGTCTTCCCCTCCGGCACAGCCTGCCTGTTCTTTAACAACATCGGTAATGCCCCCGAGGCAGCGGCACTTGCCAAGGCCTGCCGTGCCGGTCGCACGGTCAAAGTGGACATGGGCGAGCTCTTTTGGCTCGACGAGAACGGCAACGAAAGGCGCCACGGCTTTATCATCATCGCCGGCTCGGGCTTC
Source organism: uncultured Collinsella sp. (assembly GCA_905208535.1). GTDB lineage: Bacteria > Actinomycetota > Coriobacteriia > Coriobacteriales > Coriobacteriaceae > Collinsella. Next base: position 124,239 of record CAJLPI010000001.1, on the reverse strand, counting down.
GACGCCGAGATCATGATGAAGGCCGCCCCTACCAAAAACGACATCGGCGAGATCGCCTACTTCCTCTCCGCGCTCGCCACGCCCAACCCCACGGTGGCGCACTTTACCATCGAGCATGACGGCATTGTCGAGGAGCTCGATGGCATCTGCTGCATGGCCGGCAACACCTCGGTCATCCAAAACGACATCAACCTGTTCCCCAACTGCCGCATGAACGACGGCATGGTCGACATTGCGGTCATCGAACCCGTGCGCACCGTGCAGCTGCTGCCTACCGTGATCACCGCTGCGCTTGACCCCGCCGGCAAGGTACTCGGGCGCCCACAGTTCAAGATCATCCAGACCAAGGAAGCCAAGATCACCTGCACCCCGTCACTGGGCATGCAGTTCGATGGCGAGATTATCTCCAGCAATTCGGGCGTCTTTGGAGCCCGCGCGCTTCCGCAATGCCTCGACCTCATCGTCGACGAATTCTCCCCGCTCGGAAAATAGGAGGACCCTATGAACGACAATCCCCTGATCGGCTTTATTGTCATCGTCTTGGCCATGCTCGTCGGTTACGCCATCAACGTGATTCACCGCCGAAAGAAGTAAATCCACATTGGTATGATATTCATCCAATTATCGACTCTCCCACTGTTTATGCATTCGTCAAACAGCGGGGGATTTTCATTTCGGGCATTCCCAGCTACTTTATTCGGCTACAGTAATTACAGGGCGTCTTTATTAAAGTAAAGCTGCAAACTGAGTACGATTAACCGTTCATCGCATATTTCATCACGCTTATCGAGTAAGTTTCTTTCATAGATGAATATTGTTTCCAGTTCGTTACGCTAATGAGGTGTCTTTATTGGCTGAAGCCCTCTGGCGACAGAGGGCTTTCGCACGCTGGGAGGGAAAATGAGGAAAACTCGCCCCGTCAACGCGCTCAAGAAGCTAGGCATAGGCCTCGCCTTTGGAGCTGCGACCATCATGTCCATGCCGACATCTGCGCTCGCCTGCACGCAGATGTACATGGGCAAAAACCTAACAGCCGACGGCAACACATATTATGGTCGCGCCGAGGACTTTGGCCCGCGCTACCTCAAGCACTTTGGCATTGAGCCGTCGCATGCCCCCGGGTATACCTACGGCTCAGACGAGTCCGACTTCTCATACAGGTCGACCAAGACTACATATCGTTATAGCTACGTGCGCGATCATCCTTCGCAGTGGCACGGGCGCTATGATGCCTACTCTGAGGCAGGCATCAACGAGAAGGGCGTGTCCTGCTCCGCAACGCTGACCACCAACATGAACGATAAAGCCGCCAAGGCAGACCCCCTGACCGACACTGGCATTGGCGAGTATAGCTACGGCAGCGTTATCTTAGGCGAAAGTGCCAAAGCACGTGAGGGTGTCGAGCTCCTCGGCAAGATCATCGACGAGCAGGGCGCCAACGGCAACGATCAGATTATCATCGCCGACAGCAACGAGACTTGGCTGTTTGCCGCACTTTCCGGCCACCAGTGGATCGCCATGAAGCTCGCCGATGACGTCGCCTCACTCAACCCCAACATCGGCGGACTCAATTACGATGTCAACCTTGATGACGCCGAGAACTGCCTCCACTCCGAGGGCATCCAGACCATGCCCGAGAAAAATGGCTTCGCCGAGTACACCGACGGCAAGTTCGACGTTGCCAAGACCTATGGCAAAAGCGTCGCCGATTCCGGCGTTCATCAGTGGACTCGCTATGTCCAGGGCCGCGATTACTTCATGGCCCCGTTGACCAAGGGTGCGGATTACGACATCGTCACGGTTAAACCGGAAAAAGGCCCCGACCAAATCGGAGCCATGGTCAGCGAGATCCAGCCCCTGTTCTTCAAGCCCGGCAAGTCCGACTGGAACACCTTTGAGATGATCCGTGCATTTGGCAACCGCGGCGAAAATGTCCCCGGCCTCAACGCCAACACCGACGGTGTCTACGCCATCGGCACCGAAAGAAGCACCGAGACCAACCTCTTCCAGATCCGTCAGGGCATGGACCCCGAGATCGCGACCATTCAGTGGGAGATGCTCTCCCGCGCCGCCTACTCCGTCGCTATTCCTCTGTACTCTGCACTGCTCACCGAGGTCAGCCCCTACTTCAGCAATCAGGATGTCTCCTACGATCACTGCGAAGAGACGGACATCGTGAACAACGAGGAGCCCGAGAATTCCATCAACTACGTCCTCATGGACATTAGTTCCCTCTGCTACGAGCACCGCGAGCAGCTCGGCACCGGCGTTCGCGCCTACCTCGACGCTCTCCAGAACGAGCTCATCGAGCAGAACCTTGAGGTCGATGCTGCTATGCAGGCCGAGACCACCACTGAGGGCCGCACCGCCCTGGCAAACAAGGCCGGCAAGGCTGCCACTGAGAACACCTACGTCAAGTGCAAGGCCCTTCTCCAGGAGATGCGCGCTTATCTGAAGGCTGAGGATTTCAGCACGCCCTTCACTCCGAGCGACCTGAACACTGAGACCAACGGCCTCAAGGTGTCCATCACCTATGCCAAGGACACTCTTGCCACCGACCCGGTGACCCCGGATCAGCCCGGAACTCCCGAACAGCCCGGTACCCCCGAGCAGCCCGCTAAGCCCGAACAGCCCGCTAAGCCCGAGCAGCCCACCACCAAGCCCGAGAAGCCCGGCAAGTCGGACACCACGACCACGGTAACCACCAACAAGACGAACACCAAGGGCGGCCTGCCCACCACTGGCGATCGTTTTGATGGCCGCATGGTGGCTGCATTCGCCATCGCTGGCGTTGCCGTCATCTCCGCGGGCGGTTACTTCCTCTACCGTCGCAATAAGGAGTAACGTCTTAGCTGAGCGGGCGGGGCACATGAGTCACCACGCCCACTTAACCCGCCTTTTTGACCGACGGGAAACCCGCCTGAAATCTTTTTAAAAAAGATTTCCCCGCACACACTTCGCTGTGCTATAGTGCAGCGCAACAGCAATCAGGTGCTACCGCGCCACGGTATCACGAAAGGAGCCACCAACATGAAGAACACGATGAAGTCTCTCAACAACTGGTGGTGGCGTGATGCGAATACGATCGGTCGACAGTGAGTCCCTCACGCCTGTTTTTGCGCTCTAGGTGATTGGAAGGCCTCCGGTTTCGACCGGGGGCCTTTTTCTATCTCGAGCCCGATCGCATTCGCATCACGCGCCTCCGCTTTTCTCTTGCAATCCCCTTCCGAAAGGATTTTCACCATGTCTCAGAACACCACCGCCACCCAGCCCCGCACCGTCCATACCGCCGATCGCGGCAAACTCGATGTCCGCGCCCTCGTCCTGCTCGCCATCCTGCTCGCCGCCGGCTTCATCCTCAACTTCACCGTCGGCAAGGCAATCTCGGGCATCTCGGGCGGCATGATCAGCCCCGAGTTCATCATCTCGGCCTTCTGCCTCACCATCCTGGTCGTTCGCCCCAACATCGGCCAGGCGCTCGTCATTGGCCTCATCTCGGCTGCTGTGATCCAGATCACCACCACTTCGCCGTTCGTCGATTTTGCCGCCGAGGGCATCGCCGCCATGCTCATGGCCGGCATCGTCAACGCCGCCGGCAAGAACGGTCAGGTCAAGCCCGCCATCGCCATTGTCGCAACCTTCCTGACCACCTTTGTCTCCGGCGTCATCTTCATGGTTATCAAGATGGCCATGCTTGGCGTGGTCGGCGAGCTCGCCGCCGCTATGTTGCCCGTCGTCGCCATGACCGCCGTCTTTAACGCCATTCTGGTCGGCGCCCTCTACCTGCCCATCCAGAAGGCCCTGAAGCTCAACTAACCCACAGTGACCCATCGGTAAAGACCGTCCCAAACAACTAGCTCTTGGGGACGTTCTTAAACGACTAGTCATTAAAGAACGTCCCCAATGACTATGAAAGGTATCCATGGAAACGATCATCAACGTCGACGATGTCTCGTTCTCCTATGGCACGCAGACCGAGCGGGCGCTCAGCCACATCTCGCTCAGCGTGAACAAGGGAGATTTCATCGGCATCATCGGGCCCTCGGGCGCCGGCAAGTCCACGCTTGCCGCCTGCCTGTCGGGCGCCGTGCCCCACCACTACACCGGCACGTTCTTTGGGTCCGTCATGGTTGACGGCCACGACACCTGCGAGGTCTCGTTGACCGACGTGTCGCAAATCGTCGGCAGCGTGCTGCAGGATATCGACACGCAGATGGTCGCCTCGGTCGTCGAGGACGAGATGCTCTTTGGCCTCGAGAACTTTGGCGTTCCCCACGACCAGATCGAGCGGCGCGTGAGTGAAACGCTCGAGACCGTCGGCATCAGCGACCTGCGTGACCGCGAGATCGCCACCCTCTCGGGCGGACAGAAGCAAAAGGTGGCCATCGCTGCCATCCTCGCCATGCGTCCGCGCGTCTTGGTTCTCGACGAGCCCACCGCGGCACTCGACCCCGCCAGCTCCACGTTGGTCTTCGAGACGCTGCGTGAGGCAAACCGCGCGCTTGGAATCACCATCGTCGTCGTTGAGCAAAAGGTCGCCCTACTCTCGGAGTACTGCAACCGCGTGCTCGTGCTCAACCGTGGCGAAATCGCGCTGCAGGGCGAGCCACACGAGGTCTTCGCGCATACCGACGAGCTCCGTGCCATCGGCGTCGACTGCCCTCGCGTCACGCGTATCTTCAATAGCCTCGAGGCCGATGGCCTGGTAAGCGGTACCCCTTGCTTGGATGTCGATGAGGCCGAGCGCCTGATTTCGGGCATTGTCGACCCCGCACACGCGGCCAGCGAAGCCCAGGCGCCCGCCGGCTCCCCGCATGCACCGTCGTTGCGCCCGCACGCCAAGGACGCCGAGCCCGTGCTCACCTTCGATCACGTTGAGTTTGCCTATCCCAATGGCGGCGCCGCCGTACACGACCTCAACCTGACCCTCTATCCCGGCGAGCTCGTGGGCATCGTCGGCCAGAACGGTGCCGGCAAGACCACGCTCACCAAGCTGCTCACAGGCCTGCTTAAGCCCGCCTCGGGCAGCGTGCGCGTTACGGGGCTGGACACCGCAGCCGTTCCCACGAGCCGCATCGCCCGCGAAGTCGCAACCCTCTTCCAAAACCCCGACCGCCAGATCTGCAAGGATACCGTACTCGACGAGGTCGCTTTTGGCCTGGAGCTTGCCGGCATCGACCGTGCCGAGGCTCTGCGTCGCGCTCGACTCGTTATCGACCGCTTTGGCCTGCCTGCCGATGAGGCACCTTTCTCGCTTTCGCGCGGCCAGCGACAAATGGTGGCGCTTGCCTCCGTCGTAGTTGTTGAGCCCAAGATCGTCGTGCTCGACGAGCCCACGAGCGGCCTTGATTACCGCGAGTGCATGACCGTCATGGAAACGGTGCGCACCATGGCCGAGCGCGGCTGCGCCGTGATTATGGTCTGTCACGACATGGAAGTCGTTTCCGACTTTGCCGAGCGTATCGTAGTAATGGCCGACGGTCGTATCCTCGACCGCGGCCGCACGCACGAGCTATTCTCGAACATCGAGCTCATGCAGCAAGCCTACGTTGAGCCACCTCAGGTCATAGAGCTTTCTCATCGTCTGGCATCCTCCGTCTCTCCCGTCTTTGCACAGGTGAGCGAGGTCACCGATATCGTTCGCATTACCGAGGAGATGGTCCACCGTGGTTAACGTCATCGACTATATGCCGGGCGACACACTGCTGCACCGCTTGAACCCGGTCGTCAAACTGGGCCTTGCCGCCGCCATCATCATCGGCATCTTCCTGTCCGACACCTACGTGGCGCTGTTGGGCTTTTTGGCACTCACCCTCGCACTGGGCGCCTATGCCGGTGTCGTCGACCGTCTGCTCTCGCTACTCAAGCTGCTGATTCCGCTCGCACTTATCATGCTGGTGCTTCAGCTGGCCTTTATGCGCGACGGCAACATAGTGTGGGGCTTTATCACCGACACGGGCCTCATTACCGGATCGAAGGCCTGCCTACGCCTGTTGGGCGTGGCGCTGCCACTCATCCTCATGCTTATGGTGACCAAGCTCAACGACCTCGCCAACGCCTGCGTCGAGGTGCTGCACGTGCCGTATCGCTATGCCTTCACCTTTACCACGGCGCTACGCTTTGTGCCGGTGTTTGGTCAGGAGATGAACGCCATCATGGAAGCGCAGACCGCACGCGGCGTCGAGTACGACACCAAGAACCCCATCAAGAAGCTTAAGCTCATGTTGCCACTGTGTGTGCCGCTGCTCATCTCGAGCGTGGGCAAGACCGATGCCACAGCCTTGGCGGCAGAACAGCGCGGCTTCTATCTGCGTACACGCGCCAGCTCGTACAAGCGCTACCCCATCAAGGGCCTGGACATCGCCGTGCTCATCGTCAGCATCGCCCTCATCGCCATCGGCTTCCTGTTCTAGTTCGCCACCGGCAGCAACCGCCCAACGCAAAAGGCCTCGGCTCGCACCAAACGAGCCGAGGCCTTTACTGTTTCACCAGATAAAACCTACCAAAATTAACCTGTCCCTTTTTGACAGGTCGGAAGCTAGAGGCGGTAGGGGGCGCCGCTGCGGATGATGGATTCGCGCACCAGGACATCCATGGCATCGAGGGTGATCTCGGGCATCTCTCGATACTTCTGCAGCACCGATAGCTCGGTGCAGGCCAGAATGACACGGTCGCAGCCGCTACGGGCGAACTCCCACATCACGCGGTCGAACTTATCCATATCGGGCTCACGTCCGGCCTTCACATCATCGTAGATAAGCGACATCACATCGTTCTGACGTTTCTCGCTGGGATAGACAACCTCAACACCCGCGGCCTCGCATTCGCGGCCGTAGACGCCCGCGCCCACGGTTCCGTCGGTGCCCATGATGCCAATCTTGCGCACCGGCTCGGCCGGCATACTCAGGTTGGGGTCGAACTCGCGCTCCCCCATCACCGCACCCGCAAGGGCATAGCGCACCGACTCACGCGGCATGTGGATAATCGGCACCTTCGTAAACGACTGGATCTGGTCGTAGAAGTAGTGTGACGTGTTGCAGGGAATGGCAATGTGCGCACAGCCCAGCGACTCGAGTGCCTGGGCACACTCTTTCATGGTCGCCAGCAGCTTGGCATGCTCGCCGGTCTTAATGGCCAGCGTGCGGTCGGGCATGGTCGACTTGGAGAGCACCACCATGTCGATATGTTCCTGATCGCAGGCAGCAGCCGTATGACGCACCACCTGGTCGTAGTAATATGACGTGGCCTCGGCGCCCATGCCGCCGATAACTCCCAGCTTTTCCATCGCCGCCTCCTTGGTGACGCTTGCGCAATTGCGCGTATCATACCCGCGCCCGCCCGATGTAAACCGGAAGGGCGCCGCACTCATCTACTTGTAATACGTCTTGAACAGCTTAAAGTGGCGCAGCTTGGTGTGCCACATGCGCAGCCAGCGGTTAAAGACAAAGTCGCCCTTCATAAACGAAGGGTCGGCGCCCTTGCCTTCCTTGTCCAGGCGATGCACCTTAGCGCGCAGCTCGGGATCCTTGACGTACTTGTCGACGACGCCCATGGGAACGACCATCCACAGCGCCTCGTCCTGCGCCGTCACAAACTCCGGCTCAAACGGGCGGTTGAACACATACTCGTCCACCACATACTTGGCAACGTTAAAGCCGCTGTTAGTGACGTAGTAGTTGCTGCGACCTTGGCGCGTGTTGAAATCGAAGAACTTAAACGAGCCGTCGCGTTCGTCGTACTTAACGTCAAAGTTGGAATAACCCACAAAGTGAAGGTCCTCGAGCAACTTGCGCACGCCGCCCATGAGCTCGTCATTGGGCTCGGTGATGATACAGGCGTGGTTGCCGACACCGTGAGGCTGATGCTCCTCGAGCAGCACGTGGCCCAGGCACATCATGCGGACCTTGCCGTTGCGGTCGGAATAGCTGGTGAGCACGCGCATATACTCGTCGTTGCCGGGCACGCGATCCTGCAAGATCAGGTCGTCGGTGTAGCCGCTGGCATACGAGTCGCGAATGACCTGTTCCAGCTCGGCACGGTCGGCAATCTCATAGGCCTTTTTCTGGCCCTCGAACTCGTGCTGCCACCACATGATGCCGTCAGAAGGCTTCAGAATCATCGGGTAGGGAAAATCGATCTGGTCGAGCACTTCGGCAGGCGCCTCGCCTTGGGCGTTCAGCATCGCCATGGTGAAGGTAAAGGTATGCGGATAGGGCACGCCATGCTTCTCGCACAGCTCGTAGAAGATCTCCTTCTTCTGACACTGCTCAAGCATGCTATAGGGAGCGTAAGGCGCGACGATGTTATCCGCCAACTCATGGGCATCCTTGGCCTGAGCCACGAGGGCAACATAGTTATCGCCACAGCCCACAAGGACAATCGTCTTATCGGCATGCGCTTGGGCAATGCCGTTGACGGTCCTGAGCATCACGGGCATGGTATCGATATCCACGTTGGGCGTGTAGTCGATAATCTGGCTGCGGTACGCGGGACCCGTCTGATACTTGCCAAAGACCAGACTCTTGACCTGGTACTCCTCATAGAAGGCGCGCGCCACCGAATAGGCGTTGATGTCGCCACCGAGCAGCACGGGAATGAACTCGCGCTCTGTAAACTGCAATGCCATGGAAACTTCCTATCATGAACTGCCCACACAACGGGGCGGTCTTTGCGCAACTGATTTATTCTAGCGTGCCAAGCCGCCGGCGCCCAAAGCTCCACCGTATCTATGGCAATCGACGTAATCGTCCAGCATGAAATCCGCCCTCGCCGTGATGGGACCCTGTAGTTGCAAAACCCCACATGAGGCGACTTTTGATAAACAAAAACCCTCTCGACAGGGTTCCGTAACGTTAAAGTTGAACTCTATGGTTTCTCAACAATTCATCATAACTGCAGGTCAAAGCCAAAGGGTCAAGTTCAACTTGACCCTTTGGAACCTTTAAGGTTCAAGTTGAGGTCGAAAGCAGTAGTAGAATACCGTTCGAACCATAACCTACGATTGATTGCAGAGGGACTGGATGCAGCATTCGAATCATCGCGCCGCAGCGCTCATTGCGTCGAAGCCGGCTCGTATCATCACGAGCGCCGCGCTCGCCGTTGCGCTGACGGCCACGCCGATGCTCTCCCCCGTTGCGGCGTATGCCGCCTCGCAGGCAACGCAGGACCAGCTTTCCGCAGCCCAGCAGAAGATCGAAGCCGCCACGAGCGCCTACAACGACGCCCGCACCAAACTCGATGACCTGCAAAAGCAGATTGACTCCAATGAAGCAAGCATCGAGGAAATCGAGGCCAAGCTTCCCGAGCAGCAGGCCAAGGCAAGCTCCGCCATGCGCGATCTGTACAAGTATCAGAAGGGCACCAACCCCATCGTGAGCTTCCTGGTCAACGCGCAGAGCCTGGGTGAGTTCATCACGACCTGCAAATACACCAACCAGATCACGAGCTCGAGCGTCGACGAGATCGAACAGCTCAATAACATGCAAACCGAACTCGAGCAGAACAAGGCCGAGCTCCAGCAGGCCAAGTCTCAGCTTGAGGCAGAGCAGAAAAACGCCGAGGATGCGTTGGCTCAGGCCCAGCAGCTCCGCAGCGAGGCGCAGGCAAAAGCCGAGCAGGAAAATGCCGCCGAGCTTGCCAAGCTTGAGGCCGATAAGGCCGCTGCCGCCGAGAAGATCTCGGGCGAGGGCGTAAGCGGCAACAATTCCAGCAGCCAGGCCACCAACACCAACACCACCATCGACACCACGGTGAACAACGCCAATACCGGTAGCTCCGATTACGATTCGTTCATTAATGAGTGGACGAGCCGCATCGACAATTATCTCGCCGGCTCCCCCATGGCAGGCCAGGGCTATAACTTTGCCGTCGCCGCTTGGAATACCGGTGTCGACCCCCGTTGGTCCCCCGCCATCGCCTGCATCGAGAGCACCAAGGGTGCTTATTGCGCCAATTCTTACAACGCCTGGGGCTGGAGTGCCCGTGGCGGCGGTTGGCGCAGCTTTGGCAGCTGGAGCGAGGGCATCTCCGCTCACGTTGCCTATCTGGGCGCCAACTACGGCTCCACCCTTACCCCGGCAGCGGCCAAAAAGTACTGCCCGCCCACGTGGCAGGACTGGTACAACAAAGTCGCCGCTCAGATGAACCGCATCTAGGTGCAACTGCAAAGGGCCCCAATGGGGCCCTTTTCTTTTAGGTAGCGGAGGTATCGACGACGCCGGTCGCATTGGCAACCGCGACTATGACGATCATGCATAGGAGCAGCACACCCAATGCCTTGAGCCAAAGTTTCGCGAGTTTCTTGCCGCGATAGCTGTCGAGCAGTGCGAATCGCCGACGAAGACGGCGCTTATCGAGCAGCGCAAAATGCATAAGCACCATAAGGCCATCGACAAAGAAAAAAAACTCGATTATAAGAAGCCACGTCGGGTAGCTTTGGTTTGCTCCCGTGGGGTGAAAGACGGCAAAGTGACTTCCGGCAAAGAACACAAGTAGCGAGAAGCAGACGAGCGCATTCCAAATGCGCCCCAGAGACTCCGGAACGCGAGAGAGCGGACCGCATGCAGCGGAGGCGGCAGGCCTAGGAAGCCCTGCGGGGTTCTGGAGCCCTTGGAGCGTCAACACCGTCTCCGAGGCCGGAGTACGGACAGGCGCAGGTGTAGGAGGCCGCACGGGGCGGCTCAGATCGTATGCCGAGCGCGTCGCCCGTCCCAACGCTTCCGCACTCGCAAAACGCTTGGCCGGGTCGAGCGCCATCGACATGCAGACGGCATCGGCAAGTGGAGTGGGAATGCCACGCGCCTCGCATTGCTCGCGCATGTCGAGCCCTGGTTTAGGGTCGACTCCCGTCAAGCAGAAGAACAACAGGGCGCCCAGTGCGTAGACGTCGCTGCGCACACTCGTCTGCCCAAACCCATACTGCTCGGGCGGCGCATAGGGTCGCGTGCCAAACTTGACGGTGTCGGCATCGGCGCCATCGCGCCATACGCGCGCGATCCCCAAGTCGATAATCACCAGCGACGAAAACGTCAGGCCCTCATCGAGCGTACAGTTCGCACCCGTCACGATGATATTCGACGGTTTGAGGTCGCGATGGATCACCGGCGCCGACGTCTCCCCCGCCATTGCAAAACCGGCGTGGAGCTCGCCCACGGCATCGCATAGGGCAGGATACAATTCACGCGCATAATCGGGGGTGGCTCCCAGACGGTCCACCAGCGCCCTGAGCGTCTCCCCTTCGATGTATTCCATAACCACGTTGAGCTCGTCGCCCACACGATGACAATCGACGATTCTGGGCAGGTGCTCAAAACGCCTGCCTGCCCGCTGGGCGGCAAACAGACGCCCGTATGCCCCGCCGATTTGAGCCGAAGCATCGATGCGTTTACGGACAAAGGGGCCGAGCGAACCACCGCCGGTTCCTTCAAAGTACACGAGCTCGGTTGTTTCAACGGACGAGCGCTTAAGTACACGCTCCACGCGATAGCTGTCGTCGCGATCGAGCGACGCCAGATGTTCGGCAAGCGCTGCGGTCAGCTCGTCATCGGAATATGTTGTGGTCTGAGTATCCATAGCCTCCACCATAGCGCAGGGCGCAGACACCCCATGGCATCCGCGCCCCGTTCGTTTGCATCGTTGTTCGGCAGCTCCGCCGGCTCAGATATCAGCCGCTAACTCACCGTCTCCTCGCCAAAGCGATACAGCTCCTCGTTGACCTTTTGGAGGCTGCACCCGCGATCGATGCAAAAGATGATAATCGCATCACGGCGATCCTTGCAGTTGAGGACGCTTACCCCGGCAGCCGTCAGTGCACGGTTGGCCTCTTTGAGCGTCAGCGCCATCGCAAAGGCAATCTGCAGCACCTTATTGCGACTCGGGTGACGCGCGCCGGTAAAGATCTGATAGCCGAAGGTCTCATTGAGATCGGCCATACGAACCACGCGCGAGCGCTCCAAGCCCTTTTCCTGCAGCAGCTGCTTCAGGTAGTCCGAAAGCGACGGGGCGGCAAAGTCGTGCTCCCTGATATAGCCATCGATGTTCGGCGCATCGAGAAGCTCATTGAGCAGCTCCTCGGTCAGCTTTTTATCGGGCATACGACTTCACCTCCCCCCAGTGCATGCAACATGCTAAAAACCGCTTACATCCGAACGCTCCCAGCTAGCAACCTGGTCAGGAGACACCGTACCCAGCGCCTCGAACTTCCAGGAGCCGCCCGCCTTCAGATGATTGGTGTTTGCAAGAGCCGTTCCAACCTGGTTGCCATCGGCATCATACAGAACATACTCAATCTGAATGTAGCTCTTTTCCTTGTCCGTGTTATTGGTCAGCGTGCCCGTGATCTTATAGGCAAACTGATTGGAGGTGTCTTCAGCCTCGTCAGCAATGGTATACGGTTCTTGCGGTTCTTTTTGCTCCTCAGCCTGCTGTGTCGCCTCGGCAGGTTTTGCCGAATCGCTCGCAGACGAATCGGTTGAATTGCCACCCATAGAGCCCACGGCACCGACGATAACCAGCACCACGATGACGCCTAGGACAATCTTGCCGATCGGCTTCTTTCCCTCTTTTGCCATTATGCATCCTTCCTATGATCCGGCTACCGCGCCGGCGCACAGCACATCGTAGGAAGGATTGGACTTGAATTCATTAGCTGTGAGCTAAAGTTGCGATAAACGGCCAATGCAGTTATCCGAACGCCGAGCAAACGCACTTTGCACGACCGTCTGCTGGCTGTGTATCAACCCAACGTGACGGATTCCCCGGTAAAGGTACTCGCAAGCAACAGGATAAAGAAAACTAAATAGCTGATGCTCAATAGGTAGGCGACGACTAAAAAGATGGTCCATCCAACATTGGTCTTACCATCGGCACGACGTTGCTCGCGAGAACGGCACAGCCAGACCGTCACGCCAATGGCCACAATCAGCAGCACGAGCGCCGCCGCGGCCAACCCGGCAAGCGCAAACATCACGCCAATGCTCACAGCAATAACCGGAAGCAGCAGCAAGCCACACCCGCATCCACCCGGACTATATACGGAAGACTGTCGGCGCTTCATCGTCACTCCAAGTTAAGCAATCGTTTGTAGACATCGAGGCCCTTGAGTAGAATTTCCTCGTCAAAGAGCATGGTATCGGTATGCAGAGCGCTCGTGGCATAGGCGGGACAGCCATCCGAATCGATCGGATTATCTTGTCCCTCCGGCACGCCCGTACCCAGGAGGAAGAACACGCCTGGCAGATGGCGCTGATAGAAAGCGAAGTCCTCGGCAATCAGCAAAGGCTCATCCACGAGTTGCAGCTCGGACAAGACAGGCGCAATGTGGGCGAACAGCTCGGAGTCGTTATCGACCGGCGGATAGCCCTCGGCAAAATCGAGGTCATATGTGCAGCCCGTTGCGACGCAGGCATCGTCCAGCACGCGGCGCACGCCCTCGCGCGCGCGGTCGAACATGTCGTCCGTAAACACACGTAGGCTGCCGGCAACATGGGCCTCCCCCGCCACCGCATTGCAGACGGTGCCGGCCTGCAGCAGGCCGAACTTACCAATGCAGGGCTCGTCGACACCCAACTCGTCCATGAGCTCGCGCTCGGAAACCAAGAACTTGGCAGCCGCCAGCGCCGCATCGTGCGACTCCTCGACCGGAACGCCATAGGTCTTAGCGATATGGATGCTCGTGCCATGGATATGAATGTGTGTCTCACTCGAACGCGCCAGCAACGGACCGGAGCAGCTCGCCAACGTGCCGGCGGGCAGATCGGGCCACACGTGGAAGCCGAAGATGCGATCCACCCCGTAGCGCTCGAACACGCCGCTCTCGCACACCGTCTTGGCACCACCAGTCGTCTCCTCGGCCGGCTGAAACACAAAGAGCACATTGCGCTTAATGGCGCCCGGCTGCTCACGGATCGTACGGTCGACAAAGGTTGCCGCCGAAAGCGCCATGGCCATGTGTCCATCGTGCCCGCAAGCATGCATCTTGCCGGGATGGGTCGAAGCGAACGCTGCCCCCGTTGCCTCGGCAATGGGCAGCGCATCCATATCGGCGCGAATCGCCGTGGCATGCGCGGCGCCAACGCCAGCGTCGAAGAAAGCGCAGACGCAGCCGGGGCACGGATGGGTCACATCGCAGGTGAGCGGTGCCAACACGCCCTCGATATAGGCGATCGTCTGCGGAAGATCGAAGTCGAGCTCCGGGATCCTGTGCAAGTCGCGGCGGTAGCGACGGAGTTCTTGGAGCTCGGCCATATTGGTTCCTTTCGTAGGTGCGCGTCGGCTGCTATCTATTGTGCCGCAAGATTGCTACACCCTTATTTCCAGCATATCCCTGCATTTTTTAAACGTTATATACGAATACTCTTGTTTGGTAAAGTGCAACGTGGTAGGGTCGTTACCACTTGATAGAGGCGCGGGCACGAAGAGCCGCGGGCGAGCCGGCAGGCTTTGACCCCGCGGGGAGGCGAAACCCGCCGAACTGGGCTTTTCGGGCACGAACAGCCTGGTGGGCCTGCGGGAAACACCCGCAGGACTGTCTGCAGCAATGCGGGAGCGCTATCCGGACATTGGGTCCACGCTATGCGGATTCGATGCGCAGGTAGCGCCGTCTGGATAGCGAGGTTTACGGGACATGTCATTGACTCCCAACGAGGCATATGCGGCCAAGCAGCCGTTTGTGGACAAGGAGACGCTCGAGCATATCGTCGAGCAGTTCCCCACGCCATTTCATCTATACGACGAGGCGGGCATCCGCCGCAACATGCAAGAAGTGCGCGACGCCTTCGCATGGAACCCGGGCTTTAAGGAATACTTTGCCGTCAAGGCCAATCCCAACCCGGCGCTCATCTCCATTCTCAACGAATACGGCTGCGGCTGCGATTGTTCGAGCTATACCGAGCTCATGATCGCCCGCTCGCTGGGTATCACCGGCCACGACATCATGTTCTCGTCCAACGACACGCCGGCTACCGACTTTGAGCTCGCCGACAAGCTGGGCGCCATCGTCAACTTTGACGACATCAGCCATATCGAGTTCTTTGAGCGTGTCGCGGGGCCCATCCCCAAGACAGTCAGCTGCCGCTTTAATCCGGGCGGCTTGTTCCAGCTCTCCAACGGCATCATGGACAACCCGGGCGACTCCAAGTACGGCATGACCACCGAGCAGCTCTTCGAGGCCTTTCGCACGCTCAAAGCCAAGGGCGCCGAGGACTTTGGCATCCACGCATTCCTTGCCAGCAACACCGTCACCAACGACTACTACCCCAAGCTCGCGTGCATCCTCTTTGAGCTTGCCGTGCGCCTGGAGCGCGAGACCGGCGCACACGTCGCCTTCATCAATCTATCCGGCGGCGTCGGCATCCCCTACCTGCCAGAGCAGCAGGCCAACGACATTCACGCCATCGGCGAGGGAGTGCACGCGGCATACGACGAGATCCTGGTTCCCGCCGACATGGGCGATGTGGCCATCTGCACCGAGATGGGCCGCTTTATGATGGGCCCCTACGGCTGCCTGGTCACCAAGGCCATCCACGAAAAGCAGATCTACAAGGACTATATCGGTGTCGACGCAAGCGCCGTCGATCTGATCCGCCCTGCCATGTATGGCGCCTACCACCACATTACAGTGATGGGCCAGCCGGGTGGCTCCGACAAGACCGCGGCGCCTGTCACAAACACGTACGACATTACGGGCAATCTGTGCGAGAACAATGACAAGTTCGCCATCGACCGCGAGCTACCGCAGATCGACATGGGTGATGTACTCGTGATCCACGATACCGGCGCGCATGGCTACTCCATGGGCTACAACTACAACGGACGCCTGCGCTCCGCCGAGGTGCTGCTGCGCCCCGACGGCTCGGCCGACCTCATCCGCCGCGCCGAGCGCCCGGGCGATTATTTTGCCACACTCGATGTGCTGCCGTGCGGCCGAGAGCTGCTGGCCAAGTCGCGCGCCGAAAGTGCTCGCCATCGCGCTCAGGACGAGCGCTTGGCCGTCGCCGCCCAATGGAATAAGCGCATCCAGATCGCGGAAGCGAAGGAGAAGAACATGGATATCCGCAACCTCGAGGGCTCAATCGTCGCCCTTGTTACGCCGTTTAAAAAGGACGGCAGCGTCGACTTTGACGCACTCGAGCGCCTTATCGATTTCCACCTGCAAAACGGCACCGACGCCATCCTCACCCTGGGCACCACCGGCGAGAGCGCCACAATGACCGATGACGAGGACAACTCCGTTGTCGCCGCCGTGGTCAAGCATGTTGCAGGACGCGTCCCCGTCATCGCCGGCTCGGGCTCCAACTCCACGCAAACCATGCTCACCAAGTCGCTCACTTACCAAGGCCTGGGCGCCGACGGTCTGCTGCTCATTACCCCCTACTACAACAAGTCCAATGAAGAGGGCATCTACCAGCACTTTAAGACCGTCGCCGATGCCGTGGACATCCCTTGCATCCTCTACAACATCCCCGGCCGCTGCGGCTGCGGCATCAGCGAGCGCAATGTGGAGCGCCTGGCCGCGCACCCCAATATCATGGGTATTAAGGAAGCCTCGGGCAACGTCGCCTATGCCGCCAAGATCGCCCACCTGCTGTCCGATGACTTCCGCATGTACTCGGGCGAGGACGCCCTCACCGTGCCGCTCATGAGCCTGGGCGCCTCGGGCACCATCAGCGTGTGGGCCGATGTTCAGCCGCAGCTCGTGCATGACATGTGCCGTGCCTATCTGGACGGCGACGTGGAGCGCGCCCGCGATATCCAGATTGCCGGTCAGCCGCTCATCAACGCCCTCTTTAGCGAGGTCAATCCCATCCCCGCTAAAGAAGCGCTCGCTCAGATGGGTATGATCGAGGCAAACTACCGCATGCCGCTGTGCCCCATGGCCAACGACACACGCGCTGCACTTACCGATGCTCTGAAGGGAGCTGGTCTGCTTGATTAAGACCGTCATTATGGGAACGGGCCGCATGGGCTCGCTCATCCGCACCACCGCCGAGGGCGTTGTCGACGCCGCCGGTCAGCCCGTTTTTGATATCGTCGCCCAGACCGGCTTCGACTTGTCCGAGCTCGAGAGCGCCCCGGCAGCCGACGTCATCATCGACTTCTCGAACGTTGCGACCTTCAATGCTGTCGTCGCCTATGTCGAGCGCACGGGCGCGGCGTTGGTCTCGGGCACCACGGGCTACACGCCCGAGCAGATGGATCGCCTGCGCGAGCTGGGTCAGAACGCCCGCGTCATGCACTCCGGCAATTACTCCATCGGCATCGCGGCCCTGCGTCATCTGGTGGCACAGGCCACGCGTGAGCTGCCCGGCTTTGACTGCGAGATTGTCGAGACGCACCACAACCAAAAGGCCGACGCCCCCAGCGGCACCGCGAAGCTGCTGCTCGACGCCGTCGTCGAAGCCGAGCCCGAGGCAGGCTACCACCCCGTCTATGGCCGCGAGGGCATGTGCGGTGCACGCGACCCCAAGGAGATCGGCATGCACTCGCTGCGCGGTGGCACTGTCGCCGGCGTGCACGAGGTGAGTTTCTTTGGCCAGGACGAGGAGGTCACGCTCACACACCGTGCCACGAGCCGCCAGATCTTTGTCAACGGCGCCCTGGCCGCCGCCCAGAAGCTCATCACCCGCGACCCCGGCTTCTACACCTTCGACCAGGTCATGTTTGCCTAACCAGGTATCAACCGTATCCACGAAAAGGAGAAACAGCATATGAGTAACGCAGCCGAGATGGATGCACAGGAGATTATCAACTACATCGCCACCGCGCCCAAGAAAACGCCCGTCAAACTGTACGTGCGCGAAAAGCCGGGCATGAAGGTCCAGTGGGGCAATGCGCACGTCTACGGCGGTCGTCGCGGCAAGACCGTCTTTGGTGACTGGGATGAGCTTAAGACCATCCTGGTCGCCAATGCCGATTCCATCGACTACTACGACGTAGAGAACGACTGCCGCAACTCCGCCGTGCCCATGCTCGACCTCAAGGGCATCAACGCCCGCATCGAGCCGGGCGCAATCATCCGCGACCGCGTCGAGATCGGCGATCGCGCCGTCATCATGATGGGTGCCATCATCAACATCGGCTCCGTCATCGGCGAAGGCTCCATGATCGATATGGGCGCCGTGCTGGGCGGCCGCGCCACCGTGGGTAAGAACTGCCACATCGGTGCCGGCACCGTGTTGGCAGGCGTCGTAGAGCCCGCCAGCGCCACGCCCGTCATCATCGAGGACGATGTCATGATCGGCGCCAACGCTGTGGTCCTGGAGGGCGTGCACGTAGGCAAGGGCGCCGTCGTTGCCGCCGGCGCCGTGTGCGTCGAGGACGTCCCCGCCGGCGCCGTCGTGGCCGGTGTCCCCGCCCGCGTCATCAAGATGCGCGACGAGAAGACCGACAGCAAGACCGGCCTGGAAGAGGGCTTACGTCAACTTTAATAGTTACGCGGGTTTGCCAACCCGCGTAACGGCTCGACGCTGCACCTTTGGTTCCGTCGTTCTAACGAACGACGGAACGGTCGACGCTACAAACGCCCCTAAGCGGCAATCTGACGTTCAATCGTCGGTCGCGTACCAAAGTACGCTTCCCTCCTCTTTCACGTCACCTTGCTCGCTTAGGGGCGCTTTCGCTGACGTATGCTCAGTCTGCAACTCAATTGAGCTCCAAGCAAAAAGGCCGAAGACCCAAAGGGCTTCGGCCTTTGCTTTCCCGCTGTAGGCGTAACGCAACTTATCGATTCTCGATGCTGCCGATGTTTTTGAGCTCGATGGAGATGAGGCCGTTGGGTTCGTTGACGAACTCGATGTACTCGGAGTTCGAGCCCATCTCGGCCGGGAAGCTGATCTCGATACCCGTATCGGTACGAATCTTATGATTGCGCACCGCCGCGCGCTCGACCTGCTTGCGCTCCACGGGAACGCGCTCGGGAACCTTCTCCTCGGTCAGTGCCGCGCGCACACTTTCCTTGATGACCGGTTCGTCCTCAAAGACCTCATCGACGATATCCCAGGGCGGAAGCTCCTCGTCATCCTCGACCTTCTCGGCCACAGCGGCCTTAACCTTGGCGAGCGCCACGGCCGTGTTGGCGCCGTGCTCCTCGGCGACTTCCTCGACCACACGCGTCACGGTGTCGATGACCTCCTTGCCCGATACGCCCGTGTCGCACTGCAGCAGGCCATCGGGGATAAGCATACGGTCCTCACCGGCAATCTTGCGCTTCTTGTCCACGTAACCGATCTCCATGGTGCTCGCACGCACGATGGCATAGCTCGGCACCTTTTGCGAGGGGTTCGGCAGAATGGCGTAGTGGCGCGCGATGTCGTTGCGCACCTCCCCCTCCTCGCGGCCCACTTCGTGCATAAAAGCCTGCTTGGAGCCCAGCAGCATCACGGCAAACCAGCGGGCATCCTCATCGTCGTCAAAATCGGCCACGAGCACGTCGGTTGACTCGGCTTTGGTGAGCTCGGAGGAGATAAACTCCGCAATCTGCTGCGACAGGTCCACGAACTCGCGCTCGCCAAAAAAATAGCCCTTGAGCTCGCCGCCAAACGCAGAGTTCTCGGCAAACGTGGCGCGTTTATTGTCGGCCGAGGTACGTGCGCGGCGCAGATGCGTGGTCACGAAGTTGCGCACGGTACGGCTCTCGATATCGAGCTCGCGCTGGCTCATAACGTTGACGGCAGAGTCAAAGTCCAGGATATGCAGAATCGCGTGATTGATTTTCATATACGGCATTCCGTTCTAGATCGATTTCGGCACGAACCAGTATAGCGGTCGAGCCCGCCCCAGGCGCATCGAAGCTTGGTGCATCGGGGACAGGTTGCTTTGCACCAATGGTTAGCGCAGGAGCTCGGACTGCCAAGCCTCGAGCTGTTCTGCCAAACTCTTGCCGGCAGCGGGCATGTCGATCTGGGGTCGTTTGGGCAGCAGTGCGCATTTAAGGATTGCCACGATGGTCTGCGAGACAAAGCGTCGCGTATCCTTGTCAAAGCCTTGTGCAGCCTGGAGCATCACGGGCAGGCTCTCGCGCAGATTCCCAGCGATATCCGCAAACCGCTCAGCACCCGTAGCCTCAAACACGGAGAACAATGCATCTACAAAACGCTCGCGCTCGGCAGGCCCCACTGCAAGCAGCATCTCGCGAATGGAGCCATCAACGTATCGAGCACCGGCGGACAGGCGCTCACAGTACACGAAGTCGCGACCATCAACCACCCAGCTAAAGGGATTGTGCTGCAGCAGGCTGAACTCAGTGCTCTCAACGATGGCATAGTCCTCCTGTGTCTCGAACATCATGCCAAAGATCGACGACCGAGGTAGCGTCTTATCGATGCGGCCGGAAAGATCGGCAAAGGCGTTGCCGTTCAGAAACTCCTCGACGAAGCCAGGACCATCATGGGAATACACCCGTTCGATTCGCTCGCGGGCGACATCGGAGCACATCGCCGCACCGTACACCGCAAGGTTTCCACCCTTGGAATGACCTCCGCACAAAAGCGGCCCGTCAATCGCGTCCGCCGCCTCGTCCACATAGCGCGCCGCGGATTCCTGGGCCGGCACAGGACACCGGAACGCCATGTTAAAGTCCTCTTTCCAGCCCACAATCGTACTGTCGGTCCCCCGGAAGGAAAGATAGCTAAACCCCGCCGGAAACCGGAACGCCATGGCTGCAAACTGCTCTGTCGCTACCACATCGCTCACGGCACGATAGCCGCAAACGTGCACGCCACGGTAACGAGGGTTTGCTGCCACGGCCTCCAACAAAGCTCTGCTCTCCTCTGGATCCCACAAGTCGTCAATCATGTCCCGGTAGCACTCGGCACGCAGCAGTTCGCGTACGTCTAGGCCCTGCCAGTTCGTCAGCTCCGCCATATCACCCGGCAAACGCAAATAGGACAACCACGCAAAGACCAGGCTATCCACCGCGCAGAACGACCGCTCCTCAAACGGATCAAACACCGTCTGGGCATATGTCAAAAAATTAGGCGAATCCGACATGGCCCTCCCATCAACTATGGTGCATTGGGGTCAGGTTACTTTGCACCAAAAAGGCGCCCGGGCCGTGTGGACCCGGACGCCTTCATTGTAGCTTTTCGCTCTAGCGAGCTTGATTTAGCAGGAGAAGTCGACGCTGTCGATGATGTCCTTGAGGGCCTTGGCGGAGGCGGTGAGCTCATGCTGCTCGTCATCGTTCAGCGGCACGGGGACGCGACAGACGACGCCGTCGCGGCCAACGACCGTCGGCATGGAGATGGCAAGATCGGACAGGCCATACTCGCCCACCATGAGCGAGGAGACGGGCAGAACGGTCTGCTCATCGCGCATGACGGCGGTGCAGATGCGCTTGACGGCCATGGCGACGCCATAGTAGGTGGCGTGCTTCTTCTCGATGATGGTGTAGGCGGAGTTCTTGACGTCCTCGGCGATGCGCTTCTCGGCAGCCTCATGCTCCAGATGACCGTGAAGCTCGCAGAAAGTGTTCAGCGGCACGCCGGCAACCTGGGCGCTGGACCAAGCGACAAACTCAGAGTCGCCGTGCTCACCCATGACATAGGCCTGGACATCGCGCGGGTCAACCTCGACGTGGGCACCAAGCATCTGCTGCAGACGGCCAGTGTCGAGCACGGTGCCGGAGCCGATGACATGGCCCTCGGGCAGGCCGGACATCTTGATGGCGGCATAGGTCAGAACATCGACCGGGTTGGAGACAATGAGCAGAATGCCGTCGAAGCCAGACTTCTTAATTTCGGGAATGATGGACTTAAAGATGTTGACGTTCTTGTTGACCAGGTCCAGGCGAGTCTCACCGGGCTTCTGGGCAGCGCCAGCGGTGACGACGATCATGGCGGCGTCGGCGACATCGGAATAATCGCCGGCGTAGATCTTCATCGGCTCGGCAAACGTCATGCCGTGCGCGATATCCAGGGCCTCACCCTCGGCGCGGTTCTTGTCCACGTCGATGAGGACCATCTCGGAGAACAGACCACTCTGCATCAGCGCGAACGCCGAAGACGAACCGACGAAACCGCAGCCGACAATAGCGACCTTCTTCTCGTTAACCATTAGAAACTCCCATCTCTCTCCACAAACAAGCCGCCCGGGAACGACCCGAGCGGCTTGCCGTAATCCCAATACATCCAATCGGGACTTTGATTATGCTCCTATTCGCAGCCAAATATCGACCGTTTACCGAAATTATTTGCAGGATTCGTAAAATAACTGCACGAAATCGGTTTCGAGCTATTGACGAGTCGAAACAGGTTTCTAATACAGACCCGCCTCGCGGATGGCCTCGACAGCCAAAGCAATCTGATCGGGCGGCAGGACCAGCGCCATGCGCACGTGTCCCTCGCCCGAAGGACCAAAGCTCGCGCCCGGCGTCACCACAACGCCGGCCTTCTCCATGAGCTCCTCGCAAAACGCCATGGAATCGGTGCGACCACCGGGAAGCTTGGCCCACACAAACATAGAGCCATGCGCGTTGGGACGCTCCCAGCCCAGGCCCTCAAGACCGTCGCACAGGGCATCGCGGCGCTCCTGGTACTTCAGACGCTGCGCCTCGACCTCATCGCGCGGACCGTTCAGGCAGGCGATAGCAGCCTTCTGGATCGGGAAGAACATACCAAAGTCGATCTGGCCGCGCAGCTTGGCAAAGGCCGAGACCACATCCTCGCGACCGACCAAAAAGCCGATACGCGCACCGGTGACGTTAAACGACTTGGAGAGCGAGAAGAACTCAACGCCCACCTCGAGCGCGCCGGGATACTGCAAGAAGCTGCCGCCCGGCTCGCCGTCGAACACGATGTCGGAGTATGCGTTGTCGTGAACGATGAGCAGGTCGTGCTCGCGGGCGAAAGCGATGACCTCCTCGTAGACCTCGGGCGTGCCCACCGAGCCCACCGGGTTGGCGGGCAGCGACACAATCATGTACTTGGCACGATCGGCCACCTCGGGATCGATACCCGCCACATAGGGCAGGTAATTGTGCTCGGCGACCAACGGATAGTACTCGAGCTTGGCATCGGCAATCTTCGCACCCGCCTCAAAGACCGGGTAGCACGGATCGGGAACCAGAATGGTGTCACCCGGATCGAGCAGAGCCAGGCCCAAATGGCCAACGCCCTCCTGCGTGCCGTTGCACGACTGCACCATGGACGGTGTAATGCCCGAAACGCCAAAGCGACGCTCATAGTAATCGCATACGGCCTGCTTGAGTTCGGGCAGGTCGCGCAAGGCGTACTTCCACATCTCGGGATCTTGGGCTGCTTGCGTGAGTGCCTCGACCACGTGGTCGTACGGCTTAAAGTCGGGCGTGCCCACGCTCATGTTGTAAATGGTCTTACCCTGAGCCTTCAGCGTGAGCAGCTTGTTGTTGAGCGAGGCGAAGACCTCCGCGCCAAAGCGGTCGAGACGCTGCGATGCCTGCATGGTGCCACCTTTCGATATAAAAAACGCGGCGCTCCGACAAGAGCGCCGCGCGATACGGGCCATCAGATTGCAAAAGTGTAACGCTTGCAAACCCCGTATTGGTTCAATTTAGCCAACCTTAGTCAATTGGATTGAGTGCGTCGATCTGCGCAAGCCACAGATGCGAGCTGGCGTCACTCGGCATACGCCAATCGCCGCGCGGGCTGAGCGTCACCGAGCCCACCTTGGGACCATCGGGCAGGCAGCTGCGCTTAAACTGCTGGGCAAAGAAGCGACGGTAGAACGTACGCAGCCACGTGTGGACGGTCTTGGCATCGTAGACACCCTCAAAGCTCTTGAGCGCCATGCGGTAGATCTTGCCGGGCTCAAAGCCAAAACGCAGCAGGTAGTAGAGGAAGTAGTCGTGCAGCTCGTACGGGCCCACCAAATCCTCGGTCTTCTGCGCAATCTCGCCGTCGCCCGTGGGCGGCAGAAGTTCGGGAGACACCGGCGTATCGAGGATATCGAGCAGCACCTTGGCGATGCGCCCGCCAAAGACATCGGCCGCATAGCGCACCAGATGGCGCACGAGCGTCTTGGGAACGCTCGAGTTGACGGCGTACATGCTCATATGGTCGCCGTTGTACGTAGCCCAGCCGAGCGCCAGCTCCGACAGGTCGCCGGTGCCGATGACAAAACCGCCAGCCTGGTTGGCCAGGTCCATCAGGATCTGCGTACGCTCGCGGGCCTGGCTGTTCTCGTAGGTCACGTCCTGCACGGCCGGATCGTGCTCAATGTCTCTAAAGTGCTGCTCCACGGCCGCGTGAATCGAAACCTCGCGGAAGCTCACGCCAAGGTCGCGAGCGAGCGACTCGGCATTCGACTTGGTGCGATGCGTCGTGCCAAAGCCGGGCATGGACACGGCCGTGATACCGGTGCGCGGCAGCCCCAGCGCATCAAAGGCGCGCACGGTCACAAGCAGTGCCAGCGTGGAGTCCAAGCCACCCGAAAGACCGATGACTGCAGCCTTGGTACCCGTATGGGCAAGGCGGGTCTTGAGGCCCGCAGTCTGCAGATTGAGAATAGTCTCGCAACGCTCGGCCAGATCACCGTGGTCGGCCGGCACAAAAGGCGCGCGAGGGAAAACACGGTCGATATCGCAGGCATCGCGCAGGACAGACTCTTCGGCCAACACGCCCTCAAAAGAGAACTCAACGGTCGTGGCCTCCGGCGCATCGTCCGCGCGCGTCCACGTCGTCGAGCGACGGCGCTCGGCAACCAGACGATCGAGGTCGACATCGGCAACCGCCATGTCGCAGGTAAGCAGTTTGGTGGCGGCCAGCTTAGAGCCGTTTTCGTAGATCAGGTTCTCGCCCGCAAAGACCATGTCGGTCGTAGATTCGCCCTCACTCGCATCCGCGTAGGCATAGGCGCAGTACAGGCGCGCACTCTGGTTGGAGATGAGGCTGCGGCGGTAATCCGCCTTGCCGATAATCTCGTCCGAGGCCGACGGGTTGAGGATCACCGTCGCGCCAGCAAGCGCCATCTCGGTCGAGGGGGGCGCCGGTACCCACAGGTCCTCGCACACCTCGACACCCAGCACCAGATCCTCGGCACCTTCATCGCAGCAGCGGTAGACAAGCCCCGAGCCAAGCGGCACCGGACCCTGACCAGCAAATTCAATCCACACGGGATCGGCCGGCGCCGGAGCAAACCAACGGCGCTCATAGAACTCGCCATAGTTGGGCAGATACTTCTTGGCCGTGAGGCCCAAAAGCTCGCCCGCGCAGCACACGGCGGCGCAGTTGTAGATATTCTCGGCAACTGCAACGGGAAGACCGATGGTAAAGACGACCGGCAACTCACGGGTTTCATCGAGGATATGCGCCAGAGCAGCCTCGCAGACATGCAGCAGTGTGCGATTATGGAACAGGTCGGCCGCGGTATAGCCGGTCAGGTTAAGCTCGGGCAGCACCAGAGCATGAACGCCGCGCTCGGCAGCATCGCGAACAGCCGCCAGCGCAACCTCGACATTGCCCTCGACATCGGCGACGCGAATCTGTGGCGACGCCGCCGCCACACGCAAAAAGCCATCGTTCTTAACTTGACCGTTTAGAAAATCGTTCATGCGAGCTCCAACACATCCGTTTAGCCGCAACGAGCGGCGGCGATAAAGTCCGCCTCCATTGTACTGTCAAGTTCAATCAGCGCTGGTGGGGCAGACTCATGATAAAAATTGAAAAGAGAAGTCAGAATGGCGTTTAGCAGTAGAACGAGATCTCGTCCACAAGGAAAAATGCCTTCCATTTAGAGCAAATCAATTCATGCTGAGCGGCGATAATTTCACAGAGGTCGTCAAGCGTGCTCCGGGGAATCTTCGCTTTGTTATTAGCGACAATGCAACCTCCCCTGCGAGTCAGCCAGATTTTGGCCGAGTTATCTGAAGGCGCTCCCTTGCAAACATGGACATGGATTGGCTCGCCCGCTTCGTTGGACCAAAAGAAGACCCTATAGCCGCCAATAAGAAAAAGGCTAGGCAACTTTAGCTCCTCCGTTTGCGGCGTAGCGATACAGTAGATGGGCGTTATTGCTCAGAAAAGTCTCAAATCCTCGCTTCTCCTCGTCGGTGAAACGCCCTTCCCACATAGTCCAATTGTAAGAAGGTAACTCACAACGAGCGGAGTCGAAGCCCTCTGCCGTCGGTCGTTCAAAATGCACGATAACCTTTTCGATATCGCCATCCGCAATCAGGTCAGAATGAATGACCTCGGTACCGTCTTCGAACGTCATATACGGGTACATCACGTAAACCACCTCGCAATCGTAAATCCAGTTTAGCATCAAGCTATTGCACCAAAGACAGCAAGCCCCCTTGATGAGTTGATGGTATCTGTTAAATGTCACGTACGATTCACATCTGGTGGGTACCCTGATGGCTACATAAAACGAAGCAGATTTACACCGGGAGGACCCCGTATGACAACCAAGTACACTGACGCGCCGCGCACGCGCGTCATGACACCGGCATCGCTCAACAACGGCGTGCACGAGAACCATTCCATCGGACAGACCATGGCTATTGCGCCCAAAAAGGGCCTTTTCGACGACATTTCCATTCCCCAGATCATCGCCGGCGCCGCAGCTGCCGCCACGAGCGTGGCGCTTGCTTCAAAGATCGGCATTGCCGGCTCGGTGATTGGTGCCGCCGTGAGCTCAGTCATCACTGTTGTGTCCTCGCAGGTCTATCGCCACTTTATCTCCGCCAGCGCCGAAGCAATCAAGGGCACGCATGCCGCTGTCGACTACCCTACCGGCGCCTACGAGCCCGTTGAGCCCAATGTCGAGGAGCACCTAGGTGGCGCCGTAACCACGCAGGAGATGCGCCAGGTTGCGGGACGCGCGACCACGGCGCGCGTCGCTCCCAACAGCCTGCGCGCCAAGGCGGCGGCTGAGCGCAGCCAGACGCAAAAGAAGGTCATCGTCTTCTCGATCGCTATCGCCATCGTCGCGGTCATCGCCTGCGCCGGCGCCATCCTTATCACCACTGCCGGTGAGGATCTGGGCGAGCGTCCCGAGCCAATCCTGTCGTCGCGCACGACCGAGAGCGATGCAAATGGCAACACCCAGTCGCAAGATCAGCAGGCACAGACGGACGATACGCAAGACAGTTCTACCTCTGCCAATTCGTCCTCGAACACCCAAAACCAATCGCAGGGCGTCGATTCCTCTGCGAACAACAGCGGCACGCAATCCGGCACGACTGACTCAAGCCAAACGACTGACGGCTCTCAACCGAGCACGGGCGACCAGGCGAATGGCAATACACCGAGTACGGGATCTACCGACAACAGCAACACCAACAGCTCGAGCGGAACCGCGTCCGGCACGGCATCTGACAGTTCAAGCCAAGGCACGACATCGGGCAACTAGGCACTGCATCCCCAGATAGGCAACCTGTACAACGGGCGCGAATCGACAGCGGTTCGCGCCCGTTTGCCTTGGGCGCCGTCATGGCGAGCGCCATGCGATGGTAAGATGCTTTACATGTGTAAAGAGGAGATTTGCCATGAGCAAGACAATAGTTAGGCCCATGCTTTCGCTGGGCAATCACATCTATCTGTATCGCCTGCTGCGCGATGCGATTGGGTGTGGCAAGCAAACGTTTATGACGCAGGTCGAAGAGGCTCTCGCCGTTGGCGACATGACTGCTTATGACCTGGGCTTCGAGTCCACGCGCGAGTTGCTCGAGGAACTCGACGACTGCATTAAGCTGACTGTCTTTAAGGGCGGTCGCCTGTATGCCACGGTCATCGCCAACGAGGCATGGGATGCCGCACTTGCCAAGGGCGAGGACAAGCCCAAGGCTGCCAAGGGAGCCAAGCAGTCCTATAAAAAGAAAAAGCGCGGCGAGAAGGACCTCAAGGCTGTACGCCCCAAGCACGTTAAGCGTCCCGAACCAGAAGCCGCGGTTGAAGCTGTGCCGGAGCCCGAGCCCGAAACAGAGATCGAAGTCGCTATTGAGGTGGCAGCAGAAGCCGAAACCGAAATCGCCGCCATGACCGATCCCGAAGTCATGTCAGAACAGGAAGCCGCTGCGGAGCTCAACGAGGCTCCCAAGTCGACAACCGAAGAAGCCGCTGACCAATCCGAGACGCCCGCGTTCCAAAACAGCGATGTCTTTGGCGACGAGGCCGAGGACAATCAACCCGACGAGTCCGCCGATCAAGACGCTACTGAGTCGACGCCGGAACCCGAGACGCCGCAGCCTGCCATCTCGCTTACGGTCGTCTATGACCCCGAGAACGCCAACGCTGGCATCACCACCATGGCATCCACGCCCATCGAGGCATAGTCGAGCGTCGAGAATGAGAACGCGACGCAGGTTGAGGTTGAAACCGCAGTTGCAGACGCACCCGTCACCGTGAAGCCCGCAGATTCCGAGATCAAGCCGAAAGTAACGCCGGAGCCCGCACCCGTCATCGAATCCATGCCCGCCGCCGCTTGCGACCAAATACCCGCATCCGCACCGGCTTCGCTACCCGCAGCGGCCCCAGCCCCCGCACCTGCAGCGCCCGCCATCCCCAAGGACTTCCCCGTCGATTTCGCAACCGAGGTCTTCTGCCCCGGCCCGCTTCTGCACCAGTTGTCGACCTATCTCCCCTACGGCGCCGACACGCTCGGCATCGTCGGCGAGTACTACTGGATCGCCCGCGAGCGCGGTACCATCGAGGCCGCGCGAAACCGCGCAAGCTTCCCCCTGCGCTACACGCAGGCCGGCGAGCGCCACGAAGTCACCGTGCGCATCCGCCGCAACACCACCGGCGGTCTCGGAGCCACCTGGGCCATCGATAAAGTCGAACCTTCTACCAAGTAACAAAAAGGGACGATAACCCTCAAGGTTATCGTCCCTTTCTCATTAGGTCACCTGAGCTCGACTAATCGCGCGTCAGCTTGCGGTGAATACGATGCGGCTGGGCTGCGTCCTCGCCCAGGCGCTCGATACGGTTGGCCTGATAGGCCTCGAAGTTGCCCTCGAACCAATACCAGTTGCCCGGATTCTCGTCGGTGCCCTCCCACGCCAGAATGTGCGTGGCGACGCGGTCCAGGAACATACGATCGTGGCTAATGACCACCGAGCAGCCCGGGAACTCGAGCAGCGCCGCTTCGAGCGAGGACAGCGTCTCGACGTCGAGGTCGTTCGTGGGCTCGTCGAGAAGCAGCAGGTTGCCGCCCTGCTTGAGCGTAAGCGCCAAGTTCAGACGGTTGCGCTCGCCGCCGGAGAGTACGCCAGCGCGCTTCTGCTGGTCCTGGCCCTTAAAGCCAAAGCTCGCCACGTACGCGCGGCTCGGAACCTCGGTCTCGCCGACCATCATGTGGTCCAGGCCGTCCGAGACGACCTCCCACAAGTTCTTATCGGGGTCGATGCCGGAACGGTTCTGGTCGACATAGGAGATCTTGACGGTCTCACCCACCTCAAGCTCGCCCGAAGTCAGCGGCTCCAGACCCACAATCGTCTTGAACAGCGTGGTCTTACCGACACCGTTGGGGCCGATGACGCCCACGATGCCGTTGCGCGGCAGGGTAAACGAAAGGTCGTCGATGAGCACACGGCCATCGAACTCCTTGTGCAGATGATGGGCCTCGAGCACCTTGTTGCCCAGACGCGGGCCCACAGGGATGCGGATGTCGGTCCAGTCGAGCTTCTGGCTTGCGCGGGCCTCGGCCTCCATCTCCTCGTAGCGAGCCAGGCGGGCCTTGTTCTTGGCTTGGCGAGCCTTGGGCGAGCTGCGCACCCACTCGAGCTCGGCCTCCATGCGCTTGGCGAGCTTGGCATCGCGGTTACCCTGAGCCTCGATACGGGCGGCCTTGGTCTCCAGATACGTGGAGTAGTTGCCCTTGTAGGGATAAAGGTGACCGCGGTCGACCTCGCAGATCCACTCGGCAACGTTATCCAGGAAGTAGCGATCGTGTGTGACGGCAAGCACCGCGCCCTGGTAGTTGTGCAGGAAGTGCTCGAGCCACAGGATCGACTCGGCGTCCAGGTGGTTCGTGGGCTCGTCGAGCAGCAGCAGGTCGGGAGCCTCGAGCAGCAGCTTGCACAGGGCCACGCGACGGCGCTCGCCGCCAGAGAGCACGTTGACCGGCATGTCGGAATCGGGCAGCTGCAGGGCGTCCATGGCCTGGCCGAGCTTGGAATCGATATCCCAGCCGTCGGCGGCATCGATCTCGTCCTGGAGCTTGCCCATCTCGGCCATAAGGGCGTCCATGTCGCAATCCGGGTCGCACATCTCCTCGCCGATCTTATTGAAGCGATCGACCTTGGCGATCATATCGCCAAACGCCATGCGCACGTTCTCGATGACAGTCTTGTCGTCGTCGAGCGGCGGCTCCTGCTGCAGGATACCCACGGTGTAGCCGGGGGTGAGCCTGGCATCGCCGTTGGAGACCTCCTCAATGCCGGCCATGATCTTGAGCAGGGTCGACTTGCCCATGCCGTTGGGACCCACGACGCCGATCTTGGCACCGGGGTAGAAGCTCAGGGTCACGTCGTCAAGGATTACCTTGTCGCCATGGGCCTTGCGAGCCTGATACATCTGGTAGATAAACTCCGCCATATGTCTGTCCTATCCTTTCTACCTGCTGTTTCCCTATTCTTGATTCGCTTTAGTGGAAACGAAATGAGAAAACCAGCTCTGAAACTTAACGAAAAAGGGGCATGGTTGCCCAACCCCCTAATACTACCTGGGAAAAGTCCCCCGGAACATACTATGAACTGCGTACGCTAGTTTTCCGCAACCTTAGCGAACGGCTCGCTGCGATTTACGCCACAGCAGATACGAATAGGCGTAGGCAGCTCCGGCCGAACCAAACGCCAGAGCCGCAATCACCGCGGCGACGACTTCACTCGAAAGCACGCTGCCCGCCACGCCCATCACAATCAGGCCAACGCCCAGCACCATAAAGCAGGCACCGCCAAAGCGCTGCGTACGGCGCCAGTTCTCGGGATCGGCAAGCGCCCAGGGCGTCTTAATACCGAGCGTATAGTTCTGCTTCACACGCGGCAAGTAGTTGCCTACGCCGATGAACAGCAAACCGACAACACCGGAAATCAGCACGTTAACCGAACCGACCGCCGGCACCACGCCCCAGACCGTAAGCTCTCCCAGCCAGCTTATGGCGCACATGAACAGGGTGAAGGCGATTACGAAGCCCTGATAGAACTTGCCCGAGGTTCGATATGCCTCGCCTTTGGGGTCGATGCGCGGCACCACGCAGAACATTGCGAGAAGCGCCAGAGGCAGCGCGCCGAGCGCGGAGGCCATCCAGCTAGGACCCCAACCGTCGACGGCGCCGTTCGCGCCCCAGTGCGTGGGAATCTGCGCAGGCAAGCTCGGCATCACCATGAGGTGCGCTACGACATTGGCGACGCACAGAGCGACCAGCGCAATCCACACGCGCGACGATACCCCCGTGGGGTGAATGCCCTTGTTTTCGTTATTCATCCTTATCACCTTCAGTGTTTGTAAAGCCCATAAACCAGCCAATTAAATCCTGCATGACGGTGGTGTTTAAGCTGTATACGATGTTTTGGCCATGGCGCTCGTCGGTCACCAACCCGGCATTTTTGAGCGTCGCCAAGTGATGGCTTAGCGACGGCTTACTGATATCGAAATGCTCGGCAAGCTCCCCCGCCGTGCAATTGCCCTCGCGCAGCAACTCCAAAATGCGCCGTCGCGTTGGATCGGCAAGCGTCTTAAAACCCTCTCCCGGCATAAGACCTCCTCTCATCATCTCTCATGACGCGCACACTATACTCGATATTTAGATGTTTGTCTAACTGTCTAATCTTATACTCAAAAAAAATAGCCGCCTCCGCGTAATGCGAAGACGGCCACTTCTCACGCTACAAACGTGTTTGGGAGTTGGCCAACCCGCTGCAACGGGTGCCATCTGCTTTATCTTATGCGAATCCCGATCCCATTTCAACAAACCCCAAGGGTTCAAATGGAATCGTAATAATACCTATAATGGCGATAGCTAAAACACGACCTGCTTCCCCATCGGAGGATATTTATGACCGAAACCACTGCCGCAGCCGCCATCGAGACACGCGACACCAAGCTCGAGATCATCATGGGCCGCGAGGCACTCGATAAGCTCGCCGATGCTACGGTGTTGGTGCTCGGCTGCGGAGGCGTGGGCTCCAACTGCTGCGAGGCGCTCGCCCGCGGCGGCATCGGTCATTTCGTCATTCTGGACAAGGACATCATCGCGCCCAGCAATATCAATCGCCAGGCCATCGCCTTTCATAGCACCGTCGGCAAGCGCAAGGTTGACGTGATGGAAGCCATGATCCACGATATCAATCCTGCCGCCACCGTCATCAAGCGTACCGAATACCTGCTGAGCGACAACATCGATGATTTCTTCGCGAGCGTTTTGGAGCAGACGGGCGGCAAGCTCGACTACGTCGTCGACGCCATCGACACCATCTCGGCCAAGCTCACCATTGCCAAATATGCTCAGGACCACGGCATTCGTTTGGTTAGTTCCATGGGCGGGGCCAACAAGCTCCATCCCGAGTGCCTCCGCTTTGCCGACATCTTCGATACGGTACGTGACCCCATGAGCCGCATTATGCGCAAAGAATGTAAGAAGCGCGGAATCAAGAGCCTACACGTACTGTTTAGCTGCGAGGAATCGGTTAAGACACAGCCCCGCGATCCTTCCAACATCCACGAGCGCACCGAGCTGGGAACCGCCAGCTTTATGCCGCCCATCATGGGTCAGATGATTGCCGGCGAGGTTATCCGCCAGATTAGCGGGCGCGGGTGCGAGCGCGTGCGCGCCGATGGCCAGCGCTTGGACTAGCAGGGTGCGCCACGATGAAGCTGCAGCTGTTTGATGTGCACTGTCATCTCGATTTAATGGCTCACCCGGACGCCGTTGCCGATGAGGCAACGGCGCTGGGCCTGGTTCTATTTGACTGCGGCGTCGATCCGCACGACTTTGCACGCGCCAAGAAGCGCGCCTGCAGCCGTTCAAATATTTTTGCCGGCATCGGCCTCCATCCCTGGTGGCTCGCCGACGGACGATGTGGTCCTGCCGAAGTCAATCTGCTTTGCGAAGTCGCTGACCAAGAGCGCTATATCGGCGAGGTAGGACTCGACTTTTCCGCGCGCTTTGCCGGAAGCGAACCGCTACAAATACAGACATTTGACCGGCTCTGCGATGCGCTCGTGCAGCATCCTCTTACCGGGCGCGTAATATCAATTCACGCCGTTCGTTCGGCGGGAACCGTACTGGACGTCCTCGAATCGCATGGACTACTCATCCCAAACTCCGACTCCCCCGTTATCATCTTCCACTGGTTTAGCGGCACTTCGGACGAACTCGTCCGCGCGCGTAATGCGGGCTGCTATTTTTCCGTCAACGAACGCATGCTCGCATCTAAACGAGGACGCGAATACACACGACAGATTCCACTCGACCGTCTACTGCTCGAGACCGATGCGCCGGCCGAGCCAAACACAGAAACAAGCGCGCAATCGCTCATCAGATCGCTCACAAGGACCTCAGAACGCATCGCCTCGCTCAAAAAATGTGACATAAAGCACATCGAATCGGCAGTTTTAGCAAATGCGCGCTCTGTTTTTGACCTTCGCTAACCCCTGTGGGCAAAAATGCCAAGGGACATGCGAATCGCACAACGCAGTCCTTATTGGAAGGCGGTACAGTTCGGCGGCATTACACCAATTCGTGCATGAGATCACGGTTGCGTGTATACAATTCGTCAAAGATATGACGACGCGACGCATATAGCTCGTGGGCAGTCATATCGGGCACGATTGTTTGCGCAACGCCAAGGACTCGGGCGAGTTCATCCCATGATGTATAGGCGCCACCTGCGAGAGCTGCCATAATAGCATCACCGAAGCATGCACCCACCGTAACCTTGGCAACCGAGACCTCGCGCCCGCATACGTCGGCGATAGCTTGCATCCAAATTGGATTCTTGGTTCCACCTCCGACAAGCATAATGCGCCCAATTGGCAGTCCATGCTCTCGCTCGATAATGTCGACATGGGATGCAACGGTATACGCGACGCCTTCCAAGGCGGCGCGAACCATATGGGCTCGCGTATGCCTTCCGGTCAGGCCAAAGAAGACGCCACGCGCCTCGGGATCGTTGAGCGGAGTACGCTCCCCCGCAAAGTACGGCAGACACAGGAGCCCATCGGCACCCGGCGCCACATCGGCGGCATCATGCGCCATAACCGAATATGCATCGGGGCCACCGTGGCCCTCGGCCTCTACCGCGTCGCGATACAGCTCTTGGCGCAGCCACGATGTGAGTGCACCCGCTGTATTGGTCCCCGCGCAGATCCCGTAAGTTCCGGGAATGATAAACGTCCCTGGCCACAGGCGAGCATCATCGACCATATGATCAGCTAAGTAGATGAAATACGCCGTGCTCCCCAACTGAACCATCATATCGCCGGGACGGAATACACCCGTCGAAATGGCCTCGGCACCAGAGTCGCCCGTTCCCACCAAGACAGGTGTCCCTGCCACGAGCCCCGTCGCCTCAGCCGCACGCTGCGTAATCACCCCGGCAATATCGGTAGCCGACATTACCTCCGCCATCTGGTCAGGCCGGCAGAAACGAGCACATTCCCGAGCATCAACCTTCCAAGTGTAGCGATCGTATAGGGGAAGAAAATCCTCCGCCAAATAACGGTCCACCGTAAAACGCCCCGTCAACTTCGCGCACAGAAACGATGACGCCGTCAGGAACTTCGCGGCACGTTCGTGCACCTCGGGCATATTCTCCTTAAACCACAAGATCTTGGGAGCAATATCTGACGAACAGGGATCGTGCCCGAAAAGCTCGCGTGCGCGATCTGGCCCATATTCGGAAAGAAGCTCGTCAATCTGCGGCTTCGAACGTGCATCGACTCCATATAAAATCGCGGGTGCCAGCGCGTTGCACTCGGTATCGACCGGTACGCAGTCGCAACCCAATGCGGAAAGGCCCACGCATCCAATCTGCGCCGCATTAACCCCCGATCGCACCACCAGCTCGCGCGACAAGCGGCAAAAATCTCCCCACCAAACTGCCTCCGCATCATGCTGGTACCATCCATCACGCGGGTTGTCCGTCTCGTGTCCACAAGAGGCCTGGCAAACGATATTGCATCGATCATCGATTAAAACGCCTTTAGAGGCGCTTGTCCCAATATCAATACCCAGATAGAACGCCATAGGTGCCTACTCCCCTCGCGCCGTACGAGCGGCAGCCATAAAACGAACTACCCGCTCAACATCAACCGGGGCATCCAGCTTTCCGTCGCGCTTTAAGCAGGTGCCGACAAACGCGCCATCGTAGTGAGCAAATACGTCAGCCACGGTATTTTCGCGACAACCGGTGCCACATACCACAGGCACTTCGCCAACACGCTCGCGGACCTCATCGGCAAGCTCGCCCGAAGCACCACGACCGGCAGCCGAACCGCCGATGACCATCGCATCCGGTAGGCAATTAAAGAGAAGTGAATCGGCAATGTCCGCAGTCGTGCGGTCGTTGAGATAAACCTCCCCCTCGCTCGTGATGAAGTGAAAAAGCTTGAGGTCGTCCAGGCGCAGCGCCGTCTTGCGACGCATGGTGTGAGCGAAATCTCGGTTAATCAGCCCGAGATCACCGGCCCAGGCACCGCAAAAATTGCAGCGCGTGAACTGCGCATCGACGGCAGCGCACAGCTCGATTGTGGCATCACCATCGTAAATAGCTTCAGCTCCCCAAGGGGTCGACAAATCATGGGACAGAACCCCGATTACATAGCCCATCG
This sequence comes from uncultured Collinsella sp., assembly GCA_905208535.1. Classification (GTDB taxonomy): domain Bacteria; phylum Actinomycetota; class Coriobacteriia; order Coriobacteriales; family Coriobacteriaceae; genus Collinsella. The sequence goes on along the minus strand of CAJLPI010000001.1, from coordinate 88,495 downwards.
ATGCAAGGGTTGAGGGAGAAACGTGCTGCTCATAGGGCATCGAGAGCTCATTGGTAATCAAAATGCCATCGACACCGCCCCGTTGCAACGCTTCGAGATCGCGCTTGGCGGCTTCCACGACCTGCGACACGCTTCCGCCCGGGTAATACAGTGGATCGCCCGGCAGAGGACGCAGGTGCAGCATTCCGATAACCGGCTTTTCGGTCTTGAACATCGAGGTTAGAAACGACATAGCGTGCTCCTTCATAGGGTTATTGCAGGGACGTTACTCCCCCAGCACCTCGACGTACACTTTTCGCTTCTGCGGACCGTCAAACTCCGCAAGATAGATGTTCTGGGCACCTCCACACACGATGTGGCCATCTTGGACGGGAAAGAAGCAGCTGTTTCCACAAATCATGCTCTTGATATGCCCACAGGAGTTGTTGCCGGTGGCTCCATAGCTCGGCAGGAAGTGTGCATGCGCATAGGGGGCATCGAGCGGGGCGATGCGATCAAGCGTCTCCATAAGATCCGTCTCCACGCAGGGCAGCCCCTCGTTTACCACGATTCCACAGGTCGTATGCGACAAAATAATCGCTGCCAAGCCATTCGTCACCGAGCTGCGTTCAATGGCAGCGTGCACGTCTTCGGTAATATCGATGAACTGGTCCGGAGCAGTCGATAGATAGCTCAATGTCTCGAGCGTCACCATGTTCACTCATCCCCTTCAAGAAAACGCAGGGCATTACCCCAGTAGAGCCTTTCTCGCGCATCATCGCGCATGGACACGGTATCGAGCGCCCGTTTGAGTTTGAACGCACGGAAGCGCGGCGTATTGCTGGCGAACATCACTTGATGCGATAGCGCGCGCTCATACCACAGCGGCCCCATATCGACCGTGAAAAGACGCTGCATCATCTCCTCGGGCGAATCGATGTAAGTGATAGAGGTGTCCGTGTAGCAGTTGGGATACTTGAGCAGCATCGCCACGGTCTCGCGCACCCAGGGCCAGCCAAAGTGGGTCAAACTAAAACGCACATTTGGATGCGTTGCGATTGTGTGCTCAAATACAAGCGGATTACTGCGCGAGAGCTCTGCGCCCGGCTCCCAAGACATACCGGCATGGAAAACTACCGGCTTGTTATAGCGCTCGCACAGCTCGTAAAGCGGCTCGGCCACGGCATCATCGGGAGCAAAACCCTGCTTTGCCGGATGCAGGCAAAGCCCCTTTGCCCCCAACTCGGTAAAGGCGCGCCCCAATTCGTCTGCGGCACCGCTCACCTGCGGATCTACGCTCGCAAATCCCCACAGACGATCGGGATGCGCGGCAACCAGCATGGCAATCTGGTCATTGGTGCCAAAATGCCCTCCGCATGCCGTGGTTACATCGAGCGGCATGAGCACGCTCTTCTGCACATCGCAGACGTCCATCTCGACTTGAAGCTCATCCCAATCCATGGGGCCCATATGCCCCATACCAAATTCTCGTGACCAAAAACCGAATCCATCAGGCTCATCACCCGGCGTATAGATCTCGCCGTAGAGCATGGGCTGGACCAACATGTCGATAACCATTTCGCACTCCTTTCCAAGCATTTGACCCTAGTACGGCTCAAAAGAGCCGATGACGCGGGACGAAAGCTCGGCGCCCGCCTTCATACACGCCGGAATATCAAGGCCATCAATCACGCCCTTGGTAAACCCGGCGATATACGAGTCACCGGCGCCCACGGTGTTAACGACCTTCTCCGCCGGTACGATCCCGCACTCATAGAAGCGTTCGCCGTCAAAGGCAATGCTTCCCTTCTCGCCAAGCGTGGCAACTGCCACCCGCGGCCCCAACTTCTGTACGTGACGTACCCAATCACGCAGCTCCGGAGTGTCCTCTTCAAACGACATAAACGCATAGTCTACGTAAGGAAAATGAGCCTCGCAGGCATATTCGGGATCCTGGCTGAACACCGAGAAGTCCATAACCACCGTCTTGCCCGCATCATGCCATTCGGGCAGGAGGTCCAAACAATTGCCAAACAGGTCGGTATGAATGATGTCATGCTCTAGGATAAACGCCCGGTCATCTTCATTCGGTCGATATGTCTCCATTACGCCATCGATTGCCTCGAGATGCACGCGATCGACGCCGTCTTTCAATGCCATGAGCATCACCGAGGTGTCGCCATCCTCCACCCGCAGATGTGAGATATCGAACCCCTCAGCGGCCAGCGCCTCTCTCATCTTGTCTCCGTACTCGTCCTTGCCGACAACCGACACGGCGGATACCGAAACTCCCATTCGTGCAAGATGGATACCCCAGTCAATGCCATTACCAGTCGGATAGAACACGCCGATGTTTTGATAGACGTCCGCACAGCAAAAACCAGCCGCGCACGCTTTAATACTCATGGTCTTCTCCAATGTTCAAAAGGGGACCCACCACATGGCGAGCCCCCTTTTCGCGTTTCGCTTATTGTTTTGCATCGGCCGTCCAAAGCCTCATAGCCAGACCGCCGTACGCTTTCTTAAGCTATTCGACGATTGGTGCTCCGTGGCCCCAAGAACCTTCCATGCCGCACACGGTCGAGGCAAACCCGGCAGCAAAGTCGAGCGCACGCTCGATGGCCTCGGCGCCATCTTCACCACGCTTGGCGGAATCGAGATAGCACATCAAAAACGAGGTGAGGAACGAGTCGCCCGCCCCCATGGTGTCCTTCATGTCCGTTACCGGTTTAGCCAGCTGGCGGTAATAACGCTCGCCGTCGTAAGCAATGCAGCCCTCGGCGCCCGCCGTAGCCGACACAAAACGCGGACCCAAGCCCTTCACCCATGCCAGACGCTCGCGAATCTCGTCCTCACTCGCGGCATCCGCCGCACTAAAGAAAGCGAAATCGACGTAGGGCGCAATCTGCTCGTAGTACTCGTCGGTGGAGTCGTCCGAAAAGTCAAAAGAGACCGTGACGCCCGCAGCCTTCAGCTTGGGCAGCTCGCGCTCGGTAAAGCAATAGTTGCCCGAATGAACCACATCGAACTGCTTCATGTACGAAAGGTCAAAGCGATCGAGGATATAGCGCGCATCGCCACGGATACCGCCCTCGTTGGAGCCAAGGAAGACACGGTCACCGTCAACGACGGTGACGCGAGCCGCTCCGTTCTCGCCAATCATCTGCTCGCACTTGTCAAGCTCGATACCCTCATCCTCGAGGCTTGCAATGACATGCTCGGCAGCGGCGTCATTGCCAAAAATGCCCATGTATGCGGAGCGTGCGGCACCGCATTTCTTGGCATAAACGGCGAAGTTCACCGCATTGCCGCCAGGATACATGGTATGGATATGCTCGTAGCGATCGACGACGTTGTCGCCAAATCCGAGCGCGTTAACGTTAAATGCCATGGCCTTTGTCCCTTCTAGTACTCGACAACACCCATATAGCGACGGAAATCGGGATCGTGATCAAACACCTTGCCGCGTGCAGCACGCAGCTCGCAGTTCATGGCATAGAACAGCACCGGGTCCAGATAGGCACGGACGCTCGCCGGCACGGCTTCCATACCGTACTCCTTGGCATCGAGCACCATCAGCGTATCGGTATGCGTCTTAAGGAACGCCAGGGCGCGCTCGTCCATAGCACGGCACTCGCTGGAGCCCATCTGCAGGAAGTAAAAAACGCCATCCTGAGTAGCCTCGAAGGGGCCATGGAAGTACTCGGCAGAGTGGATGTAGCTGCAGTGCTGCCACTGCATCTCCATAAGAGAGCAGATAGCGAAACCGTAGGTCTGGCTAAAGTTGGGACCGCTGCCCAGAATATAGAAGAACTCGTGCTCCTGGCAAAGCTTGGCAAAGCGATCGCCCAGCTCGGCATTTACCTTCTCGCGTGCCGGGGGAAGAATCTTATCCATCTCGGCGATACCGGCATACATATCGGCAAGATCGGCGTAGCCCTCCTGCTGATCGAGCAGCTCTGCCGCAAGCGACAGCGAAATACCAGCGGGGACCTCGGCCTGCGGCACACCCTCGCCCCACGGGTAGACCCACGTGGTCCACTTGCCGGAGTCGATCTTAGATCCAGCGTTGTCGGTCTGGGCGATCACCGTAGCGCCGGCAGCAAGGGCAATCTCGCAGCCCTCGACGACCTCGGGGGTGTTGCCACTGTGGCTACAAGCGATGACCAGGGACTTCTCGCCCAGACGACGCGGACGCATAATGTCGAATTCACGCGCGGTATAGATATACGAAGTGAAGGTGGTTGCCTCGCGCTGCAGAAGCTCATGAGCCGGGATCAAATCGATCATGGAGCCACCGCAAGCAATCCAGTAGACGCTGTCGAACTTGCCCTTCTCGGCAATTGCCTCTTTGATCAGATCGTGTGCGTTCATATCCAGTTCCTTTCTTGTTTGGTCCGCAATCAATGAGATTGGCTGCGTGGCCGATAGTTGTTTTAGTCAATCAGATATTTCTCGAATGCGGCCATGTTCTTGGCATCTGCCGCCGCCGGGTCATCGTAGTAACGACCGTCCGTGATTTCCTGGCCCAGCATGCCGTCAAAACCATGGGCGTTGAGCGTGGCGACGAAGGCGTCCATATCGTGCTTGCCATCGCCCCACACCAGATGGCCATACGGCTCACCGTCGATAAAGTGCATCTCGTGAATTGCCCCATCACCAAAGGCGGCAAACCAGTCCTCGAGCGTCTCGCCTGCAACGCCCATCGCGGTTGTATCAACCATGGGCTGTAAGTACGGGCTCGCGACCTCGTCAATCATGCGCTTCGCATCGGAAACCGTCGTCACAAGGTTGCTCTCCTCGGGACGCAGACTTTCCATCGTAAGCACCAGACCGTGCTCGCCGGCATACTCCGCCAGAATGGACAAGTGCTCGCGGCTGCGCTTCCAGGCTTCCTCGCGATCCTCGTCCCAGTCGCCCCAGCCCGAGTTGACGGACATACGGTCGCACCCAAGTACCTCGGCAAGCTCAATGCCGTGCTTAAAGTACGCCAGGCTGCGCTGTTCATGCAGCGGCTTGCGTGCGCAGTATTGCCAAGGATAGACAACATTCTCGGGGCACAGAGTACGATACCTAAGCCCACGGTCTGCAGCCTTTTTCGTCAGGACCTCAGCCTCAAAGTAGCCCGTGTGGTCGAGCGTCACATGCGGCTCCGCACACCACAGCTCAATGGACTCAAAGCCCAAACGCTGCTGCACATCAAGGAAGTAATCGAGCGACCACATGATGTAGTGGATATTCATGCCCGCAATCTGCTCGCGGCGCAGCGTCGGCTTGGATTCAGACATCTTATGCCTCCTTATTTCGATCGAACACGATTTGTCCGTCCGACATCGTCATATCAACCGCAAGATCGCGTGCGTCGCGATAATCGAGGTCAAACACATCCCGATCGAGCACGCAAATATCGGCAAGCTTGCCGACCTCGAGCGTACCCAGCTCGTCTTCGCGCATCAGGTCGCACGCGCCCCCGGCAGTCCAAGCGCGCAAGAGCTCGACAAGCGTCAGCGCGTTGACCTCATTCACGGGCAGTCCGTCGTCGAAGTATCCGCCGCACGCACTGTAGATTGACTCGCCCAAGCTCGGAATCAACAGCGGTAAATCCGTGCCACAGCACACTGTGCATCCGGAATCTTCCATGCCGCGGCGATTCCAGCTATGCAAAAGTCGCGTCTCGCCAATTTGTCGACGCATCATCGACAGGCAGTCCTCGCGCCTGTCCAGCGTCAAAATCTGCGGATAGACCTCGCAAATTCCACCTAACTTGCCAAACTCGACAAGATCGGTCGGGTCAGAGTTCTCGAGATCGGTAATCGCATGGCGGCGAAGCATCCGTCCATGCTCGTCTCGAGGCAGCGAGGCATAGAGCGCCACGGTGCGGCGAACGGCGCCATCGCCCTGGCAATGCAAGGAATATCGGAAGCCGTCAGCATCAATTGCACGCAGCTCGTTCTCAATCAGATCCCACTCGGGCTCTTCGACAACCGTCTTGCCGGCAGCTCCCGCATCGGCCGTGTCCTCATAGGGGTCTATCATCTCGGCAAGCCCCGCCCATACGCCGCGATCGGTCATACGGTTGAAGCCAGAAAAACGAACGAACGGTCCCCGGAAGCGCTCTCGCGCCTCGCGGGCATATGCCAGATTTGCACCGGCACCCACCGGCTGCGACATCATAGAGACACGAACCGTCAGCTCACCAGATTCCTCACGGCGAGCCATTTCGTCGGCAAAGCCGTAGTAGTCATCAAACGCCATCTCCTTGATGGCGGTAACGCCGCGCTCGTTAAGCATGCTCATGTAGTCCGAATACCCGGCGCGCACCTCGGGTAGCGCGAGGAAATCGCTCATCATGCGCCAGATCTTCTCGGCATAGCACGCCTGGGGTGTAAAGCCGTATCGCGCACTGGCGGCAGCATTGAGAACGCAGGTCTCCGCACCCGGTGTAAAGCAGACGACAGGGATATCGCCAAAACAATCGTCAAACACAGCTGCCGTATTTGCGTTCTCGGCATCCGATGCCAACGTTTCGGGCATGTTGTGGCCAAAAGCCGCCGCACAATCCGGATGATCATCTTTCCATGCACGCAAGAGCGACACGGCCTCTTTGGCATCGGCGACGCCGGATAGATCAGACCCCAACGTCCGCAGCGCCCAGCCCGTATAGAAGGTATGCACATCGATCAGGCCAGGCATGACGGTGCGGTCGCCCAGGTCAACTACCTCGTCCGCTTGGGTCAAATACGAAGCTACCTCACACTTGGTGCCAACAGCCTCAATTCGATTGCCACGGACCGCTACGAAACCTTCAAACGGCAGGTCCCCCGTACCAGTAAAGACGCTCTTAGACGTCAGGACCGTCAAACGATCAGACATCACAACCACCTACATCGGAAGCATGCCAGAGATTGCCGTTACGATCAGGCCAAAGACGACCATGAAAATGAAGAACTTCCAAATGGTCTTCCACCATTGGCCAAACGAAATCTTAGCCACGGCAAGGCCAGCGACCGTCATGCCCGCCACGGGACTGATGGTGTTGATGGTCTGATTAGCAAACTGGAGCGCGGTAACGGCTGCCTCGGGATTGAGGCCCATAAGCTCGGTCAGGGGGCCCATAACAGGCATGGTGAGCGCCGCCAGGCCAGAACTCGAGGGAACCAGCAAAGAGAGCAGGCCAAGGACGATATACATAAACGTGGTGTAGACGGCGGCGGGTGCACCGGCGAGCGCAGTAGCGAGCGCCTGGAGGATGGTGTCGATGATCATGCCGCCCTCGGCGATGACCAGAATACCGCGAGCGATACCGATAACGATGGCAGCGTACGCAAAGTCGGCGAGACCTTTAACGAACTCCTCAGCAATCGTCTGCTGGTCAAGACCGCCCAGGATACCGGCAAGCAAGCCCATGCCAAGGAACACGGCGGAAATCTCATTCATGTACCAACCCTGGGTAACAAGACCCCAGACGATAATGCCCATACCGCAGGCAAAATCGATAAGCACGAGCTTCTGACGGGTAGTGAACTCTTCCTCGATGGAAGCATCGGTCACGGAAAACTCGATACGCTTGAGCTTGTCGTCCTCGTACGTAATGGACGACTCGGGGTTTTTCTTGACGCGCATGGCATAGCGCATGGCCCATGCGATGCCAACGGCGGTAAAGATGACCCAAGAAATGGCGCGCAGCCACAGCTGAGGATTGCCCTCGATGCCGATAATGCCCTGTGCGATCAAGACGTTAAACGGATCGATGGTCGAGGCACAATATCCCAGGTTAGGACCAAGGAAGCAGATGATGAATGCCGTCATCGAGTCATAACCGATACCCATCATGATGGGAATGAAGATGGCATAGAACGGCAGGGCTTCCTCAGACATACCAAACGTAGTGCCGCAAATGGACAGCAACGTCATCGTGATGGGAATGATGAGGATGTCCTTGTTCTTGAGTTTTTTAATCACACGGCTCATGCCGGCATTCAAAGCGTTGGTCTTGGTGATGATTGCGAACGATCCGCCAATCAATAAGACGAACGCAACGACGTCGGCAGCCTCCTGGATGCCCTTAGTAGGCGCTTGCAGGACCGCAAAGATATCCTGGCCCAGATTGATGGTCTCGCCGGTCTCGGAATCGGTGTAGTTCTTATCGACCTGTTCATAGGTTCCAGCAACGGCGACTTCACGCTCACCCGCCGCTGTCGAAATCGTCTTGCGCTGATACTGACCAGAGGGAACGATCCAAGTCAGGACCGCAAAGACAACGATCAGCAAGAACATGATCGTATAGACATGCGGTAATTTGAACTTAAAACGTCTGTTTGTCTTCTTCGCCTTCGTATCTGACATAGATACCTCCAAAGAACTCGAGAATGCATCACATCTCGCTTCAACGCTTACACAAGGCAAACGTTCTATGACGTTCTATAGATTACCAGCAGCTTTTTCCTTCATCAAGATAATTTCAAACTGATTGCCGCAACGCGGTTGAACGGTTGCGTTTGTGCCGTGAACGGTATGGAAACGCCCGGTGAGATGATCCACCGGGCGTTTCCATTCGCAATGTCCTAGATGTCAAAAACGTAGCGAGACCCAACGATTCGCTGACGACCGATGATAAACGGCCGCCGCTGCCCATCGAAAAAGAAGGCTTCCATATAAAACAAGGGTTCGCCAACGGGAACTGCCAACAGTCGAGCGACCTCGGGCGACGCGCACGCGATCTCGAGCGTGCACGGGTCGGTAAACGCGGGCGTGCGGCCCGTCCGGTTGCGCACGAACTCAAAAATGGATTGGTTAGATAGAGGTGCCGTTGATAGATAGGCGTTGTCCTCGTAAACATATATGTTGTTCTCAAGCATGACAGGGACGCCATCGGCAGTGCGCACGCGCTCAACGCAAATCAAGTCAGTTCCAACGGGAACACCAAAGAACTGTGCTTCGGTGGAATCCGCCGGCAGTATCTTTCTCGAAATGACACACGCCCCCGGTTCCATTCCGTTAACGCGGCATGCGTCCGAAAAACTCTGAACGTCATCCTTCTGGCGAATCTTGCGCTTGAGCTTGGGGGCATTGACAAACGTGCCTTTCCCCTGTCGCTTCGTTAGATAGCCCTGCTGGACGAGCTCCTCAATAGCGCGTCGCACGGTAACGCGGCCAACTTTATAGCTCTCAGCCAATTCGAATTCGTTGGGTATCCGCGCGCCTGCCTTGTAGGCGCCGGAGTTGATTTCGTTTTTAATGATATCAATGACCTGTTGGTACAGCGGTATCGCTGCTTTACCGTCAGTCGGCCCTTCAGTCGGTGGCATATACCCTCTCCCAGCACAATTAATTCTAAAACGGGCTTAAAGGCATTCAACAAGCCCTTAAGCCCGCATTAGCTTAAAGTATGCTAGGTGTCGCACCAAAATGTTGGCTATTTACTCATCAGACCCGAAAAACGCGCAACTACCGCGCTCCTAAGAAAGCGTGAGCAGCTCCGGCAGCTGGTCGATAATCTTGTCCGCGGCATCTTGGCTAAAGCCAAAGCGCTCCTCGCGCTTGGCAATAACTGTCAGACCGGCGCGCTTGCCGGCAGTGATGCCAGGCACCGAATCCTCAACGCAGCAGCAGCGATTCGCGGGCAGCCTCAGCAGGTCCAGCGCATGCAGGTAGATGTCGGGCTCGGGCTTGCTCTCCTTAAACTGCTCGCCACTCACCACATACTCAAAGGCATCCGACAGCCCGCACGCATTGAGTACTTCCTCGATGCTATCCATGGGCGACGAGCTGGCAAGCGCCACGCGAACGCCGCGGCGCGGCAGCTCTCGAATCGTATCCACGGCGCCTGGGTTAATCAAAGCCTGATAGTCGCGCGGACGTTTATGCGCCCACTCATCCCAACGGGCCAACGCTTCCTCGCCAGTAAAATGCCCCTTACCGGCGCGCTCAAACCAATCGACCAGCATATGCAGGAAGAACTGATGCGAGGTACCGACTTGCCCATTCAACTCCTCTTGAGTCAGGTTAAGCCCAAGCTCCTTGGCAAACGCGGCAGTCTCGCCCAGGTAGTAATACTCGGTATCGACAATGACACCGTCCATGTCAAAGATAACGGCGTCGAACGGAAATGCGGACACGGCACCCTCCCTAACAAAAGGGCGCCCGCAAGCAGGCGCCCAAACCATGCATTAATCGGCGATTCTAACCCAGCAGCTTATCCAGCGCCACTGCAATACCGTCTTCGTTGTTATTGGCGGTTACCATCTGGGCAACTGCCTTAACCTCATCGACGGCGTTGCCCATGGCAACACCGGTGCCGGCCCACTCAATCATGGACTTGTCGTTCTGGCCGTCGCCAAACGAGACGACCTCGCTGGCATCGATACCGAGCTTGGGCAGGGCACCCTCGAGCGCACGGGCTTTGTCGATACCGGGCGCCGTGTACTCAAAGTACCAGTCGGCCGTAAACATGCCCGAAAGCGTCTGGGTAAAGGGCGCATACATCTCCTCGTAATGCGCCTGCAGGTAGGTCGGATCACCCGCCGTCAGCAGCTTGTCCACGGGATAAGCGTCCACAACCTCATGCAAGCTCTCGACCTCGCGGATCTTAAGGTCACACGCGTCGCGCTCGTATTTGACGATGTTTTTCTGCGAGCCATCCGGCAGCGTAATCATGCAGCGGTACGAATCCTCGACATGAAGATCGCGACCAAGCGAGATGATGGGGATCACGTCGAAATTGCGCAGATGATCAATCAGACGGTGCAGCTCGTCAGCCGGCATGGCCTGGTCAAAAAGGACCTCATCGGTCTGAGCGTCGACCACATGCGCGCCATTGAAAGCGACTAGCAGACCGTCATGGTTTTGAAGGTCGAGCTCCTGCGCCAAGGCGTGCAGCCCCCATGCGGGACGACCCGAAGCCAAGATGAGCTTAATGCCCGACTCCTGCGCCGCGAGCAGCTTCTCGCGCGTACGCGGGCTAATCACTTTCTGGTCGTTGGTGAGCGTACCGTCAATATCCATCGCGATGGCTTTGATTGCCATATGCGCCTCCCTGTCATTGAGCAACCTTGTCTGAGCCATCATACAGAACACCCACGGCGGCGCTGTTTGCAACGGGAAAAATGTCATATTGTCCCAAACATGAACGGCGCGCCTTCGACGATTGCGATGCCCGTCGAGGCGCCTCCCGATACATTCCATCCTATCCAAATAGCAAAGGGCCCGCATCCCAACGGATACGGGCCCTTGTCGGCTATGCGTTAGTTTTCGCAGCGAATCCTACTTGCGGTGAGCGCGGTAGAACTCGATGAGCGCCTGGGTCGAAGCGTCCTGCTCGGCCTTGGCGGCGTCGTCGTGGAAGGCCGGGGTAATCTGCTTGGCAAGCTGCTTGCCCAGCTCGACGCCCCACTGATCGTAGGAGTCGATGCCCCAGACCGTGCCCTCGACAAACGTGATGTGCTCGTACAGGGCGATGAGCTCGCCGAGTGCGAACGGGGTCAGCGTGTCGCCGAAGATCGAGGTCGTCGGACGGTTACCCTCAAAGCAGCGGGCCGGGACGATCTGCTCAGGCGTGCCCTCGGCACGAACCTCGTCGGCCGTCTTGCCAAAGGCGAGCGCCTTGGTCTGGGCCAGGAAGTTGCCCAGGAACAGCTCGTGGACGTCCTGGCCGCCGTCGGTTGCGGGGTTGGCGGTATTGGCGAAGGCGATGAAATCGGCCGGGACCACCACGGTGCCCTGGTGCAGCAGCTGGTAGAAGGCGTGCTGACCGTTGGTGCCGGGCTCGCCCCAGAAGATCTCACCGGTATCGGAGGTCACAGCGCTGCCGTCCCAGCGGACGTGCTTGCCGTTGGACTCCATGGTGAGCTGCTGCAGGTAGGCCGGGAAACGGTGCAGGTACTGGCAGTACGGCAGCACGGCGTGGCTCTTGGAACCGAAGAAGTTAACGTACCAGACGTTGAGCAGGCCCATCAGCGCGACGGCGTTGTTCTCGAGCGGGGTGTTGCAGAAGTACTCGTCGATGGCGTGGAAGCCCTCAAGGAACTGCTGGAAGCGCTCGGGGCCGAGCACGACGATCAGCGACAGACCCACGGCGGAGTCGACGGAATAGCGGCCGCCGACCCAGTTCCAAAAACCGAAGGCGTTGGCGGGGTCGATACCGAAGGCCTCGACCTTTTCGAGCGCGGTGGAAACGGCGACGAAGTGCTTTGCCACGGCCTCGGCGTTCTGCTCATCGGAGCCATCGATGGCGCCCTGAGCCTTGAGCTGCTCGAGCATCCAGGTCTTGACCTCGCGGGCGTTGGTGAGGGTCTCGAGCGTGGTGAAGGTCTTGGAGACGATGATCACGAGCGTGGTCTCGGGATCCAGACCCTTGAGCTTCTCGGCCTGGTCGTTGGGATCGATGTTGGAGATATAGCGGCAATCGATACCGGCGTCGGCATAGGGACGCAGGGCCTCGTAAGCCATGACCGGGCCCAAATCGGAGCCGCCGATGCCGATGGACACCAGGTGCTCGATCTTCTTGCCGGTAACGCCCTTCCACTCACCGGAGCGCACGCGCTCGGCGAAGGCATACATGCGGTCGAGGACCTCGTGCACGTCGGCGACGACATCCTGGCCGTCGACGATAAGCTGGCCTTTCTCGCTTGCCGGACGGCGCAGCGCGGTGTGCAGGACGGCGCGGTCCTCGGTGGTGTTGATGTGCTCGCCGGAGAACATGGCGTCGCGGCGCTCCTCGAGCTTCACCTCGCGGGCAAGATCGCACAGCAGCTTGACGGTCTCATCAGTCACCAGGTTCTTGGACAGGTCGAAGTGCAGGTCACCGGCGTCAAAGCTCAGCTTGTTCACGCGCTCGGCATCGGCGGCGAACCAGGCCTTGAGGTCGATACCCTCGGCCTCGAGCTTCTCCTGATGGGCCTCGAGCGCCTTCCAAGCGGCAGTCGACGTAGCATCGATAGGTGCGGCAACAGTTGCCATAGAGTCCTCCTCAGCATACGGGCGCACGCCTCCATGCGCCCGGACATTCAGATGCCACTATTCTAGCGCAGGTCAAGACTATAATCAGCGAGCGTTGCCAATCGGCCCCCAAACGGCAACCGACCAAAAAGGGACAGGTTTAATTTGGCAGGTCAAACGCTTTACCAATCAAAAATAACCTATCCCTTTATGCCAAATATTAGGCCGCAGCGCAGACGCTACCGAGCAACTCACGCAGAGGAGACCCGATGCCCTCCAGCAGTTCGGGCGCGATGATGGCAAAAACGGGAACCTCGCCGACACCCACAACGGCGGGCACTTTTCCCTCGGAGACGATGCATCCATAAGGCACAAAGCCGTCCTCACCGGCATCGAGCGCCGCCATACGACGGGCGAGCTCGCGCGCAAAGCCGGCCGTATCGGCATCGCCGATCGCCAGGACAAAGTCCACGCCTTCGTCGGTCGCCAGGGCCACGGCTTCGTCGATCAGCTCGTCTCCCCCGTCGCCCCCGACCAAACCGCAGCGGAAAAGCACGCGCTCGAGCAGGGCGCGATCGAGCGAGCCCAGCGCCGCCGAAACGAGCTCATCACGCGTGTGCTTGTCGCCTTCCAGCACGACCAGTGCCTTGGTGCCGCCATAGTGGGCAACCAATCGCCCGCACCAGCGAGCCACATCCCCATCCGCAACCAAGCGCGTCGGCATACCAAACCCATAGTCGACCATTATCCCCACAACCCTTCCGTGCGTATAGGCGGTATCAATCGTTAGACTCATGCTACGAAGCGAGGTTTTCCGAGCTGTTTCGCGCTCTTTAGAGCTGCGTTAAAAAACCCGATGCAACCGCACGACCATACCCGCCAAAGAGGGACAGGTTTTGACGATGTCCGCGCAAGCAGGTATTATCGAACATGTATTCGATAAGAACATGTGTTTGATGGAAGGACACGGATGGCGCACGAGCAGCACACCTATATCTGCATCGACCTCAAGACGTTTTATGCCAGCGTCGAGTGCGTCGACCGTGGGCTCGATCCGCTCACCACCAACCTGGTCGTTGCCGACGAATCGCGCGGGCGCACGACCATCTGCCTCGCCATCACACAGGCCATGAAGGACCTCGGGATACGCAATCGCTGCCGTCTGTTCGAAATTCCCGATGGCATCGACTACATCACGGCCGTACCGCGCATGCAGCATTACATGGAGGTGTCGGCGAAAATCTACGGTATCTATCTGGAATACGTCAGCCCCCAGGACGTGCACGTCTACTCCATCGATGAGTGCTTTATCGACGTGACGCCCTATCTGGACCTCTATCACACAGATGCGGAAGGGTTCGCCTGCACGCTGCGCGACGAGGTCCTCGCGCGCACCGGCATCACGGCGACGGTCGGCATCGGCCCCAACCTATTCCAGGCCAAGGTAGCGCTCGACATTACCGCCAAGCACGTACCCAGCCGCATCGGCATACTCGACGACGAGACCTTTCGCAAGGAGATCTGGCCTCATCGTCCCATTACCGATATCTGGGGCATCGGCCCCGGCGTGGCAGCCCGCCTCGAAAAGTACGGCGTCTACGATCTGATGGGTGTCGCCGCGCTCGACGAAAACCTGCTTTACGATGAGCTCGGCGTCAATGCCGAATATCTTATCGACCACGCCTTTGGGCGCGAGCCAACGACCATCGCCGATATCCAAGCCTATCGCCCGCAAGCGACCTCGACCACCACGGGGCAGGTGCTCTCGAAGGGCTATGCCTACGAGCAGGCCTACACCGTCTTGCGCGAAATGGTCGATGCCGCCGTGCTGGATTTGATCGACAAGCACGTGGTGTGCGACAGCATCTCGCTCTTTGTGGGCTATGCAAGCGAGCGCGCCGACATACGCCGGCTCAACGTCAGCGGCACGGCGCAGTATATAGACGGCTGCGGACACCTGCGCTCGAGTACCTCGGGCATCGAACCCGCAGCGACCGACGGCTCCGAGCTCGCGCCCCGTGCTCCCAAGCCCGTCCAGCGCGATGACGAAAGGCGTCGCCTGGTGCGCGAAGCGCAGGCAATCGATGGCATCTTTGTGGGAGAGCATGGCGGCAAACCGCGTGGTGGCTATGCCGCACTCTTTGCGCACTCCAACGCCTCGCGAAAGCTGCCCGAGCGCACTAATTCGTTTAAGAAAATCATGGGCTATTTCGATGAGCTCTGGGCGCAGACCGTCGATCCCAAACGACCGGTCAAGCGCATCAACCTTGGATTTGGCAACCTCATGCCCGAGGAATTTACCACCATCGATCTGTTCAGCGATATCGAGGCCGATGAGCGCGAGCGCGACCTGGCGCGCGCCGTCCTGGCCGTGAAAGGCAAGTACGGCAAGAACGCGCTCGTCAAGGGATTAAGCTTTACCGCCGGCGCCACCGCGCGCGAACGCAACGACCAAATTGGAGGACACCGTGCCTAAACCCAAACAACAGCCCGTGCGCCCGCCGACCGCCTTCGAGCGCCTGGCGGACCCCGAGGGCAGGCGCCGCGCCGCCGACCCCAAGCTCACTGCCAACGGTGCCGTGCGCGCCAACCGCGCCGCGCAGTTTATGCCCTTTGCCGCCCTCACGGGATACTACGAACTCGTGCGCAAGCAGGAATTCACCGTCGAGTCAAAACGTGAGCTCACGGAAGAAAAAGCCCTCGTACTTTCTAAAAAGCTCGAGGGTCTCAAACGTGGCGACTTGGTTCGTGTCAACTATTACGATACATACGGCTATCGCAGCCGCACCGGCATCCTCGACGAGGCGCTCCCCGCCTTCAAGCTCCTCAAGCTCCGAGACATCGCCATCAACTTCGACGACATCCAAGACATCGAACTGCGCGGACGAGCCTAGCCAAGGAAGCGCATCCAGGGCGGCGCTTACAGCGTCATGACGTAGTAGCCCGCATCTTTCACGGCCGTCTCGAGGACACCACGATCAACCGGCTGCTTAGAGCGCACGCGTGCCGTGTGGTCCGCATACGTCACCGTTGCCCACACGCCATCCAGCGCATTGAGGGCATTGGCTACGTTCTGAGCGCAGCCGTCACAGCTCATGCCGCCGATGAGCAGCTCATCGCTATAGGGATAGTGTGACGCATCGGTATCCACCACAACAACCTTTTTGGCCTTCTTGCCGCTCGTACCATCGCTGCAGCAACTCTTCCCGTGTGTCGAAGCGGCAATGCGACGCAGTCCAAAAAACATGCCGACAGCAATGACGGCCAGCACGATGAGATTCGCAGGGTTGAGCAAGTCACTCATGCGCTCCCCTTTCAAGTAGCACTATCTAGATACCCCCATGGGGTGTCCCCATCTTAACCCAAAATCATGTCTGTTCGGTCAATTAGTTTCCCTCTTCAAACTTTTTTGTTGACCATGGCTTACTTTCGTGTATAAGTTTTCCTAGGCTAACAGTTTAGATCCGTAAGGAGCGCCGTGACTCGAACCATAGATATCCCAACGTTTCAGGCAGCGGTCGTGCGCAACTGCTCTCCCACGCTCGCGGGCATCAAGCCGGCATCGCTCTTTACCTATCCAGGCACCTACGCCCACGGGAACGGCTCGACCACAACCGAAACCATCGCAGAACGTCGAGCACGCCTGCTCAACGTTATCGCCCAGTGCAATCGCGAGCTTGACCCGCTCGGCATCCACCTGAGTGTTTTGGTCTGGCGGCCCTGCGGAGCACTCGTGTACGTGTACCGAGCCAAACGCCTCGCCACCTATTTCGCAGACCCTCGCGCCCAAACAGCGCTCGCCTCGGAAGGCTACGACACGAGAGACCTTTCGACATGCCTTGTGCATTTGGCATCACGCATCACGCTCGCGAGCAATAACGTCGCGGAATGCGCTTGTAGCCAGACTCGATGCGCACTACCCCAGCAAGCTAGCTGCAGCAACGACTGCACCTGCGAGTTTCCGCACGAAATAGGCTACTTCCTTGGATATCCCTACGACGACGTGCACGAGTTTATCGTCCAGCGCGGCGAGAACTACAAGGTCTTTGGGGCCTGGAAGGTCTACACGAATGTCGAGCAAGCGCTTGCGATGTTTGACGCCTACCGCGCTTGCACTCAATACCTCACCTTTGTCTATCAGCAGGGCTGCAGCTTGGCGCAACTTGCCCAGGCAACCCGATAGAACATAGAAGCCGCGGCAACCTGCCGCACAACTGAAAGGACTCAACATGAGCAAGATCGCCGTCGTCTACTGGAGCGGCACGGGCAACACCGAGGCCATGGCAAACCTCGTCTCCGAAGGCGCCACGTCCGCGGGTGCCGAGGCTGAGGTCATCTCCTGCGCCGACTTCTCTGCCGACAAGGTCACCAACTATGACGCCTTCGCCTTCGGCTGCCCCGCCATGGGGTCCGAGGAGCTCGAGTACGACGAGTTCCAGCCGATGTGGGATGAGGTCAAGGAAGTCCTCGGCGACAAGAAGGTCGTCCTCTTTGGCTCCTATTCGTGGGCCGAGGGCGAGTGGATGGATAACTGGAAAGCCGACGCCGACGAGGCCGGCGTCAACGTCGTGGACTCCGTCATTTGCTACGATGCGCCCGACGATGAGGGCGAGGCGGCCTGCAAGGCCCTGGGAGCGGAGCTGGCCTAACGAAGCCGCCAGAAAGTCGCAAGGCAACTAACAGCCGAGCACCGCACAACAACAGTCGCTCATGCCCAAACAAAAACGGGGGCCGGATACTATCCGATCCCCGTTTGTTATATCGACAATTTCGACGCGCCGCTACGAGATATTTCCCAAGAACGCCTTGGTGCGCTCGCTCTTGGGGTGGTCGAAGACCTCGCTCGGCGTACCCTCTTCCACGATAACGCCGCCGTCCATAAAGACGACGCGGTCGGCGACGTCGCGGGCAAAGCCCATCTCATGCGTCACGACGATCATGGTCATACCGTCACGTGCAAGATCGCGCATAACGCCAAGAACGTCGCGAACCAGCTCGGGGTCGAGCGCCGACGTGGCCTCGTCAAAGAGCATGACGTGAGGGTTCATCGACAGGGCGCGGGCGATGGCAACGCGCTGCTGCTGGCCACCCGAGAGCTGGCTCGGCATAAAGTCGATGCGCTCGGCAAGACCGACCTTGGTCAGCTCCTCGATAGCGATTTTCTCGGCCTCTTCCTTGCTGCGCTTGAGTACCTTTTGCTGTGCGAGCATGACGTTCTTTTTGACTGACAGGTGCGGGAACAAATTGAACTGCTGGAACACCATACCCAGATGCGTACGTACCTTGTTAAGGTCGACGCCCTTGGCGCAAACGTCCACGCCCTCAACGACGATCGAGCCGCTCGTGGGATGCTCCAGACGATTGATGCAGCGAAGCATCGTCGACTTGCCCGAGCCCGAAGGACCCAGGACTACGACGACCTCGCCCTTGTGCACATCCAGATCGATGTCGCGCAGGACCACGTTATCGCCGAAGGCCTTCTGGAGGTTCTTGATGCTGACGACGACCTCGTTCGAGTTATTGGTTTCGCTCATGATAGGACCTCCTTACAGACCGGCGATGTGGTCGGCGGGCGTCGCGACGACCTGTCCAGCGCTCTTGGCGGGACGCTTCTTCTTGGTTTCGGCCGTCCCCAGAAGCCTCGCCTCAAGACCGCTCACCAAGCGAGCAAGCGGCAGGGTGATGACCAGGTAGAACAGCGCGGCAACCACATATGGCGTAATGGAACCCGTCGTGGCCACAATGGTACGGGCGTTCATGACGATCTCGACCACGCCCACGGCCGCGAGCAGCGACGTATCCTTGTAAAGCAGGATAAACTCGCTGGTCAGCGTAGGCAGGACATTGCGGAACGTCTGCGGAATCATAACGTAGAGCAGCGTCTGGAAGGCGTTCATGCCCAGCGAGCGCGCGGCCTCGTTCTGGCCCTTGGGGATCGACTGAATACCGGCGCGGAAGATCTCGCACAGGTAGGCGGACGAGTTCATGGCCATGACGATGACGCCCAGCACATAATCGTCAACCTTGACGCCGGCCAGCGGCAGGCCAAAGAACGCGATGTAGATCTGCAGGAACGCCGGCGTACCGCGGATGATATTCACATAGATGCCGGCAAGGCAACGCAGGATGCGCGACTTGGAGATGCGCATGAGTGACAAGGCAAAGCCAAAGGGAATGGCCAACGGAAATGCCACGAGCACGATCGAGAGCGACATGAGGAAGCCTTTGAATACGATCGGCAGGCTCTGAACCAAAATGACCGGGTTCAGGAACAGGCGAAGGAACATGTTGGAATTCCATGCCTCGACCCACGGCTGCTCCTTAAGGTCGGCCAGGAAGTTATCGAATGCCGTCACGCCCTTAATCTCGACGGAAGGAATCTTGGAGATCTTCTTGGTTGAACCGTCAGCCAACGTGTAGGTGCCGCTAAAAGCCTCGTCGCCGCCCTCGACGGGGAAGGTCACGCCGTAGACCTCGACACGGAAATAGCCGCCGGCCGGAGCCGTCTCGCCAAAATCGATCTTGAGCGTCTGGCCGTCGACCTTGCACGTAGGCTTCATGGGCGTACGGTCCATGAGGTCCTCGCCCGAGAGCATCGTCAATCGCGTGCCATCGGTACCAAACGTCGTGCCGTCGACAAACGTCAGCGATAGACCGCTCAGCTCCTCGTCGGCATCGGCCTGAACTTCCCAGGTAATGCGCGTCTCGGTGCCGCCGACCACAGCGCTGCCCGAACCGGTGTTGGGTCGGGCAGTAATCTTTGCGGTCTCAAGCGCCTGGGCGGTCGTGGGCGCATATGCCCCCGCGCACACCAGCGCGAGCGCCACGGCCATGACGCAGGCTAGCTTTTGGGGCAAGGCGGGCAGTGAAAAACGCTGCTCCGTGGCCCCTTTGTTCAGTCGAGACAAGGTGGCTCCTATCGTAGAAGTTGCCGACAAAACGAGACGGAAACGCTCTCCGTCAAGAGAGGCGCAAAGGCCCTCTCCGCAAAACGGAAAGGGCCCGCGCGCAATCAAGCATTAATTTACTTGATGTTGTACTTAGCCATGAGGGCGTCAACGGTACCGTCGTCGGTCAGGTCCTTGATGGCCTGGTTGATGTCGTCCTTGAGCTTGGTGTTGCCCTGGTTGATGGCGATGGCGTACTCCTCGCCGGTGCTGACCTGCTTGATGGTCTGGCAGGTGTTGAACTGCTCGGCGGTCAGCTGGCTGGCAACGGAGCGGTTGGTGACTACGGCATCGCCCTTATCGGACTGCAGGGCGCTGAAGCACTCGGTGGCGTCCTTGTAGGGAACGATCTTAGCCTTGGGGAAGTTTTCCTGAGCAAAGGCCTCGGCGGTCGATCCAGACTGGACGATGATGGTAGCGTCGGCGTTGTTGAGCTTCTCGCTGTAGTTGTCGGCCGTGATGTCGGTGTTATCGACCTTGGTCACGATAGCCTGATCGTCCATGTAGTAGGAATCGGAGAAAGTGACTTCCTTCTCACGCTCGGGCGTGTCGGTGATAGCCGCGATGGAAACGTCATACTTGGCGCCCGAAGCGACACCCGGAACCAGCGTGTCAAAGTCATTGTTGACGTACTCGACATCCAGGCCCAGCTTGTCGCCGATAGCCTTGATAAGCTCAAGGTCAAAGCCCTGATAATCGCCGTTGTCGTCCTTGTACTCAAACGGAGCGTACTCGGCAGAGGTGCCGACGGTCAGCGTACCGTCCTTGACGAGCGCGTACTCCTTGGAGCCGTCGACTTTCTCGACCTTAGCGTCGTCAGAGCTGCTGGAACCGGCATCAGAACCAGAGGTGGCGTTGGACGAGCCGCAGCCCGTCAGTGCGAGGGCGAGTGCCATGGCGCCCGTGGCGGCAAATGCGCCAAGCTTCTTCAGCTTCATAATCAGTCTCCTTCCGGTGACCCCGTTTGATTCAGAGGTCTGCAAAAACTGTTGGATATTATGCGCCCGTTTGGAAGAATCCGCAATTAGAAAACTGATTGAAACAAACCCATAACGTGAATGGAACACTCCACTTTATGACAGTCATTACTGCTGCAATGACCTTAACAGTTTGATTTCAGCCGCATAACCTGCAAGTTCGTTCGGTGTCTCCAAAATGAATGGCAATGCGCGCAAGCGGCCATTCGATACAATATTCTGCATAACCTGCATACCGCCGCCAAACTCCTCGCTGCCAAGGTAGCCCTTGCCGATGCACTCGTGACGATCTTTATGGGCGCCACTGGGGTTCTTCGAATCGTTGATGTGTACGGCACGCAAGCGGTCGATACCCACCACGCGGTCGAACTCGTCGAGTACGCCGTCCAGATCATGGATGATGTCGTAGCCGGCATCGCTCACATGGCAGGTGTCCAGACACACGCCCAGCTTGTCCGATAGCTCTGGACGCCTGGCGGCAGCACCCTCGATAATGCGCGCCAGCTCTTCAAAGCTACGGCCCACCTCGGTACCCTTTCCCGCCATGGTCTCGAGCAGCACCGTCGTCTGCTGCCCCTCAAACATCACCTGACACAAGGTGTCGACGATCATCTGAATGCCAGCATCAGTCCCCTGCCCCACATGCGCGCCGGGGTGGAAGTTGTAGTAGTTGCCGGGCAGCGCTTCCAGACGCTGCAAGTCCTCGGCCATTGCCTCCAAGGCAAACTCGCGTGCCCGCTCTTTGGCAGAACAGGGGTTGTAGGTATAGGGGGCATGAGCCACAAGCGGGCCAAAGTCGTTTTTCTCCATAAGCTCGCGCAGGGCCGCCACGTCATCCATGTCAAGATCTTTCGCCTTGCCGCCGCGCGGGTTGCGCGTGAAGAATGCAAAGGTGTTGGCGCCAATGGATAGCGCCGTCTCCCCCATCGCCCGATAGCCCTTCGTCGTCGAAAGATGACACCCAATCGTCAGCATCTCCAGCTCCCCCTCATCAGTTGCGGTGAAATAGTTCCTGTCGATGCCCTATTCTGCCGCAAACAGGAACTATTCCACCGCAACTTATAAAAGGGGCATCAGGAACGCGTTTTGCAAAAGGCTTTAAGCGCGGCCGTTACGGGGCCAGGCTGGAAACGTCGGCGCACATCGTCGAGACGCTCAGGAATATCGATGTGCTGCGGGCAGTGACGTGCGCATTTGCCGCATTTGACGCAATTGCTCACCAACTTGGGCTCACTCGTCCGCACCGCGCTCGCCGTAAAATACTGCGACAGGCCCGTAAACCAGCTGTGCGCATAGCTTGCGTTGTAGGCGGCGAAACACCCAGGGATATTGATGCCTTTGGGACACGGCATGCAGTAGCCGCAGCCCGTACAGGGCACGCGATTCGATTTCTCAAACTCTCCCAGCACACGCGCGATGGTATCGAGCTGCTCTGTCGTCATCGAATTCGGCAGTGCGCGATCCGCCAATGCCGCGTTCTCGTCCACCTGCGCGGTATCGGTCATGCCCGAAAGCAGCATCGTGACTTGAGGATGGTTCCACACCCACGAAAGGCCCCAGGCGGCAGGAGTGCGCAAATGCGGGTCAGGGGCGCCATCGAGCACAGCGCGGGCCCGCGGCGGCAGCTTGCCCGCTAAACGCCCGCCCAGCAGCGGCTCCATCACAAACACCGCGAGCCCGCGCTCCGCAGCCGCCATGAGTCCCGCCGTTCCCGCTTGGTAGCGCTCTCCAGCGTAGTTGTACTGGATCTGGCAAAAATCCCAGTCATACGCGTCGAGCATCGTCAGGAAGTCCGCCGCACTGCCGTGATACGAAAAACCTATCTGGCGAATACGCCCCGCAGCCTTTTGGTGCGCAATCCAGTCCTCGATGCCCAACGCCACCACGCGCTCCCACTGGGCGGGCGAGGTGATGTTGTGCATAAGGTAGTAGTCGATATGGTCGGTCCGCAAACGGTGCAGCTGCTCGTCAAAAAAGCGGTCGAAATCCTCCGCACATTTGCACGAAGCGTGCGGCAACTTAGTCGCCAGCAACACCCGGTCACGCAGCCCCAAGCGCTCAAGTGAGGCGCCCACGCACACCTCGTTACCGGGATAAAGATACGCAGTATCCAGATAATTAATCCCCTGTTCCACCGCACGGGAAATGATGGCATCGGCCGTCTTCGCATCGGGGTGTCCCGGCGCACCGGGAAATCTCATGCAGCCCAGACCCAGAGCAGATATTCGGTTACCACTTTTGGGGTCAACGCGGTATTGCACGGCCCCTCCTTTCGCCATCAGCGCCCCGGCAAGACGAAACACAATGGTCACGCGGCCGAAACATCGTGGAATCGCAATCGAGAACGTATCGTAACGCAGCAGAAATCGAGCTGTCACGGCACCGCTTTAACATCAGCAAAAAGCCCGATGAAAGGAGCAACAAACAAATACGGCCATCCGGTGCACGCAGCATGGTCCGGCAGCATACAATCCATCAGGCGCCCCTTACGCGGGCGCCTTTTATATGGGGAGATGATTCGCATGCAGATCAACAAGATCGCCTTTATCGGCAAGGGCGGCGTCGGCCTGCTCTACGGCAGCATGATTGCCAAGGCCCTCGGCAATGACGCCGTCGAATACGTTATGGATGACGCCCGTTTTGAGCGTCACGCAAACGATGCGCTCACCGTCAACGGCAAGCCCTGTGCGCTCAAGTCCGTCCGCGCCAGCAAGGCAACGCCCGCCGATCTGGTCATCCTGACGGTCAAGACCACCGGTCTCGACCAAGCACTCAAGACTATGGAGCGCGTCGTGGGACCCAATACGCTCATCGCCTCGCTGTGCAACGGCATCACGAGCGAGCAAAAGATTGCCGAGCGCTTTGGCTGGGAGCATACCGTTCTTGGTATTTGCCAGGGCATGGACGCTGTGTTTCTCAACGGAGAGCTCACCTTTACCAACACGGGCGAAATCCGCTTTGGCGCGGCGGCCGGTACGGATCCCGCAGCCATCACCGCAATCGACGAGCTCTACACGCGCTGCGGCATCGCACACACCGTCGAGAGCGACATTGCGCACCGCATGTGGGCCAAACTCATGCTCAACGACGGCATCAACCAGACCTGCATGGCCTACGGCGGCACGTACGGAAGTGCCACGGAGCCGGGCTCCGAGCAGCGTCGCTGCCTTGTTTCCGCCATGCGCGAAACGCTTGCGGTCGCCAACGCCGAGGGCGTTGAGCTGACCGAGGCAGACCTGACGCAGATGGTGCACCTCATCGAAGGAATCGATCCCGCCGGCATGCCCTCGATGGCGCAAGACCGCGTCGCGCGGCGCAAAACCGAGGTCGAGGAGTTCGCCGGCACCATCTGCCGTCTGGCGGCCAAGCACGATATCCAGGCACCGCAGAACGAATGGCTCTATCAGCGCATTCGCGATATCGAGGCAAGCTGGTAGCGCCCGACTCACCACGTCAACAGACTCAACAGCAAAGCCGCCGCAAGGGCACTCCCCTTACGGCGGCTTTCATCTTCATCTATAACCAGTAGTCGATGTCCCGACGGTTAGAGCTGCGACTCCGAGGCCTGGCCCTCATCGTCGCGACAAAGGACTACACCCGCACTTCCCAGCAGCGCGGCCGCAATCAGCGCGCCGACCACGATTGGAGCAGCCCCGCATGACCCCTGCACGCCCGCAATGAGCGCGGCCGTAGGACCAAGGCAACCAAGCACCAATGCGACGACGGCAACGGCGATATCTCGAGCGTTCACAAGACCACTTCCTCCAAGAGAAAGACCTTATTTCTCATGAACTAGTGTGCCCCGCGCCCATATGCGCGGCGTACTGCCACGGTAAGCGCTCTGTTAACTCAAGCACGCACAAAAAACGAACGCCCTTACGTTGCCCAAAGGCTCGGTAAAGACGCCCGCCCGTCATGTCCTATTGGCTTATGGCAGATTACCAGCCAGTGTAGTAGTCGGTGGTTCCGGCAGCGCAGCCGGAGTCATAGACCTTGCACTCGCCCTTGGAACCGGTAAACGTAGAGCCTTGGGCCTTATCGCCCGCGGCAACGACGTAGTAACCATCGGAATCGCGCCAAAAGCCCTCGGAATCCTGCGTCCACTCGCCCGTGCGGTGATGGTAGAGCACGTTGCTGCTGTAATAGGTCTCGCGGCGGCCGTTATAGTTATTGACGCCGCTCAAGCGCGTCAGACCCGAGCCGTTCGCGTAATACGCAGCAGACGTGTAAGACGGGCTGGAGCCGGCGTTGCAATACGAAGCCTGGGCGGCCGCGGCCGCGGCCTCGGCGGCCTCAAACTCAAGCGCCTCACGCTTGGCATCCTCGAGCGTGGCGCGAAGCTCATCGAGCTCGGTCGACTTGGCATCGACCTCCCCCATCGTCAACAGGCTACCCGCACCGTCGATGCAACCCTGCAACACAGCGCGCTCGTCATCGGTAGCATAGTCGCCATACATATTCATAATGATCTGAGCGCGCATCTCCAGGGAATCGCGCTTTGCCCCCATCGAGGCGTTCCACTCCTGCATAGAGCCATAACCGTCGCCGCGGTAGTCGACGGGCTGCACCAGCGTCGCCTCGGACGGCGTAGATCCGACCGTATCGGATAGTGTTGCCGCGTGGGCATCAGTTGCGCCGGCGCCCATCAAAAGTGCCACGGTCAGAGCGGCGGAAAGGGCGGCGGCTTTCGGTTTTCGTGAATCGATCCTCATGTAGCTGGAAACCTCCGTAGTGCGTTTTTGCTGCGTTTAAGCTGCGTGTGATTCGATCGCGCTGCATAGTACCCCGAGCAATTCGCGACCTGCGGTTTTTCTCAAAAGGTGCACGTCATTTGCGTAAAACTCACATTCACTTAACAGGAGTTTTCCATATCTCGATTGCATAAAGCGTGTCAAAAACCCTGTTTTTGCACCCTCTCTATGCAAAAAAGCGCCTGCGCAAACACTGTTCGCACAGGCGCCTTGAGCAGGCATTTTATGCAGTTATGTCTATCGAGCCGCAAAGGGTCCTTGCACAAGTCGCCTTACTCGTCCAGCGCGGCGAAGGCCTGCTTCAGATCCCAAATGATGTCCTCGGCGTTCTCGGTACCAATAGAAAGTCGAATCGTGGAGGGCGTGATGTTCTGCTCAGCGAGCTCCTCGGCAGAGAGCTGGGAGTGCGTAGTGGTAGCCGGGTGCACGACGAGCGACTTGACGTCGGCCACGTTGGCGAGCAGCGAGAACACCTGCAGATGATCGATGAACTTCCAAGCTGCCTCCTGGCCACCCTTAATCTCAAAGGTAAAGATCGAGGCACCTCCGTTGGGGAAGTACTTCTGATAGAGCTCGTGATCGGGGTGCTCAGGCAGGCTCGGGTGGTTCACCTTGGCAACGTGGCTGTCGCCGGCAAGGAACTCAACGACCTTCTTGGTGTTCTCGACATGGCGGTCGACGCGCAGCGACAGAGTCTCGGTGCCCTGGAGCAGGACCCAGGCGTTGAACGGGCTGATGCAGGCACCCTCGTCACGCAGCAGGATGGCGCGGACATAGGTTGCGAACGCGGCGGGACCGGCGGCCTCGGCAAACGAAACACCATGGTAGGAGGGGTTGGGCTCGGCGATCTGGGCGTACTTTCCGCTCGCCTTCCAATCGAAGTTACCGCCGTCGACGATCACACCGCCCAGCGAGGTGCCGTGGCCGCCGATGAACTTGGTCGCGGAGTGGACGACAATGTTGGCACCATGCTCCAGCGGACGGAACAGATACGGGGTGCCGAAGGTGTTGTCGACGACAACCGGCAGACCGTGCTTCTTGGCGATCTCGGAGATGGCGTCGATGTTGGGGATGTCGGAGTTGGGGTTTCCGAGCGTCTCGAGATAGATGACCGTGGTGTTGTCCTTGATGGCACCCTCAACCTCTTCCAGGTTATGCGCATCGACAAACGTGGTCTCGACGCCAAACTGGGAGAGCGTATGCTCCAGCAGGTTGTAGGAGCCACCGTAGATGGTCTTCTGAGCCACCACGTGATCACCAGCCTGGGCAAGAGCTTGCAGGGTATAGGTGATGGCAGCGGCACCGGAGGCGACGGCAAGACCGGCCACGCCACCCTCGAGTGCGGCGATACGGTCCTCGAAGACGCCCTGGGTGGAGTTGGTCAGACGGCCGTAGATGTTGCCGGCGTCGGCCAGGCCAAAGCGGTCGGCAGCGTGCTGGGAGTTACGGAACACGTACGAGGTGGTCTGATAGATAGGCACGGCGCGGGCATCGGATGCAGGATCGGCGCTCTCCTGGCCAACGTGCAGCTGCAGGGTATCGAAACCAAAGGTGTGCTCGGGGTTGTTGATGAACTGGCTCATGATGATCTCCTTGATCGAACGAAAGTAAAAAATAGAGAGAAGTAAGTCGCTGTCTCCTGATCACGCCGACGGGCGCAAACAGGAGCCCGGCATTCGTCTTGGTAAGCAATTCATATGCGGGCCTCCTTTCGCGTCCCGATTCCGTAGTCGGCTTAATAACCTACCGCCTTTGTGTGTTTTGAATAGTACGGGCATTGTCTCCCTCGGTCAATCACTTAAAAGCGCTAACTTGTTATCTGTTTTATAGATAGCAACCGAAAGGATGGTGTCGATGACCCTTCAGCAGCTTCGCTTTCTGATCGCCGTGGCAGAGTCCGGCTCAATCAACGCCGCAGCTCAGCGCCTCTATACCGCTCAGTCCAACATCTCAAACGCCGTCAAAAGTCTGGAACAGGAACTCCATTTGGAAATCTTTACGCGCTCCAGCCGCGGCGTCACGCTCACCAACGACGGCACCGAGCTTTTGGGCTATGCGCGCCAGGTCGTAGAGCAGGCCGACATGCTCGAGGCACGCTACGAGGACGGCGGCATCCCACAAGCCCGCCTCGCCATTTCCGCCCAGCACTACGCCTTTTCGGTCGAGGCCTTTGTCAACGTGGTCGAGCGCTGCCGCGACAGCAAGTTCGAGTTCATCATGCGCGAGACCACCACATCGCAGATCATCGATGACGTCCGTGCGTTTCGCAGCGATATTGGCATTCTGTATCTGGATGACTTTAACGCCCGCGTTCTGCGGAAGGCCTTCGCCGATGCCCGTGCAAGCTTCCATCCCCTCTTCGACGCAACGGTCCACGTCTTCGTGAGCGAGCGCCACCCGCTCGCACACCGCCCCCAGCTGTCCCTTGCCGACCTCACGCCCTATACGCGCTACAGCTTTGAGCAGGGAACCTCAAACTCCTTCTATTACGCCGAGGAACCTTTTAGCTATATCCCTTGCGACCGCAACATACGAATCTCGGACCGCGGAACACTTACTAACTTACTTATCACGTCGAACGGTTACACTCTGTCGACCGGCGTCCTCTCCAATGAAATGCAATGGGGCATGGCATCGATCCCGTTAGCAGACGCCCCAACGATGCACGTAGGCTATATCATGCACGACGAGCGCAAGCCCTCTCCCCTCTTGCAGCAATACCTCGACGAGCTCAACCGCACCATCCATGCCAACTAACTGTCGGAAGACGGGGCAGAAATCATAGATTGCTAGCCCCCGGCGGGCATGGCGCTACAATGGTCACTCACATGAAACGCACTCAACGAAAGGAAGTCCGTGAAGGTCATCATCTATACCGACGGCTCGGCCCGATCAAATCCGGGACGCGGCGGCTACGGCGCCGTGCTCAAATACACCAACCCCGCCGGCAAGACCTTTACCTCCGAGCTTTCACGCGGCTACGCTAAGACCACCAACAACCGTATGGAGCTCATGGCCGTTATCGTGGCACTCGAGGCGCTCAACCGCCCCTGCGACGTCGAAGTCCATTCCGATTCGCAGTACGTCGTCAACGCCTTTAACAAGCACTGGATCGACGGCTGGAAAAAACGCGGCTGGAAGACCGCCAACAAGCAGCCTGTCAAGAACCGCGATCTGTGGGAGCGCCTGCTCACCGCAAAGAGCAAGCACAAAGTGGAGTTCATCTGGGTTAAGGGCCACGCCGGCCATGAGCTCAATGAGCGCTGCGACGAGCTTGCCACCACGGCGGCCGACGGCAGCAACCTCGATATCGACGCCGGCTTTAACGAGAGCGACCTGTAACGGCGTTTTCGCACGCTATTTCCTGCCCCCTCGCGCTACACTCATCCTGTAAACCGAACGGCACGAGGGGGACACATGCTGCGCATAGCGACCATCGGCACATCCATGATCACCGACGACTTTATCCAAGTCGTCAATGCAAACGACCAGGCTGTATTCGTAGGCACGCTCTCGCGCAACGCCGAGCGCGGCGCTGCCTTTACCACTGAGCGCGGCGGCGAGCGCAACTTCACTGCACTCGACGAGCTCGCATCCGCCGCCGACGTCGACGCCGTCTACATCGGCAGCCCCAACGCGCTCCATTACGAGCAGGCGCTCGCCTGCATCGCCGGCGGCAAGCACGTTATCGTCGAAAAGCCCTTCTGCGCCACCGAAGCGCAGGCGCTGGAAGTCTTCCGCGCTGCCGAGGCAGCAGGTGTCGTGGCCCTCGAGGCCATGCGCCCGCTCCACGACCCCGCTTTCCACGCCATCGAGGACGCTCTGGGCGAAATTGCGCCCATTCGCCGCGCCTCACTGCGCTTTGGCAAGTACTCCTCGCGCTACAACGAAATCCTCGCAGGACGCGCCAGCAACATCTTCGATTGCAATATGGCATCGGGCTCCCTCATGGACATCGGCGTCTACACCGTCGAGCCCATGGTCGAGATTTTCGGCATGCCCTCCGGCCTTACGAGCATGACTACTCTGCTCGACCCCACCACGCGACAGCTCACGCACGGCCCCATCGACGGCTGCGGTTCCATCCTCGCCAGCTATGGCGGTGGCCGCATCTCCGTCGAGCTTGCGCACTCCAAAATTACGAATGACCTGCTGCCATCGCAGATCGAAGGCGAGCGTGGCACTATCCAGATTGACCATCTGTCCACGCCCCGCAACGTACGCATCGATTATCGCGGCGACGTCGTGCGCGGATCGGCGACCGAGGCGCCGCGCGAGCAAGGCGACAACGGGCGCGCGCTCAACCTGCCCAAATCGAGCAACACCATGGAGTACGAGCTCGCCGACTTTATCACCGCCATCGGCGGCATCGATAACGTTAAGGAAGAGATTTGGGAGACCCCGGCGGGACGCCATGAGCTTGGCCACTATCGCGATGTCACGCTTGTCTCGCTGCGTATCATGGATGCCGTGCGCCAGCAGGCCGGCATTACCTTTCCCGCTGATTCAGTCAAGCAGGCCTAGCGATGGGCTTCTTCGAAACGTTCTTCTCCAGCGTCACCGGCGGCAGTCGAGAGCCTCAAAAACCATCAAACGTCGAGCTCGAGCTGCGCCGCAGGCTTACTGTGCTCGCAAGCGACGAGGCCACTCAAGACACTCCCCTGCGCTATTTCCTACGCTGGGAGGGGCAAGTCCAAGGCGTTGGTTTTCGCTTTACCAACACCAACCTCGCACAGGCACGCGCACTCACCGGCTGGGTGAGTAACATGGAAGACGGGTCAGTCGAGATGGAGATACAGGGAGCTCCGGCAAACATCCTGTCTCATCTCGAGGCGCTTCATGCCTCCTATGAGCGCATGGGAACGCGTTTTCGCCTCGTAGACGCCCAGACCCGAGCCCCATTTGCCCATGAAGACGGTTTCATTCCTCGTTATTAGTATTGTGTGCTAAATACGGTATCATTTACCTACGACCGTTGATAGAAAAGAGGCGAGGCGCATGGCGGTGCAAAGAAGGAATACCAAGCAGCGAAAGCTGGTTCTTGACGCTGTGCGCCAAAGCTATAACCATCCCACCGCCGACGAAATCTACAACGCCGTACGCGAACAGGATGACAAGATCAGCCGCGGCACGGTCTACCGCAACCTCAATCTCTTAGCCGACGCAGGGGAGATTCTCTCTATTAAGACGCCGGGCGGCAGCCGCTTCGATCGCACCATCGAGCCGCACGCACATATCATCTGCACCTCGTGCAGCCGCGTCATCGACGTGCCGCTCCCCTTCGATGCCCAACTCGACGACAAGGCGTCCGAGCAAATCGGCTGGGACGTCACATCGCACTACACCATCTTCGAGGGTCTCTGCCCCGACTGCCGGTAGATGTTTGGGACATGCCTACACAGCAAGTAGACGACGCAGTTCTTCTTCGACCGTGCGCGCGTAGCGGACGCGGTCGTTGATGCCGCGCATGCTGGAGTTGCAGCTCTCCATCAGATAGGGATGGCCCACCACGTTGAGCATGTCACGATCGTTCTCATTGTCGCCAAACGCCATCATCTCATCGGGCGAAATCCCCAGAGCGCGACCGTAATCGGCAAGCGCGGAGCCCTTGCCCGAATCGAAACCGATAAAGTCCGTCCATTCGGTTCCCGATGTCATGACATCGACTCGATCGCTAAAGTGGCGCTCGAAATACTCCAGCGCCGCCTGCTGCTCCGCCTCGGGCGTCTGGAAGGCAATCTTAATGACGTCCTCGTCGATGTCTTCGGGACGGTCGACTACCGCCACATCGCAGTGGACCTCATAACGCAGGTGGTCAACAAACGCATCGTTGCCGCCCATGGTGTAGAGGTGCCCCTCACACGAAAGGGTCACGTCGGCATGGGGATACGCAACCACGGCATTCGCGATATCCATAGCAAGGCTACGCTCCATGGAACGCTTGACAACGGCACGCCCCTCGCTCATCACCAGGGCTCCGTTTTCGCATACATAGGCGAGTTCATCGGCCACCGGGGCAAACAGGTAGCGCAAGCTCGCATATTGACGGCCGCTCGCCGGCATAAACACGATACCGCGACGATGCAGCTCATCAATGAGCTCAAAGGCCTCGGAACGCGGCTCGCGCTCCCCCGGATGCAGCAACGTGCCGTCCAAATCGCATGCAATCAGCTTGATTCCCTCAAGACCCATATGCTTCCCCCAAAGCCTCCTATCAACAGCAAGACGGACTTTGATTGGTCGCCCCTCAAAGCCCGTCTTGCGCATACGCACGCTTAGCCGCGCGTCTTTTTTACGATGGTAAAGTCGGGAGCCATGCTCACGACGACATCCGCCGCGCTCGATGCAAAGCGTCGGTCCGCATCGAGTTCGCGGGTAACCACCGAGAGCCGAACACCCTCGACACCCCGGAGCATGCGGCCCAAAACAGGCTGCACCGGCGTATACATGCGCACGGTATGCTCGTCCGAGTCGCCCCGGAAGAGCGGCGCATGCATGTTGCCGATCTCCCAGCACGCATGCGCGAGCGCAATCGGATCCATGCGGTCGACTTCGACCAAATAAACCTCGGCGCTGCGCAGGCGCACGACAACCGCCACGGGCACCATGCCCGAACGGTCAATGGCGAGCACGTCGCCATCGGCAAGACGACCGCCGTCGGTAGCATCCAGCCGAACATCAATCGTGCGCCCCAGCTCCGTCACGCCCACAAACGCGCATACATCGGCCTGGTCCCAATCGAGCAGCAGCTCGTCAACTTCAAAGACGCCGCCCAACTTCCGGCGAAGCAGGAGTTCATAGGACGGATCGTTGAGATTTCCCAAGCATGTCGTCGAAACCAGGCGTTCAGACATACTCTAACCCTCGACCTCAACGAGCTCGATATCAAAGTTGAGGTCCTTGCCGGCCAACTCGTGGTTGGCGTCGAGCGTCACAGCCTCGGGCGTCACGTCAATGACGACGGCGGGAACGGGCATGCCGCTCGGCGTGGACAGGAAGAGCTTCATGCCCTTCTCGATCTGCTCGATGTTGGGAACCTGCTCGGCCGGGAAGGTCAGAACCATCTCGGAATTGTGCTCGCCGTAGGCATCGGCAGCAGGAATGTGCACGGTCTTCTTCTCGCCCACCTGCATGTCGACAACAGCGGCGTCGAAGCCCTTGATCATCTGGCCGGCGCCGCAGGTGAACTCCAGCGGCTCGCCGCGATCGTAGGAGCTATCGAACTGCGTGCCGTCGTCGAGCGTGCCGCGATAATGGGTCTTGACCTTCTTGCCCTGGTTGGACATGGTAACCTCCGTGATAAGGGCGGCGCACAACGCGGGCCGCCGTGTACATATGGCGCTAACTATACCCTAGTCATACAATTCAAAGACAGTTTGCAAAGAAACGCTGCAACCGGAGGAACCATGGCATATCCCGTATTTGACCTACACTGCGACACCGCCGACCGCATCGGCTGGGCCACGCTCGATCTCGACCTGCGCTTTACCGCCGGCACCGACGGTTATTTCCCCGGCGACGAAACGCATCCGCAAGATTTCGACCTCATCGAGGGCAATGCCTGCGCCATCTCGCTCGCAAAGATCGGCAACACGCCGTGGGCACAGTGCTTCGCCACATTTGTCCCCGACGAGATTCCCACCGCCCACGCCGCGCGCTTCCAGGCGCAGATCATGGCACACATGAGCGGCCAAGCAATGCTCAACCACGACCGCATGGTCAACGTACGCAACGCCGCAGACATTCGCCCCGCGCTCAAAGACGGCAAGGTCGCCTGCATCCACACCATCGAAAACGCCACGTTCTTTGCCGAGGACCCCGCGCTGATCGAGGTGCTCAAGAGCCTGGGCGTACTCATGTCATCACTCAGCTGGAACGCGCAGGGACCGCTCGCGAGCGGCCACGACACCCACGCCGGTCTCACCGCCGCCGGCATCGAGGCACTTACGCAGATGGAGCACGCCGGCATGGTACTTGATGTCTCCCACCTCAACGATGAGTGCTTTGACGAGGTTGTCGCCCACGCCACGCGTCCCTTCGTCGCCAGCCACTCCAACTCCCGTGCGGTTTGCGGCGTCAAACGCAACCTTACCGACGACCAGTTCCGCACCATTCGCGACATGGGTGGCATCGTCGGCCTCAACTACTGCAGCGAGTTCCTTTCCAACGACGCAACCGACGAAACCGCCGCAGACGTCACCTTCGACCAGCTGGCGGCACATATCGAGCACTGGCTCGACCTGGGCGGCGAAGATGTCATCGCACTCGGCGGCGACTGGGACGGCGCCAAGGTACCCGACTTCCTCTCTGATGCCAGCAAGATGCCCGAATTCCAGAACATGCTCTCCAAGCACTTTGGCAAGACCGTGATGCAGAAGCTCTGCAGCGACAACGCGCTCGCCTTCTTCGAGCGCTATTAAGAGCGCAATTAATTTCGCATCCCTTGAGCGGGCCGGCATGCCGAGCGGTCGACATGCCGGCCCGCCCCCAATCCAAAGGACCGCTTTTGACGCAGCAATTTACGATTTCCGTACCCCGACCGGATGGAACGCTCATCCCCGTCGTCGTTACCAAAAAGCGCGTCAAGAACTTTAACCTACGCGTCACATCGAGCGGCGAGGTCCACGCCAGCGCACCGCTCGGCGCCAGCCACGAGCGCATCGAAGCGTTTGTGAAGCGCAACAGCGCCTGGATTATCAGCCGACTTGCCCAACGTGAGCAACGTCAGGCGACAGCGCGAGAGCCGCTCAGCCCCTCGTCCATCATTGCACTTTGGGGCAAGCCCATCACGGTACAGGACGCACTCGATCACAACTTTGCATCGCCCGCACCGCGACCCAAGCAGGCCACCTTCGCAAGTTTTATGGGTACCGACGAATCGGACGAAAGCCCACAGGCCAAGCGGCGCGCAATCCTCGACGGCCTAACGTCCGACGAGCTCCAAGCCCACATCGACCAGCTCTACGCGTCCGAGGTCACCGCAGCGCTACGCGACATCGTGCACGCGTACGAAATCGCAATGGGCGTCACCGTGGCCCGCGTCTCCGTGCGCAGCATGAAAACGCGTTGGGGCTCCTGCACACCCAAAACCGGCGCCATTCGCATCGCGCGCGAGCTCGCCGCCTACCCTGTCGAATGCCTCGACATGGTTGTCGCCCACGAGCTCGTCCATCTGCTCGAGCCGAGCCACAATCAGCGCTTTCACGCCCTGCTCGACACGTACTGTCCCAACAATAGAGCACTGTCTCAGCGGCTCAAGCAGCCACCCCTCAACAAGCTCTAGCGTCGACTAGCGCACGCGCTCGATCTCGACGCCGCAGCTTGCCAGGGGCAGGCCAACAGGAGCCCACGGCTTATCGAGCTTTATGCGCACACCAAGCAGCGAGGGATAACGGCGCAGCAGCATCTGGGCTGTCCCCTCGGCTGCCGCCTCGATGAGCTTAAACGTATGCTCGCGCAGATAGCCATCGACATCGTGGCACACCGAGCCGTAGTCAATCGAGGCGTCCAGGTTATCGTGCTCCCCCGCCGCGCGCAGGTCGGCATAGAGCACCAGAGAAACGATGAACTTCTGACCCAGCGCGTTCTCCTCGGGATACACGCCATGGTTGGCAAAAACCTCCAGGCCGTCAATGACAATACGATCGGCATGGCGCAAATCGTCATAGCTCACGTGAGGCACCGCCGTTGCGGTGGATATTTCGCCCCTTCCACGGCGGGCGAGCTCGGCGCCTTCGGTCTTGGTTGCATTCTCGGGCAGTTTCTTGTTACTCAACGCGATCGTCTCCTTCGTTTAGAACCCCGACCGCGCAAACTAACTACACGCGAATCGACAGGTTCTTTTTATCATCGCTCCAGTTGCAAGCGTTGCGCGCGGGGCATGCAAAGCAGGCACGCGACGCTTTGTCGGCTGCATAGAGCAGACGCTCAAGCGGTTGGCTGTTCACGCGCAGCTTTCGATGGCCCAGAATGGCCGTCTTAATGGCTGCGGCATCGGCCGGCTCAAACGCCACGTCATCGGGCATGCCGCCGAGAATCGCATCAGCGACGCGTTCGCTTGCAACATCATGGGATATACCCGATTCATACTGTTCATCTTTGCCGATATCGTGAAGAAGTGCCGTGGCGTAGATGACCTCGCGGTCAAATTCGAGCTGCTCCTCGAGATTCTTGATCCACATAATGCGAGCGACATCGAGCAGATGGTCAATACCGTGGCGGCAGAAGATGCGCCCCGATTCCAACTGTGCAATGTTGCCCAGGTGCCGCCGGAACAGCCCGTTGGTACAAATGTAATCAATGCGAGGCATGGCGCCAAAGGGGGCCAGGCCCGAAGCCATAAAGCCGCGACGCGACGTCCCCTCATCGGTCTTCGATGTAAAGTCGTTGACGACTCTCATGGTTAACGGTCCAGCATCCTAAAGAAACGCTCCTCGAGCGCGGGATCGGTCTCAAAGACGCCGCGGCGAGCGAGCGTCACGGTCTTGGTGCCGGGCTTTTGCACGCCACGCATCGTCATGCACATATGCTCGGCCTCCATCAACACAATCGCTCCCTGGGGAGCGAGATACTCCATGAGGGCATCGGCAACCTGCGCACACAGCTGCTCCTGCAGCTGCAGACGGCGGGCATAAACCTCAACCGTGCGAGCAAGCTTGGAAAGCCCGGCCACCCGACCGTTAGGGATATAACCAATGGCGGCCTTGCCATAAAACGGCAGCAGATGATGTTCGCACAGCGAGTAGAACGTGATGTCGCGCTCGATAACCAAATCGTTCGAAGCGACGGCAAAGGTTTTGGACAGGTGCTCCTCGGCACTCTGGTCCACACCGCCGGCGATCTCGCCATACATACGGGCAACGCGCGCCGGGGTCTCCAGCAGGCCCTCACGAGTTGGATCCTCGCCTATGCCCTCAAGCAACAGCTTAATGGCGGCCTCGACTTTTTCCTGATCGACCATCTGGGCCTCACTTTTCCGATTTCACGTTCGCGCTATGGTACCACGCCCTCCGGCATCGACCACAAGCTACATAGTATGGGTCGAATAGACCGGATCATCGCGCCAAAGTTCAACCGCATCACAAAGCGCAACGCCCTCGCGCTCAGCACGGGCGCGCGTAGCGTTCATATCGATCACGCGCTGGTTGCTCGAGCCCCTAAAGCGCAGCGTGATATCGTACAGGTCCTGAACAAACGGGCCGTCCACCAACATGTCGAGGCAGGCAAGAATGCGGTCCGTCACCTCGGTATGATGACGACCACCCGGCATAAGCTCCTCGAGCACGTCGCCGGTAAAGCACCAAATGGTCTTGTCCGACCCCGCAGGATAGGCCGCACGCACGCGTTCGATAAAGTCGACAAGCCCCGCCTGATTCTCGGGCTCCATAGGCTCGCCGCCCAGAATAGTCAGACCATCGATAAAGGGATGGTCGAGGCTCTCGATAATCTTGTCCTCGACGGCGCGATCAAAGGGCTCGCCCGCAGCAAAGTCCCACGCGACGGAGTTAAAGCAGTTCTTGCACCCACGACGGCACCCACTCACAAACAGAGAAGTACGAACACCTTCCCCATCGGCAATGTCGAAATATTTAATGTTCGCGTAGTTCATAAGTAACCTTCCTGGGGGTCTGGAGCATATCATCCCGTCCTCAAACATTCTCGGCCTGCGGCCTGCGAAACTGCGGGCGGGACGATATGTCCCGGCCTCATGCAAAAGGCAACTCAATGAACGAAGCGAACATCGAGTATAGGGTTCGAGGTCCAATAAAAACTGGGTTGCGGCTCAACCGCCATCGCAAGTAAATCGCAGCTGCAGCTCGAATTATTTCCGCTAAGAACTTCGAGGAGTGAGCAGACCGCATGCTGCATCTCAGCTACATCAACTTGGCCGCCCCGTAGCGAGGCCCCGGACCTTTGCTCGATATGAGTTCCGCACGAACAGGAGGCGCCAGTGGCGCCTCCGTCGTGAGCCAGGACTGTCCGAAATAGCGAGTAAAGGTCCGGGGCCTCGCTACGGGGCGGTCTGGAATGACTATTAGAGATGCAGCACGCGGTCGCGGATCTCCTCGGTTCGACCCTGGTTCCAGAACTGGGTACCGATGTAGCCGCACGTGCGACGGGCGACATTCATCTTCTCCTGGTCGCGGTTGCCGCAGCTGGGGCACTCCCACACCAGCTTGCCGTCATCCTCGACAATCTTGATCTCGCCATCGTAGCCGCACACCTGGCAGTAGTCGCTCTTGGTGTTGAGCTCGGCGTACATGATGTTGTCGTAGATGTACTGCATCACGCGAATGACAGCCTTGAGGTTGTCCTGCATGTTGGGAACCTCAACGTAAGAGATAGCACCGCCCGGCGAAAGCTGCTGGAACATGCCCTCAAACTTAAGCTTATCGAAGGCATCGATCTCCTCGGACACGTGGACGTGATAGCTGTTGGTAATGTAGCCCTTGTCCGTCACGCCCGGGATAATACCAAAACGGCGCTGCAGGCACTTGGCGAACTTGTAGGTCGTCGACTCCAACGGCGTACCGTACAGCGAGAAATCGATATCGCTTTCGGCCTTCCACTCCGCGCACTTGTCGTTCATGCGCTGCATGACGGCCATGGCAAACGGCGTGCCTTCCTTCTCGGTGTGGCTGTGGCCCGTCATGTACTTGACGCACTCATACAGGCCGGCATAGCCAAGGCTGATGGTAGAGTATCCGCCCACGAGCAACTTATCGATCGTCTCGCCCTTCTTCAGACGCGCTAGGGCACCGTACTGCCAAAGAATCGGCGCGGCATCCGAAAGCGTGCCCATCAGGCGCTCATGACGGCACAGCAGAGCACGGTGGCACAGCTCAAGGCGCTCGTCGAAGATCTTCCAGAACTTGTCCATGTCCTGATGCGAGCTCAGCGCGACATCGGGCAGGTTGATGGTCACAACACCCTGGTTAAAGCGGCCATAGTACTTGGGTTTGGTCGGGTCATAGTTCAGCGCGTTGGCGACATTGTTAAAGCCGTTGCCCGAGCGGTCGGGCGTCAAGAAGCTGCGGCAACCCATGCAGGTGTAGCAATCGCCGTTGCCGGCGGTCTCGCCCTTCGACAGCTTGAGCTCGCGCATCTTCTTCTCGGAGATGTAGTCGGGCACCATGCGCTTGGCGGTGCACTTGGCAGCAAGCTGGGTCAGGTAGAAGTACGGGGAATTCTCGTGAACGTTATCGTCCTCGAGTACATAGATAAGCTTGGGGAATGCCGGGGTAATCCACACACCGGCTTCGTTCTTAACGCCCTCATAGCGTTGACGAAGCGTCTCCTCCACGATCATGGCAAGGTCGTGCTTCTCCTGGGGCGTACGGGCCTCATTGAGATACATAAAGACCGTCACGAACGGCGCCTGGCCATTGGTGGTCATAAGGGTCACGACCTGATACTGAATCGTCTGGACGCCGCGACGGATCTCGTCACGCAGACGGTCCTCAACGACCTCACGGACCTTTTCGGCAGATGCCGAAACACCGAGCTCCTCGAGCTCGCGGGCAACCTCGCCGCGAATCTTTTGACGGCTCACCTCAACAAAGGGGGCGAGATGGGTCAGCGAAATAGACTGGCCGCCGTACTGGGAAGAAGCAACCTGGGCGATAATCTGCGTCGCGATGTTGCAGGCAGTCGAGAAGCTATGCGGCTTCTCGATCAGCGTGCCCGAGATAACGGTGCCGTTCTGGAGCATATCCTCCAGGTTCACCAGGTCGCAGTTATGCATGTGCTGGGCAAAGTAGTCGGAATCGTGGAAGTGGATCAGGCCCTCGTTGTGGGCATCCACGATCTCCTGGGGCAGCAGCACGCGCTGAGTCAGGTCCTTGGAAATCTCGCCGGCCATGTAGTCGCGCTGAACGGAGTTGACGGTCGGGTTCTTGTTAGAGTTCTCCTGCTTGACCTCTTCGTTATTGCACTCGATCAACGACAGGATCTTGTCATCGGTCGTGTTCTTCTGGCGCTTCAGGCTCTGAACATAGCGATAGATGATGTAGTGGCGGGCGACCTCGTAGCAGTCGAGACGCATGATCTCGTCCTCGACCAAATCCTGGATCTCCTCGACCGAAACGGTGTGGCCCGCGTTCTCGCATGCCTCGGCGACGTTTTGCGCCGCATAAACCACCTGGCGGTCGGTTAGACGAGAGCTCTCCTCGACCTCCAAGTTTGCGGCGCGAATCGCATTGACGATCTTATCGATGTCAAAGACAACCTCGGTGCCGCTGCGCTTGATGATCTTCATCCTCTTGCCTCTTTCGCGTCGTAGTCTCATTGCGCTTCAGAGCCAAACGATGCCCGGCAGGGCTTACCCCTGTCTTGCGGCGCCGTCGCGCAATCTGTGTTCTCGATAAACCATAGGTCCTCATGCGGACAATCCTCGCGGCCGATCAAGCGGCTCAAAGGCGTGTCCAAATGGGGCGAATAAGGTCCTCGTTCTCTGTCCGCCATCTATCATACGACAAAGACGCATCTATATCCTGTATTCTTTTTTTAGGTCAAACACAACATATAGTGTTTCAGCAGGTCAAAGCAATTGGTCATTTTGCAGACGCATTAATTATGAGGGGCTCTTGGCAAGTCGGTAAAACGTTACCAACACGGCTACCTGCATGGCAGTTATAAAACCCCCTTAGTCAAGCCGCTGACAAATCCTACCAAAACCAAGCCGCTCGCGCCAAAAGAATCCAAAAGATTATGCTTGACCAACATGTTGCGGTCACGATCGGCGAGGACGTATGCAATCTGCCGGACCTCTATGGGATGCGAAGACCATCGCGTACGGACCTTGGATCAATATTTGGTGGTGTGCTTGGTGGCAAAAAAACAAAACAGCCCAGAGACATAGCCTCTGAGCTGCGAACATTTGGTGGGCGTTAGAAGATTTGAACTTCTGACCTCTTCCGTGTCAGGGAAGCGCTCTCCCCCTGAGCTAAACGCCCAAATGGAGCGGACAACGGGGCTCGAACCCGCGACCCCAACCTTGGCAAGGTTGTGCTCTACCAACTGAGCCATGTCCGCTTACGAGGATTAATCTTACGTGATACCCGCATCCTATGCAAGAACTTTTTTTTGAAAAGTTTTGCGACGCCCTCTCGAACCTCGCGAAGACATCAGCCACCACGGAAAGCGCGAGCAAACGCAAACTCGCCGCAAGAGGCCCCCTACAACTCAGCGAGCATGATCCAGGCAGAGCTGTCCTGCGCAAGTCTGCCGTCTGCAAGCGGTGATGAGGTGAGCAGGACCTTGCCCGCCGGCAGCTCCACGGGTGCTGCACCGAAGTTCGTCACACACGCCCAGCCGTTGTCGCGGCGATAGGCGATGACGCCGCCCTCAGCGCCCTCGGCACCATCCGCAAGGCCGGTGCGCCCGTCAAGATCGAGCCACGCAAGATCGTTAGCGCACCCGCGCAGCTTGCGCCGCAGCCAGAGGGCGTCACGATAGAGCGCAAGCATCGATGTCGGGTCCGCCTCTTCCCTATCGGCAGCGTAATCGGAAAACCATGCAGGCTGCGGCAGATGGGGCGCCGCATCGGCGTCCATCGGCGAAAATCCAAACGATCCGCCCTGCGCGGGATCGTCCGTCGCCACCCACGGCAGGGGCACACGACAGCCGTCGCGCCCCTTCTCGCGCTTCGATCCGTGCGTATTGGTCGCAGTAGGATCTTCGAGTGCGGCCCACGGGATATCGGCCACCTCAAAAAGGCCGAGCTCCTCACCCTGATACACGTATGCCGAGCCCGGAAGCGCCAGCTCGAGCAAAAGGGCCGCCCGCGCGCGGCGCTCGCCGAGTTCACGGTCCTCGTCATAAGACGACCCGTCGCGTAAGAGCCAGTCGAGCGCAATCTGGTGGTAGCGCGTCGCCTTGACCTGCGGCAGGGCAAAGCGCGTCGCCACGCGAGGCACGTCGTGGTTGGAAAGTACCCAGGTCGAGGCGGAATCGGATTCGATGGCTGCCTTCAAGCCCTCCTCGATTGCAGCGCGCATGTCATCATAGGTCCAAGTGGCCTTGGCGAACTCAAAGTTAAATATCTGGCCAAGCTCGCTGGGGCGCGCGTAGAGATACTGGCGCTCGGGCAGCACCCACGCCTCGGCAACGGCGCTGCGTGGCGGATCATAGCGGTCGAACACGCGGCGCCACTCGCGATAGATCTCGTGGACCTCGTTGCGGTCCCACAGCGGATGGGTGCCGTCCTCAACCATGTCATCGCCCTCGGCGAGATGCCACCGGTCGAGGTCATCGCGGTCGAGATCCTTGGCGAGACCGTGCGCCACATCAATGCGAAAGCCATCGACGCCTCGATCGCTCCAAAACGCCAGGACGTCGCAAAAGAACGCATGAACCTCGGGGCACGACCAGTCAAAGTCCGGCTGCTCGGGCGTAAACATGTGCAGATACCACTGACCGTCCGCGACGCGCGTCCAGGCGGGGCCACCAAAGTTGGCATTCCAATTGGTGGGAGGCAGCTCGCCGTGCTCGCCGCGACCATCGCGGAAGATATAACGGGCGCGCTCGGGCGATCCGGGGCCGGCGGCAAGAGCGGCTTTGAACCAGGGGTGCTGGTTGGACGAATGGTTGGGCACGATGTCGACGATGACCTTGATGCCGTGCGCGTGAGCCGCAGCGAT
Organism: uncultured Collinsella sp.; assembly: GCA_905208535.1. Classification (GTDB taxonomy): domain Bacteria; phylum Actinomycetota; class Coriobacteriia; order Coriobacteriales; family Coriobacteriaceae; genus Collinsella. The sequence continues at coordinate 46,265 of CAJLPI010000001.1, read as the reverse complement.
CATGTCATCGAAGTCATCAAGCGAGCCGAGACGTGGGTCGACATCGCAGTAGTCCGCCACATCATAGCCGCCATCAACAAGAGGCGATGGGTAAAACGGGCTCAGCCAGATGGCCTCGATACCCAGCCGCTCAAGATAGTCCATCTGCTGGGTAATGCCCGCGATATCGCCCAGACCCGAACCAGTCGAATCCTTAAACGAGCGCGGGTAGATCTGATAGATCGCGGCATCGGACATCCATGGGCGCGACGAGGACTTTTCTGTAGCCATGGGGTGCGCCTCCCTTGCAACGAGGTTTTGCGAGATGCCCACGATGATACGCCCAAAGCGGACATTCGCGGCAAACAACGCCACAGACACGCCCCAAAACGCTCGCTCCCCCTCGGGTTCGAGCCCAAGCGACGGGTACGAAAAAGCCCGGCTACCGTAGTAGTCGGGCTGCTGCGTTTGGAGCGGACAACGGGGCTCGAACCCGCGACCCCAACCTTGGCAAGGTTGTGCTCTACCAACTGAGCCATGTCCGCATATGTAAAACAAAACGGGCGCCGGAGCGCCCGGATGTTGCCTGGAGGCGAAGCCCGGATTCGAACCGGGGGTAAAGGCTTTGCAGGCCTCTGCCTTACCACTTGGCCACTTCGCCGAAAAAGGACCGCCTAAACGGTCCGGAAATGCAATGGAGCGGACAACGGGGCTCGAACCCGCGACCCCAACCTTGGCAAGGTTGTGCTCTACCAACTGAGCCATGTCCGCTTGCGGGTTATTAATTTACGCGAGTTGTCCAAAAGACGCAAGTACTTTTTTCAAAAAACTTGTCTGCCGCATGTTCTTAGTAGCTAAACGCGCTAAAGCGATTGGCTAGGCACACGACTCCAGCGCTCCGCTAAACAGCTTCACCATCTGCACGCGCGTGCCGGCGCCGTCCGTACGACGAGCAACCTCCACGTTATCGACGAGCATACGCATAAGCTTGATACCGCGGCCGCGCTCCTCTGATGCGACCGGTTCGCTCGTTTCATCGATAGAATAGCCGGCACCTCGATCAAGCACCTCAACCACAACGCGATCGCCATAGGCCTGAACCGTCAGGACGCACCCGATACCGCCCGCATGGTCATAGGCATTACCCAGCGCCTCCCCCGACGCCAACGCGACATCGTAGCGCTCGTCACGGCGCAACGGAAGCGATTCAAGGAGTTCGGCGATGCGATGTCGGTAGTATGGAAGATTCTCGATACCCTGACGGACCTCGACGCTCTTACTCCAGCGAGGCAGCTCCCCCACCGGAATGGCGGGAATAGACTCCCGTGCCGGCCCCGCGACATGAAGGATATCGACAAGACGAGCAATCTCCAAAAAGCGAACAACTTCACCTGATGCATTGACGAGCGAAAGCAGGCCTTCTCGCCTCATGAGCTCACGAGCGCGCGTAAGCAGGAATGCCAAGCCCGTCGAATCGATAAAGCTAACAGCCTGACAGTTGATGACGACACGACGCACGCCGCGGCCAATCAAAGCATCCAACCGCCGACGCAGCGCAGGCACCGTGGCGATGTCGATATCGCCTGGTGGCGTCAAAACCGCTATGTCATTCCACTCATTCATACGACCATGGTTCCCCAAAAGAGCTTGTTCGATGCATGCCTTTCCGCATCCGTGCGGATTCGGCGCGCCCAGCGTCGCTGTTTAGGACCGGCCCCGCAAAAACTCAAGGGACACTAATGCAATGTCATCGTCCAGCGCCGATTCGGTAAATCGGTCGAGCTCGCCCAAGACCTTGCCGCAGATTCCCGATACGCCCTCACCCGAGACAGAGAGTAGAAGATCACGAAGGCGCTGCTCGCCAAAGAACGCTCCGGTGCGGTCGCGGGCCTCAATCGTTCCATCCGTATACATGAAGAGCATGTCGCCAGGAGCGAACGTAAACACGCCCGTCTCGTAAACCATGCTCTCAAATGCACCGATTACGCCCGATTGGCATCCAAGCAGCTCGACCTCTCCCCCACGGGCCTCGCCGCCACCCAGCGGCATCGACTCTGGCCTGATGACCATGGTCGGAGGATGGCCCGCCGAACAATACGTTGCGCGTCCGGTTTTAAGGTCAATCTTGGCGATAAAGGCCGTCACGAACGTCTCGACCCTCGAGAAGCCCATGAGCATGCTGTTAAGGGAGCGTGCCATGCGGGCCGGTCCAGCGCCCTCCCAGGCATATGCCGTCAGGGCCGTCTTGACGAGCGCGGACATCGATGCAGCCTCAATGCCTTTGCCAGACACATCGCCCAGAATCATGACGGCGCAGTCGTCGGGAAGACGGATGAGCGTATAGAAATCGCCGCCGACCAACGCTGAGTTCGTGGCCGACAGGTACACCGAATCGGCGGCGATTCCCGGAACATCCCCCAGGGAATTTCTCATGCCAATCTGGAGGGTCTGAGCGATATGGCGCTCCTCGCGCTTTTGAGATTCGCCTTCGTAGATCAGTTCAAAGTCATGCGCCAAGTGCACCAAGTAGTCATATTCAAGATCATCAATCGGCTCTTGGCTACCATCACGAAGCAGCAGCGCACGCGTCGTCGGCCCCTTCGCAACAGAAGCAGGAACGATTGCGTCGTTACTGTGCTTGCCATCGCCCTCAGGGCGTGGGCGCCCCGCCTCGATGCCGGCGTCGACGTAGAGACCCTGGCAAGGCAGGCCATGCGCTCTAAGCCAGCCTCCCATAGGCATCGATTCGTCAACGCGAGTTATACGGACGTGTTTAAGGTCCTCGGCACTCGTGCCGCCCAAAACAGATGCCTCAAAGCCATCAGGGGCAGCCCCCAAACGTGCCGCTGGCGCCGTCGTGGAAAAGAAAAGCTTCTCGGGATCGTCCGGCAAAGCAACGCGACTGCCGCCTTCAAAATCTATGACGTAGGAATCCAGACTGGCGTCATACTCAATAGGGCAAAAATGGCAGTTGAGCATATTGCAGATCTCGGACGATACCGCCTGGGTAGCCGCGGCGGAATCGTCTAGAAAGGTAAACAACTCATCCCGCAAGACATTGAGCGAGCGGCCAAGCTCGGCCGTGCGACGGGAGCGAAGGCTCGATGCCATGCCGACCAGCTGGATAGACAGGTAATCGCAAATGACCTCAAGTACATTAACATCATAAGCGAGCGGTGCCTGGGGGCGTTTCCAACCAACTTCCAGCACGCCAAGGATCTGCGTACCGTAAAAAACGGGAAGACAGATTTCACTGCGGTACGGAGGCATATCCTGCATGCGCAACAGGTGCTTAGAACGATTATCCAGGTCCATGAACATACCGGAGGCGGCCTTATCGCCCTCAAGGTCCTGTTGAATCGACAAGCGACAGGCACGCGACTCGCGAAGAACATACGTCGGAATGCCGGCGCCATACGGCAAAAACTCGGGCAGGTAGCTGTCGAGCAGCTCCTTGGAAACACCGCGAAGCTTAAAGCCGCCGCTCTCAGAAAAATAGATAGCAGCACCCGAAGCATCGAGCGTTCCTACAAGCTGGTTCAAAACGGTATCAAGCAGGCTGGGTAACTCATCGGAGCCCACAGTGCTCATAATGACCGAGAGCGTGCCAGAGAGACGCTTGTTAGCCACTCTAAGCTCCGATAACGCACGCTTGAGTTGCCGGTCGTGAGAATACTGTTCCTCAATACTGTGAAGCGCCACCAGGACACGTGGCGCGCGGCGCCCAAAGATGCGTGGAGGCGTTACGGAGCCCGCACGAACCAAGACGGGAATAAAAGAGCCGTCACTCAGCTTGAGCATCAGTTCGTTCTCGGAGCCATCAGTTTCAAATGGCAGACGATGTTCCGTCGCACGTTCAAAAGTGGACGAGTACAGGACGTCTTTAACATCTCCGCCGATGACGTCGGCGCGTTCCTCGCACATCAAACCAAGTAAGCGATTATTCACATGCAGAATGGTTCCGTCGAGCTCGCAGATGATGACAGCATCGCTCGTGATCTCGACTAGTTGGGCAACGTCTGCCCACTCGTTGCGTTCAAGCGTTTCCATCGTGGACCTCACCGTCTATCGGTAACAAAAAAGCCTCCGAAGAGGCTTCTCAAATGCGATGGTGTCGGAGGCGGGACTTGAACCCGCATGACCAAAAAGCGGTCACTAGCACCTCAAGCTAGCGCGTCTGCCAATTCCGCCACTCCGACATGCTATGTTGTTGATTCGCGGTTAGTTTTGTTGGACCCGCGCGTTCAACGAGAAAGATAATAACCTATGATTCGAGAACTGTGCAAGCACTTTTTTCAAAAAAGTTTACGAATTTGTAAATGCGCTGGTAGATCTGTATGTCCGGGTCGGAATGGGGGCAGCTTCCCAGCGCGTCCTCGGGCATGCGGTACATTTTTATCCGCGCTTCGCGCTACAAAATGTACCGCCCCCTGCGGAATGCGCTGGGAAGCTGCCCCCATTCCGACCCTGCGTTAACATGCTCCAGGCAAAGTTCCTAAACATATTCTGGGGCTGATAAGAATTTAGTGGCTCGGCTTTGCCGAGCCCTTATATGGGGAGGCCGGAGCTAAAGCTCCGGCCTCGCTCAATTTCCTATTAGATTAAGTGAGCGATCAAGGAATCTCACTCCCCTCTGCCGCGTTAACGCAGGGCCCGCCCTGGTGTTGCTTTTCAGAACATTCCGCAGGACGGAGGAAGCCCCACAGCGCGTAGCGCGCAGCGGGGCTTCCGACATGTCCGAGGACGTTCTGAAAAGCAACACCAGGGCGGGCCCGGACGAGAACAACCGACTACAGGTCGATGTGCGATTCCTTGATCGGGAACGGCTCGGCGAAGTGGCAGGCGCAGCAGTGGCCCGGGGCAACTTCCTTAAACTCAGGAAGCTTCTCGGAGCAGATGCCCTGCGCGATCGGACAGCGCGTGTGGAAACGGCAGCCGGTCGGCGGATCTAGCGGCGACGGCGGATCGCCAGCGAGGATGATGCGCTTGCGGGTCTTCTGAATATCCGGATCGGGCACCGGCACGGCAGACAGCAGTGACTGCGTGTACGGGTGGTGCGGCTCGCTATAGAGTGTCTTCCAGTCCGAAACCTCGACCATCTTACCCAGATACATAACGGCAACGCGATCGGAGATGTGCTGCACGACGGACAGGTCGTGGGCGATAAACAGATACGCCGTACCAAACTTGTCCTGAAGTTCCTTGAGCAGGTTCAGAACCTGGGCCTGAATGGAAACATCCAGAGCGGAAACGGGCTCGTCGCAGATGATCAGCTTGGGCTTCAAAGCGAAGGCGCGGGCGATGCCGACACGCTGACGCTGACCGCCCGAGAACTCGTGCGGGTAGCGGTTGATGTGCTCGGGGTTCAGTCCAACGACGTCGAGAAGCTCGCGAACACGCTCGATACGCTCCTCCTTGGTGCCCACGCCGTGAATAGTCATGGGCTCGGAGACGATCTCGCCGATGGTCATACGGGGGTTCAGCGAAGCATAGGGGTCCTGGAAGATGAACTGCATCTCGCGACGCATGTCCTTGATCTCATGCTTGCTCATCTCGGCAACATCTTTGCCCTGGAAGAACACCTTGCCGGCAGTCGGCTGGGTCAGGCGCATAATCGTGCGGCCCGTGGTGGACTTACCGCAACCAGACTCGCCAACCAGACCAAAGGTTTCGCCAGGATAAATCTCAAACGAGATGTCGTTCACAGCAGAGACGACGCGCTTGGAAAAGCGCTTGGCGAACATGCCGGACTCGGCGGGGAATTCCTTAGAGAGGTGCTCGACCTTCAGCAGCGGAGTGCGCTCGTTCTTATCTGCCATTTACGCCTCGCCTCCCTTCTCGGAATCCTTGCGCGTACGGGACGTCGCAGGAGCATTCTTGAGGAACTCGGGGTCGCCGGAGTAGTGGCACGCGGAATAATGGCCAGACTCAGTGACAACACGCTCAGGACGCTGCTTGCGGCACTTATCGGTCGCATAGGGGCAACGAGGCGAGAACACGCAACCCTCGGGCAGGTTCATGAGCGAGGGCGGATTGCCGTGAATCGGCGTCAGCGGCTTCTTCTCATCGATAGCCTGCTCCGGGATGGAGCGGATAAGGCCCCAGGTGTAGGGATGACGGCTCTCGTAGAAGATCTCTTCAGCAGTACCGAACTCGACGGGACGGCCGGCGTACATAACCATGATCTTATCGGCCATATCGGCGACAACGCCAAGGTCGTGGGTGATCATGATAATGGCGTTGCCGTTCTTCTCCTGCATTTCCTGCATCAGCTCAATAATCTGAGCCTGGATGGTAACGTCCAGAGCAGTCGTGGGCTCATCGGCAATCAGGATATCGGGATCGCAGGCAAGCGCCATGGCAATCATGACGCGCTGACGCATGCCACCAGAGAACTGGTGCGGATACTCGTTGACGCGCTTTTCGGGCTCGGGAATGCCAACGAGGTCCAAAAGCTCGGTGGCGCGCTTGAGCGCCTCCTGCTTGGAGTAGCCACGGTGCAGACGAAGTCCCTCGCCCACCTGCTTGCCGATCTTATAGACCGGGTTCAGGGAGGTCATAGGATCCTGGAAGATCATCGCGATATCGTTGCCGCGAATATGCTGCATTTCTTCCTCGGTCATCTCGAGGATCGAACGACCGCGGTAGCGAACGTCGCCGCCCTCAATCTTTCCCGGAGGCATCGAGATGAGGCCCATGATGGTCATGGCGGTCACGGACTTACCGGAGCCGGACTCACCGACGACGCCCAAGGTCTCGCCGCGATCGAGCGTGTAGGAGACACCGTCGACAGCGCGAACGACGCCATCCTCGGTGTGGAAATACATCTTAAGGTCATCGACCTCGAGCAGATGCTGGCCCTCGGGAACCGGCTGGTCCTTCAGGTCCACATAGTTCTTGTTCTTCTTCATCCTTATGCGTCCTTCATCTTGACGTCGAGGGCGTCGCGCAGACCGTCACCCAGCAGGGTGAAGGCGAGCACCGTCGAGAGAATTGCCAGACCGGGCATGATCATCATCCAGGGAGCAGTCAGAAGATACTGCTGACCGTCCTGAATCATGGAGCCCCACGAAGGCGTAGGCGGAATAACGCCCATGCCGAGGAAGGACAGAGCGGACTCGGTCAGAATAGCGCCGCCGATGTTCATGGTCGCGTAGACCACGATGGAAGCAACGGAGTTCGGGAAGATATGGCGCATAACGATACGGGCATCGGATGCACCCATGGCACGGGCGGCGTCAACATAGTCGTTCTCTTTGACCGTGAGGATCGCGGATCTAAAGACGCGCGCAATCGAAGGCCAGCCGAGAATACCGATGGCGATAAAGACGTTCTGAAGGCCACGGCCGATAACGGCGATCATGGCGACGACGAACAGCACGTACGGGAACGCCAGGAAGATGTCCGCGCAGCGCATGATGATCGTATCCCAGATGCCGCCATAGAAACCGGCAAGGGCGCCCATGACCAGACCGATCACCGTGGAGATGGCGGTGGCCATAATACCGACGGAAAGCGAAACACGTGCACCGTAGATAACACGAACGAGAATGTCGCGGCCAAGGGCGTCGGTGCCAAACGGGTGCTCGGCACACGGAGCCAGCAGCGACGTCTCGGCCATGGTGGTCGAGTCGGAAGCCGTCGGCGAACCGAGCCAGGGCTTAGCCCACAGATCTGCGGTCAGGGCAACCAAAACGACGACGATGATCCAGCAGACACCGATAACGGCGAGCTTGTTCTTGCGAAGACGCTTAAAAGCGTCGCCCCACAGCGTGCGGGACTTGGCGGGAGCAGATGCGGCCTTGGTGGCGGTAGCCTGCTCCTGAGACTGAGAATCAGTTTCCTGCATGAGACGTACCTCCCTTAGGCCTTATCCGACGGACCGCCAAGGCGGATGCGCGGGTCGAGGAATGCATAGCTAATGTCGACGAGCAGGTTGATCACCATGACGACGACGACGATGAGCGTAACGCCGCCCATAACGATGGGCCAGTCACGCATGCTAATGGCGCGATAGACCTCATAGCCGATACCGGGCCAGTTAAAGACCGTTTCGGTCAGGATGGCACCCGAAAGCATGCCGCCAAAGTCGACACCAATATAGGTAACGACGGGGATGAGTGCATTCTTAAGCGCATGCTTGATGATGATCGCGCGATTGGAGAGACCCTTGGCCTTTGCCGTACGGATGTAATCTTGGTTCATGACGTCAAGCAGCTGCGAACGCATAATGCGGGCAGCATAAGCGGTCGAAACCGAAGCCAGCGTAATGGTCGGAAGCACATAGTGCATCCAATCCTGATACTGAGAGCTGGAACCGCCGGCACCCGAAATCGGCATGGAGAATGCGCCGCCGGTGAGGTCCTTAAGGATGACGCCGAAGAACAGCTGCAGCAGCATGCCGAGCCAGAAGGCGGGAACGGCAACGAGGATCGACGTGGTCAGCGTTACCAAAATATCCCAGAAGGAATAACGCTTTACCGCCGAAATGATACCCGCACCGATACCCATGATCGCCTCGAGCACGATGGCGCACGCGGCGAGTTTGACCGTATACGGATACTTCTGGGCAAAGATTTCCGTAACCGGCAGCTTGCGCTGGTACGAATTACCCAGATCGCCATGAAGCAGACCGTTCATGTAATACAGATAACGGTCTACAAGCGACGTCTGAACGGGATCGCCGTTCTCGTCAAGGATCGCGTTACCGTCCTCGTCCGTCTGGACCAGGTGATAGCGTACGCGAAGCTGAAGCTCTACCTCGGGGGACAGAGCCTTGTCTCCACCGATCAGCTTGATCGGATCTCCCGGCACGATATTCTGGAGGGCGAACAGAATCAGCGTGACGCCCAAAAACACCGGGATGAACTGAAGCACACGTTTAACGATGTACTTACCCATACCACTCCCCTATCTAGGGATTAACCTAAATGGGATGCCGATCGCCAGACCGGCATCCCAAAATTACCATCAGCCAGTTTACCCCAGGTTAGGGGGAACTGTATGTTTCCCATGAGGTCTACGTAAATACTTGACCCTCATGGAAGCTGCAAACTCTTAGGCGAGCTCAGCGGTACCCAGATCGGCGTGCTTCTGCGGATCAACGTAGAGGTACTTGACGCGGTCGGAGCCAGCGATGGTGTGCGTGTAGAACATCACCGGGATGACCGGGCAGTCGGCGGCGACCATGGCGTCGGCCTCCTGCATCTTGGCGATACGCTCGTCGTCGTCAACCGTGGCACGGGCCTCGTCAACCTTGGCGTCAAAGTCGGGGTTGCTGTAACCGGAGCGGTTGTCGCCACCCAGGGAGTCGGAGTGGAACAGCGGATACAGGAAGTTGTCCATGATCGGGTAATCGGCGATCCAGCCCAGACGGCCGAACTGATAGTTGAAGTTCTGATACTGCTCGAGCAGGGCAGACCACTCAGGGGTATCGGAGACGGCGGTGACGCCCACCTTGGCGAGGTCGCCGATGATGGACTCCATGATCTCCTTGTGACCACCGTCCTGGTTGTAGGAAAGGGTCACGTTGATACCGCGGTCGCCGTTAGCGCCGGCAGGAGCGACCTTGTCGAGGTACTCATTGGCCTTATCAACGTTGTACTCGCAGAACTCCCATGCACCCTCCTTGTAGCCGGCGATTCCCGGAGGAACGATGCCGTCAGCGGGGGTACGGGTACCCTTGAAGATGGTCTTGCAGATGGCCTCACGGTTGATAGCCAAGGAAATGCCCCTGCGCAGGTCAGCGTTGTTGAACGGCTCGGCCGTGGTGTTGCACGTCAGATAGTACGTGGAAGGCTCGGAACCGAGTAGCATGCGCGCACCATCACTCATGGTGTAGCCATCCTTGGACTCGCCGCGGTCCTTCTTGGCGGCGTCGATCTGAGCAACGGGAACGTCGCAGACATCAAGGTTACCGGCCTGGAACTCCTTGTAAGCGGTCTCCACGTCCTTGATGACCTGGAAGTGGATGGCGTCGATCTTGGCCTTGTCGCCATAATAATCGTCGAACTTCTTGAGGTTGATCTCCTGACCATTCTCCCACTTACCGTCCATCATGAACGGGCCGTTGCCGACCGGGGCAAGATAGAAGCTCTTGACATCGGTCTCGGCGCACTCGGGAACCGGGGACAGAGCCGGGTGAGAGGCGACGAAGGGGAAGTCGGCGTAGGCAGAAGTCAGCTTGACGACGAGGGTCTCGTCATCCGGGCAGGTGACACCGGTCAGCTCGGTAGCCTTACCGGCAACCAGATCGTCATAGCCCTCGACCATGGAAAGGTGATAGGAGACCTCGGAAGGACCATACTCGGTAGCGATGGCCGACTTGGTGTTGACCAGGCGCTCCCAACCGAGCTTGAAGGACTTGGAGGTAACGTCGTCACCGTTATGGAACTTGGCCTTCTTGATCTTGAAGGTGAACTCGGTGGCGTCGTCGTTAGCCTCAAAGGACTCGCAAGCCAGCGGAACGATCTCGCCCTTCTCGTTATCGTACTCCGTCAGAGCGTCGAAGAGCTGGTATTCGACCTGAGTGCCCTGATCCTCCTGGACGTTGTAGGGGTCGATGCAGACCGGGTTGTTGATGTAGAAGTTCAGCGTCGAACCGGACTCAGAACCGGAAGCGTCGCCGCCCTTCTTGCCGCATGCGGCAAGAAAAGCCATGGAGCTCGCAGCGAGGGTGCCGCCAACAAAGGCGCGACGACCCATAACGGGCTGGTGGAACATAGAATCAGCCATGCCATCCTCCTTATGAGATAGGACAAAGTGAATTCGGCCGGGCAACGTCGAGACAGCCCAATCGAACCATTCAAACGCGGTCCGCTGTTATGGCTGGTTATGCAATGCGGGCCAACGTTTTGCAATACAGTAGCGCATTTTATGCACAATTTGGCGCTGATTCCGGTTAACGGTCGAGAATTTCTTTAGTTGGGCGAAGTATGTGGGGATATTTTGGCTCTGTTACAAGTCTGTAAACAAAAAGGGCCCCGCACATGCGGGACCCTTTACAAACGTATATACGCCGATGCTTAGTAGCCGACGATGCCCTGCGGGAAGAAGAACATGCACAGAACGACACACACGGCAAAAACGACGGCCATAATTACCGTCAGGCGATCGAGGTTCTGCTCCATGACGCCCGTGGCAGAGCTAGAGTTATACAGCGAGCTAGCGATCATATCCGAAACGCCGGTGCCCTTACCGGAATGCATCAGAACGAGAATCGTCAGCGCCACGGCAGAAACAGCCCAAACGACAAACAGAAGAATCTGAAACGGACCCATAGATAAGCTCCTTAATAGAACGATTCAAACTCCATTACTGTACCACAACCTCCAACACTCCCCCACCTGCCATTTAGGGACGGGGCAGAAATGGCAGAAATACCAAAAAGGGGGTCGTCCGGTTGTGGACAACCCCCTTACTAGAAAACGGTATTTGTTTTCTATTAGGCCTCGGTGGCGAGCACGCGACCCGTCATCTCGGCGGAAGGCTCAATACCAGCCATGATGAGCATGGTCGGAGCGATATCGGAAAGACGGCCGTCCTCGATACCGGTGAGCTTGGCCTTATCATCAACGATGATGAACGGCACACGGTTGGTGGTGTGAGCCGTGAACGGATGCTTGGAACCGTCGGAAGCAACGTCAAACATGTGGTCGGCGTTGCCGTGGTCGGCGGTGATCAGCGCAAAGCCACCCTTGGCGAGAATCGCCGGGACAACCTTGGACAAGGCATCGTCAACAGCCTCGACGGCCTTAACGGCGGCGTCGAAGACACCGGTGTGACCAACCATGTCGCAGTTCGCGAAGTTCACGATGTAGAAATCAGCGCGATCCTCGTTAATAGCGGCGACGAGCTTCTCGGTAACCTCGGGAGCGCTCATCTCAGGCTGCAGATCGTAGGTAGCGACCTTGGGGGAAGCGACGAGCACGCGCTCCTCGCCCTCCTTGGGCTCCTCGATGCCGCCGTTGAGGAAGAACGTCACGTGTGCGTACTTCTCGGTCTCGGCGGTGTGCAGCTGCTTCAGGCCATTGGCGGCGATAACGTCGGCCAGAACGTTCTCGGGGAACGTCTTGGGGAAAGCGACCTCAACGTCAAACGTCGGGTCGTACTCGGTCATCGTCACAAAGTGCGAAAGCTTGATCTGCTCGCGCTCAAAGCCGTCGAACTCCTTGTCCGTGAACACGCGGGTCATCTGACGAGCACGGTCGGGACGGAAGTTGAAGAAGATGGCCGCGTCGCCCTCGTGGATGCCCTCGTTGTGGGCAGCGAAGGGCTCGACGAACTCGTCGCCGCGCGGATCCTTCTCATAGTAGGCCTTGATACCGGCAACGGGGTCGGTATCGGCATCGGACGCGTTGACCATGACGTCGTAGGCGCGCTGGATGCGCTCCCAACGATTATCGCGGTCCATGGCCCAATAACGGCCCGAGACGGTGGCAACGCGAGCGTCGCAACCAGTCTCCTCGGAGATCTTAGCCAGGAAGGCGCAGAACTCACTCATGTAACCGGCACCGGACTGCGGGTCAACGTCGCGGCCATCCATGAAGGCGTGGACGCGAACGGTCTTGACACCATGCTCGGCAGCCATCTTGACCAGAGCCTCGACGTGGTTCATGTGAGAATGAACACCGCCAGGGCTCATAAGGCCCATGAGGTGAAGGGTCTTGCCGTCAGCCTTGACGTCGTCCATAGCCTTGACGAAAACCTCGTTCTTGGCGATGGAGCCGTCCTTGATGGCGTTGTTGATGCGCGAAAGCTCCTGGAACACGATGCGGCCGGCACCGATGTTGAGGTGACCCACCTCGGAGTTACCCATCTGGCCATCGGGAAGACCCACGTCCTCGCCCGAAGCACCGAGCGTGGTGTGGGGGTACTGAGCGTACAGGCTATCAAGGAAGGGCGTCTTGGCAGCGGCGACGGCGTTCTCGCCATCGGCCGGAGCAAGGCCGCAACCATCCATGATGATCAGGAGTGCAGGAAGATGACGCTGTGCCATATGTCCTACTCGCCTGCCTTGACGACCATAGAGGCAAAGTCGGCAGCCTTGAGCGAAGCGCCGCCCACGAGGGCGCCGTCAACATCGGGCTTGGCGACGAGCTCGGCGATGTTGCCGGGCTTAGCGGAGCCACCATAGAGAACGCGGATGCCGTTGGCGAGCTCCTCGCCGAACATCTCCTTGAGGGTCTCACGGATAGCGCCGCAGACCTCCTGAGCGTCCTCGGCGGTAGCGGTCTTGCCGGTGCCGATGGCCCAGATGGGCTCATAGGCGACGACGACCTGCTTGGGGCAGGTGATCTCAAGACCAGCAAGGCCAGCCTTGACCTGGTTCACGACGTGCTCGACATAGGTGCCAGCCTCGCGGACCTCGAGGGACTCGCCGCAGCAGAAGACGGGAACAAGACCGGCGGCAACGAGGGCCTTGGCCTTCTTGTTCTGGTCCTCGTCGGTCTCGTGGAAGTAGTCGCGACGCTCGGAGTGACCGATGATGCAGTAGGTGCAGCCAGCAGACTTGAGCATGTCGCAAGAGGACTCACCGGTGAAGGCACCCCTGGCCTCCCAGTACACGTTCTGTGCACCGAGGGCGATGGGGGCAGCCTGAATACGGTCATGAACCGTGGTGATATCGATGGTCGGAGGGCACACGAGCACCTCGACGCCAGCCGGAACCTCGGGCAGAGCCTGAGCCAGCTCGTCGGCGAGCTTGGCGGCCTCGGCGACGTCGTTGTTCATCTTCCAGTTACCAGCGATAAGAAGGGTGCGATTAGGCATCGAGAAGCGCCTCCACTCCGGGAAGGGCCTTACCCTCGACGAGCTCCATGGAAGCGCCACCACCGGTGGAGATCCAGCTCATCTTGTCGGCCAGGTTGAACTTGTTGACAGCTGCGACAGAGTCGCCGCCGCCGATGATCGAGGTGCAGTCGGCCTCGGCAACAGCCTCGGCGATAGCCTGGGTGCCGTGAGCGAAGTTATCGAACTCGAAGACGCCCATGGGGCCGTTCCAGAACACGGTCTTGGCGCCCTTGACGGCCTCGGCGTAGAGCTCCTCGGTCTTGGGGCCGATGTCCATACCCTCACGATCGTCGGGGATAGCGTCGGAAGCGACAACCTCGGGGACAGCGTCCTCGCCAAAGTGATCGGCAACGCGGTTATCGATGGGGAGCAGGATCTTGACGCCCTTCTCCTCGGCTTTCTTGAGCATCTCGCCGGCGCGCTCGACCCAGTCCTCTTCCTTGAGGGACTGACCGACGGTCAGGCCCTGAGCCAGGAAGAAGGTGTAGGCCATGCCGCCACCGATGATCAGGGTGTCAGCGGAGTCGATGAGGTGATCGAGAACGCCGATCTTGGAGGAAACCTTGGAACCGCCGACGATAGCGACGAAGGGGCGCTCGGGCTCGGCGAAGATGCCGGTCAGCGTGTCGACCTCCTTCTCGAGCAGGAAGCCAGCGACTGCGGGCAGGTAAGCGGCGGGGCCCACAACGGAACCCTGGGCGCGGTGAGCGGTGCCAAAGGCATCGAGGACGAAGACGTCACCATAGGAAGCGAGGATCTTGGCGATCTCGGGATCGTTCTTCTTCTCACGCTTGTCGAAACGGACGTTCTCGAGAACGAGGACCTTGCCCGGCTCGACGGCGGCGACAGCCTCAGCAGCCTTCTCGCCGTAGGTGTCGGCGACAAAGGCAACGTCGAGACCAGAGAGCTCAGCGAGCTTCTTGGCGACGGGCTCGAGGGACAGCTCGGGCTGGAAGCCGGTGCCCTCGGGACGGCCGAGGTGGCTCATGAGGATGACGCGAGCGTTGTGCTCAACGAGATAGTTGATGGTGGGCAGGGCAGCCTTGATGCGGGTGGTGTCGCCAACGACGCCATCCTTGATAGGCACGTTGAAGTCAACGCGGACGAGAGCGCGCTTGCCGTCGACATCGATGTCGCGGACGGTCTTCTTGGTAAAGGCCATGTTTGCTTCTACCTTTCGTACGTGTCTGCCTCCCATTACGGCAGACGATTTCCTATAAAAAGGGCGCGACCCTAGGGTGTAAGCCCTATAAGGCCGCGCCCTTCTTTAGACGCTCAACGAGCTATTCGCTAAAAGCTAAATTAAGCAACGAACTTCTCGAAGTACTTGATGGTGCGGACCATCTGAGAGGTGTAAGAGTTCTCGTTGTCGTACCAAGAGGTGACCTGAACGAGGGTCTGGCCGTTGCCGAGGTCAGAGCACATGGTCTGAGTGGCGTCGAAGATGGAGCCGTGGGTCTCGCCGATGATGTCGGTGGAGACGATGTCGTCCTCGTTGTAACCGAAGGTCTCGGAGATGGTGGCAGCGTAGGCCTTCATAGCAGCGTTGACCTCGTCGACGGTGACCTTCTTGTCAACGACAGCGTAGAGGTTGGTGATGGAGCCGGTCGGCGTCGGGACGCGCTGGGCGGCACCGATGAGCTTGCCGTTGAGCTCGGGGAGAACCAGGCCGATAGCCTTGGCAGCACCGGTGGTGTTGGGGACAATGTTAACGGCGCAGGCGCGGCTACGACGCTTGTTGCCCTTGCGCTGCGGGCCGTCGAGCGGCATCTGGTCGCCAGTCCAGGCGTGAATGGTGGTCATGATGCCGGACACGATGGGAGCGAAGTCGTTCAGACCCTTGGCCATCGGGGCGAGGCAGTTGGTGGTGCAGGAAGCAGCGGAGATGATGTTGTCCTCAGCGGTCAGCGTCTCATGGTTGACGTTGTACACGATGGTGGGCAGGTCGCTGCCGGCCGGAGCGGAGATGACGACCTTCTTGGCGCCAGCGTTGATGTGGGCCTGAGCCTTAGCCTTGCTGGTGTAGAAGCCGGTGCACTCGAGAACGACGTCGACGTCGAGGTCGCCCCAAGGCAGGTTGTTGGCGTCGGCCTCCTTGTAGATCTTGATCTCCTTGCCGTCAACGGTGATGGAATCCTCGCCAGCAACGACCTCGTGATCGCGAGCGTAGTTGCCCTGCGTGGAGTCGTACTTCAGCAGGTAAGCGAGCATATCGGGAGAGGTGAGGTCGTTGATAGCGACGATCTCGGAGCCCTCATGACCGAACATCTGACGGAAAGCCAGACGACCGATGCGACCGAAGCCGTTAATAGCAACCTTTACTGCCATTGTGTCTCCTTTCGTAAGGCCCCCGCAAGCTACAGCGCCTGCCGTTGAGGCCCACAAACTAACCACTCGCCTAATATACCTTTTTTTTGACTTGAATTTCACGAGAATGCTCGAAATTGAAAATCAAATTTACGTTAAAACGTTTTAAATACTAAAACAGCAGCTAAATCCGTATATAAGTCGATACTTTAATCTACCTGTTTGCTTCAATGAGCTTTTCAAGCCGTAAAACACGATGGTAGAGGGCCGACTTCGACAAGGGAGGGTCAGCCATCTCCCCTAAATCACGCAGCGAAAGATCGGGATAGCGCTCGCGCAGGTCGCAAAAGACCGCCAAGGCATCCGGAAGCGCATCGCGAAGGCCTCGCTGCTCGAGCTCATCGATAAGCGCAAGCTGATGCTGGGCAGCACCGGCGCTTCTGGTCTGGTTGGCGAGCTCGGCGTTCACGCGACGGTTCACATCGTTCTTAACCAACTTGACTGCGCGCGCCTCCTCAATCTCGGCAACGCTGCGCTTGGCACCAATCAGCTTTAATAGATGCTCGATTTCCTCGGCGCTCTTAATGTACACGGCATATGACCCCCGCCGCGCATTAACACGAGCATGGACCCCAATCTGCTCCAACAGATCGCAAAGCCCCTTGGCATATTGCTCGCCCTGCACCGCGATCTCCAAATGAAAGTCGCCGCGGGGATCGGCCACGAAACCGCCCGCGATGAGCGCGCCGCGGATGTAGGCAAGCCTGCAGCAGGGACGGGCAACGATGTGCCGGGGAACACCGGCGACGAGCCCTCCCCTGCGGTCGAGAATGCCCAGCAGCACCAGAGCCTTGTCCAGGTCGGGTTGATCGGGCAAGGTGATGAGGTAGTTTCGAACCTTATGCAATACAGATTTACGGACGGTGAACTCCGTTTTGAGCTTAAGGATGCGATGCGTCAGTGTGATCATCGTGCGCGCGACGGCGCCCGTCTCGGTCGCGACCGTCAAACGATACCGCCCGGAGCCGGCCAACGAAAGCGTACCGCTCACACGCGTCAGGGCGGCAAGCGTCGACAAATCGCAGTATTCACATTCGGGTTCGCAGCGCGCAAGCTCGTCGCGCACCTCAGCGGTAAACGACATGCAGGCCTATGCCTTCGTGTTGGCGCGCGACAGGTCGCGGTGGGAGATGCTCACGTGATACTGGGCGCCTTCCAGGTAACGGGCCGTGGCCTCGGCAATGGCGACGCTACGGTGCTGTCCGCCCGTGCAGCCGATGGCGATAGAAAGCTGCGGCTTACCCTCCGCGATATAGCCCGGCATCACCGTATCGAGCAGCTGCGTCCAGGCCTTCCAGAACTCCTGGGTCTTGGGATGGTCCAGAACAAAGTCGGAGACTTTCTTATCGAGACCGGTCATGGTACGCATCTCGGGATCGTAAAACGGATTGGGCAGGAAGCGAACGTCGATCATAATGTCCGCCTCGACGGGCATACCGTGCTTAAAGCCAAACGAGAACACGTGAACGTCCATGAGCTGCTGGTCGGACAACTCGGAGAACGCCATGCGCAATTTGTTGCGCAGGGCAGAGGTGCGCAGGCGGCTCGTGTCGATAATCATATCGGCTCGATCGCGCACGCCCTCCAGCTGAAGGCGCTCGCGCTGAATGGCATCGGCCGTAGTCTCCCCCGGCTTGGCAATGGGATGACGGCGGCGATTTTCGCTGTAGCGACGAATCAGCACCTCGTCAGAAGCCTCCAGGAACACGATGTCGCAGCTCATCTCGCGCTCTTCGAGCGCGGCGACCGCATCGAGCAACTCGTCAAACAGTCCCTGGCTACGCAAATCGCAGGTGACGGCGAGATGCCTGCCCACGCCCGTATTGATGCCGACGAGCTCGGCAAGCTGGGCGATGAGACGCGGAGGTAGGTTATCAATGCAAAAATAGCCCATGTCCTCGAACACGTGCATGGCCTGTGTGCGGCCCGATCCGGACATTCCGGTGATGATGACGATATCGGGGATGCGCTCCGAGCGCTCCGCCGCATCCATGGCATCTCCCTTTTGCATGTGCTGCCTCCCAAAAACAAGCGCGGGACCCAGCAACCCGGATCCCGCGCGGTCAATTGCCTATATTGAGTATACCGCCCCGAGCGGATACGAGGCCTGTCTTACGCCTCAAGCGCAGCCTTGAACCAACTCGTAATACTCGTGGGGTGCGTGATGGCGGTGCCGACGACAACGGCCCAGGCGCCAGCATCGATCGCAGCGCGAGCCTCCTCGGGCGTGTGCACGCGGCCCTCGCAGATGATGGGAAGACCGGGGAATTCCTCGGTCGCCTGACGCAGGAGTGGCAGGTCGGGGCCATCGGCCATGGTGCAGTCGATGGCCCCGACGCCGTGAGAAAGCGTGGTGGATACCAGGTCAAAGCCCATATCAACCGCACGGCGAATGTCCTCGATGGTGGCACAATCCGCCATCAGGAGCACGCCCTCCTCGTGCAGCGGGCGGAAGGTATCCTCGACGGTCTTGCCATCGGGACGCGGACGATCGGTGGCGTCGATCGCCACGATATCGGCACCGGCAGCAACGCAGGCGCGAGCGTGACGCAGCGTCGGCGTGATGTAAACGCCCTCGTGTCCATCCTTCCACAGGCCGATGACGGGAACCTCACAGCGACCCTTAATAGCGGCAATGTCGGCAAGGCCCTGACAGCGAATGGCGGCGGCGCCGCCAAGCTCGCAAGCGCGAGACATTTGAGCCATGGTCTCGGGCGTACGAAGCGGCTCGCCCATATACGCCTGAACGCTCACGACGAGCTTGCCCTTCAGGGATTGAATCAAAGGATCAACGGTCATGTGCGACTCAACCTTTCTCAAAACAGCCTTCTGAGACACCGCACCTTGACGTTCAAACCGTCGCTCGCGTACCGAAGTACGCTTCGCTCCTCTTTCACGTCAATCTGCGGCACCTCAGAAGGCGCACTTGGTAGTTATGTTTACTTCAACGACGCAAGAAGGTGTTCGGCGGCACCGATGAGCGGAGCATCGCCCTCCAGAGAACCGATGAGGATCGGCGTGTCCTGAAGCGGATCGAGCGCCTGGCTGGCATAGCCCTCGTGCACCGAATCCTTCCACGTCTGCGAACGCCAATCGGGACCTTGGTGAATCACGCCGCCCGAAAGCACGATGACCTCAGGGTCCAGGATGTTAGCGAGCGAGCCCAAGCTGGCGCCCAGCGCAAAGCCGGCGTCGTGGATGACCTCGGTTGCCTTTGCGTCGCCCGCGCGGCACAGGTCGTTCACATCGCGACCGACCGAAGGACGGCTGGGGTCGACGCGGCCAAAGCGCTCATCGTACATACGACCAATGGAAGTGCCCGAAGCGACAGACTCAAGATGGCCGGAACGCCCGCAGGCGCAGGGAATGCCGGCGGCAGCCGAGCACTCGATGTGGCCCATATGGCCAGCAGCACCATGGAAGCCCTGCATCACGCGGCCGTTCTCGACATATGCGCCGCCAATGCCCGTACCGATGCCCAGGCACAAGACGGAGAACTTGCCCTTGCCGACGCCCCAGTGGGCCTCGCCCAGAGCATGAGCCTGCACGTCGCCTACAACGGCAACGGGAAGACCGAGATCCTCACGCAGACGCGGCCCCAACTGAACGCCGGACCAGCCGGGCATGATCTCATTGGCATACGCGATGGCGCCCGTCTTGGGATCGACGACGCCGGCGGCACCGATACCGACGCCAAGGACCTCGACATCGGGATTCGCCTCGAGAGCAGCCTTGATGGACGCCTCAATACGCTGGAAGACGGCCTCGCCGCCCTCTTGGGCCTCCGTGGGAACCTCGGCCTCAAAAACGGGATGGGGCACACTACCGTCAGCCGGGTACTCCATGATGGCAGTCGCAATCTTAGTTCCGCCGATATCGACAGAGCAGACGTACTTGTTCTCCATGTCGCTCTCCTTCGGAGATAAAAACAACTACAGGAAATGCGCCGTCAGGCTAGCCGTCACAGCGCAGTAAAGGTTATCCAGGTGCCCAAGATCGCCGAGAAACCGTGTGGCCATTGACCGAATGGGTCATGGCCACACGGTTGAACGGCGAGGTCGGATGCCTGGGAAAGCTTTACAGGAGGCCGTTGTCCTGGAGGACCTTCCTAATAGCCTCGACGTTCTCGCCGGTCATGGCCTTCACCGGGCGCGGCATGGTCGGGCTGTCGAAGATACCCATGAGGTTCATAGCGGTCTTGAAGGCGCCGACGCCACCGGCATAGCCCTGGACGCCCGAGGTGACATCCCAGATGTGCGAAATCTCATTGAGGCGATCCTGCTCGGCCTTGACGGTAGCCCAGTCACCAGCCTGAGCGGCCTTCCACTGACGAACGTAGCCCTCGGGCTCAACGTTGGCGAGACCCGGGACAGAGCCGTCGGCGCCACCGAGGTAAGCGCCGTCGACAACAACCTCGTGGCCGGTGAGGATGCTCATCGGATGGCCGTTCTTCTCGTTCTCCTGAACGAGGTAGCGGAACGAGATGTCATCACCCGAGGAATCCTTGACGCCAGCAAGGACGCCCTCGGCGCCGAGCTTGGCAAGGAGCTTCCAGGGGAGCTTGGTGTGAACGCAGACGGGAATGTCATAGGCAAAGATGGGCAGGTCAAGCTCCTCGTGCAGGATGCGGAAGTGCTCCTCGACCTCGGTCATGCCCTGCAGGGCATAGAACGGGCAGGTGGCGACGAGGGCATCGGCGCCCAGCTCCTGAGCGACCTTGCCGTGCTCAATCATGCGCTCGGTCTCGGTATCGATGATGCCGACCAGAACAGGCACGCGGTGGTCGACGATGCGGACGGCCTCGGCGATGATCTGGCGACGACGCTCGTCGGTGGAGAAAACGACCTCACCCGAAGAGCCCAAGAAGAACAGGCCATCGACGCCGGCATCGATCATGCGGTTGATGCTGCGCTCAAAGGAGGCAACATCGAGCTGGTGATCTTCGGTATCGGGAACAACGACGGGAGGGATAACGCCGGTGAATTTCTGAGTTGCCACAAGAATCTCCTTAGTTGTCTGGCGGGCGGCCCTATGCCACCCACTCTTGTTGGCAGTGTCCAGGCCGTCTAGGCCAAAGAACACGAGTGGAACGTTTGGTTAAAAAAGTCTACGACTTCGTTTTCGAACGCATTGATGCGCTCGTGAGCGTATTTTGCATAGATGATATGCCTCCGGTCACACTCAAGACCGTTGAATACGGCAAACTGATCCTTGGGATCGCTCACGGTATCCATAAGCGATGTGCCCATGAGCACCGATCCGCGCACCCGAGACGACAGCACCTCGAGGCCGCCAGGAAGCGGATTGGCAACCGCCGTGCGGGCGAGGCCCCGCTCGTCCAGAGCAGAAACCGCCAGCGCGACTCCGCCGCCAAGTCCCTCGCCCCATGCAAAGATGCGGTCGGGGTCCATGCCATCAAGATTGCGCGCGACCTCCGCCAACGCGCAGCCCCAACGGACGCGCCTGACAAAAGCAGGCGAGGTAATCCCCTGCCGCAGATCGCTGGGTCCAATCGCCTCATCGTCCAGCGCAAGCACGGCATATCCCATGGCCGCAAACCTCGTCATGTGATGCCATCCCCGCACGGGTCGGTCGATGTCGTGAAACATCAGACATAGCGGCACAAGCTCGGATGCTCGGGCGCGACCGGCAGGCTCGATCAAACGTGCGTGGACCACATCGCCACCAAGCTCAAAGGAAACCTCGGAGTAGCGGGCATACGGATTGGCGAAATCGATCGCCGTAATGGCCAGGCCTTGAATCTCAAGATTCATAGCACATGTCTCCAAATCAGAAACATCTGCCTGAACATCACCGTGCCAGTCCCGATATTCAGAGAGCCTTGACGAAACCGTCCCGGGAATCCCCACAAGGTCGGGGACAATCAGCTCGCCGACATTGCTCTCGCACTTAGACATGAGCCTCCCCTCCCTTGCAGAAAAACGGAATGATCAGATCGTCAAAATCCTGAATCTCCTCGTGGCCAAAGCCTTCAAAGAACTCATGACGCTTTTCACAGGTCAGGTTGTTATAGACCGCAAACTGCGTCGCTGGCGGACAGACGGTATCGGCTGTGCCGGTGCCAAACAGCACGGGGCATTTGACCATAGGGGCAAAGTTCTTGGAATCGAAGTACGCCAGCTTGGCATAGGCTTCGTCGATACGAGTCGAGTCCTCGTCAAACCAGCGAGACCAATAGCGCAGGCCCTCGTAGGCAATGTCGTCGGCATCCAAGTCCCAGACCAGGCGGAAATCCGACAGGAAGGGATAGAGGATGGCGGCGCGATTGATAAGCTCGCTGTTAAGTGCACAGGTCGCAATGCCCAAACCGCCGCCCTGCGACGCGCCGTTCACAAACACACGGGCAAGATTGATGCCCTCGAGCTCGCGAACGATGCGACACAGGATGCGAATATCTTGGTGCAAGCGGACATAGTAGAGGTTGGCCGGGTCGCCGTCGATACCGGCGACGATATGGCCCGCGACCGTTGTGCCCTCAAATCCACCAATGTCCTCGGAGGGACCTCCTTGACCGGGGCAGTCGAGGGCGATGAGTGCCATGCCCATGCCCGCAAACGACGCCTGCTCAAACCAGCTGCGGCTTGCACCCGGATATCCATGGAACTGAAGTACCAATGGCACGGGCTCGTCCGAGACGGGTTTAAGGTACTTGGCATGCAGGCGAGCGCCACACATGCCGGTATACCAGAGGTCGAAAAGCTGGCAGGTCACGGCATCTGTGACCGATGCCGTCTCGATCGCATAGTCAAGCCCGACCGCGTCGGCCTCGGCCATGCGATCCTTCCAAAAGAGATCGAAATCTGATGGACGGGGCATGGCGCCTCGATATTCACCAAATTGATGTTGTAGCTCCTGAGCACTTGGCATGGCTCGTGAACCCAACCTTTCGAAATCGCAACGGAGGTGCGCCCGGCAAGGGAACCGGGCGCACGGGAGGGAAAGCGAGGCTACTCGCCGAGCTTGGGATGCAGCAGCGACGGCGCAGCGCCGAGCAGCATCTTGGTGTAGGGGTCCTGGGGGTGCTGGAAGACCTGCTTGGCCTCGCCCTGCTCGACGATCTTGCCGCCATTCATAACGATGATGTCGTCAGAGATATAGCGGACCGTCTGGATGTCATGGCTGATGAACACCATGGCCAGGCCGAGCTCCTTCTTAAGGTCGGTCAGCAGGTTCAGAATCTGCGCGCGGACCGAAACGTCCAGAGCCGAGGTTGGCTCGTCGGCGATGATGGCATCGGGGTTCAGCGACAGGGCACGGGCAATTGCGACGCGCTGGCGCTGGCCGCCCGAAAGCTGGCCGGGAAGAACCTCGGCGGCGGAGCTGGGCAGACCGGTGAGCTCCAAGAGCTCCTTGACGCGCTTCTCCTGCTCGGCCTCGGTACCCAGGTTGTGGACGCGCATGGGGTCGAGCAGTTGCTCGCGAACGACCATGCGGGGGTTGAGTGCCGTGGCCGGGTTCTGGAACACGACCGAGATGACGCGACCCATGTGGCGACGGTCCTCGGCGGTACGTTTGGTAACGTCCTTGCCCTTAAAGTAGACCTTGCCGCTCGTGGGGGCCTGCAGGCCGCACATGACGTTGGCGGTGGTGGACTTACCGCAACCGGACTCGCCGACGATGCCGATCGTCTGACCGGGCATGAGCCTAATCGTTACACCCTGGACGGCGTGAACCAGGTTAGGGTGCAGAATCGAGCCGGTACGGGTCCTAAAGGTGACGTGGACGTCATCAAGGAAGATGATCGGCTCGACGCCGTTGACTGCGGTCTCGCTCATCTACATCACCTCCGCGTGAGGGGTCAAACCATTTGCCTTGAGCACCTCGTCGGGGAGCTCGGAATAGAAGTGCTCGGTGCCGGGCACGCGCTTGAAGACCGGACGGGTGTCCAGGCCAATACGCGGATGGCTCGAGCGGGGCGCGAAGCGATCGCCCTTGGGGAAATCGCGCGGGCTCGGAACGGCGCCGGGCACCTGGTGCAGGCGGCCCGAACCGCTCTCGATGGACAGGACGGAACCCAGAAGACCGCGGGTGTACTCGTGGATCGGGTTGGTGAGCAGCTCCTTGGTGGGCGCCTGCTCGATAACCTGACCGGCGTACATCACCGTGATGTTATGGGCGACCTCGGCGACCAGCGCCAGGTCATGCGAGACGAAGATCATGGCAAAGCCGAGCTTGGCCTGAAGATCGTTGAGCAGCTTGATGACCTGCTTCTGGACGGTAACGTCCAGGGCGGTCGTGGGCTCGTCGCAGATGACCAGCTTGGGGTCGCGGGTAAGGGCCATAGCAATCAGAACGCGCTGACGCTGACCACCGGAAAGCTCGTGCGGATAGCTCTCGAGCGTACGCTTGGGGTCGAGGCCCACGAGCTCCAGGAGCTCCTCGGCGCTACGGGTGCCGCCGCGTTTGGTGAGCTGCTTCATCTGGGCAGAGATGAGCATGGAGGGGTTGAGCGAGGACAGGGCGTCCTGATAGACCATGGCGATATCGGTACCGCGCAGGCCGAACCACTCCTTCTTGCTCATCTTGAGCAGGTCACGGCCCTCCCAGAGGACCTCGCCGGAAA
Source organism: uncultured Collinsella sp. (assembly GCA_905208535.1). Classification (GTDB taxonomy): domain Bacteria; phylum Actinomycetota; class Coriobacteriia; order Coriobacteriales; family Coriobacteriaceae; genus Collinsella. Next base: position 21,544 of record CAJLPI010000001.1, on the reverse strand, counting down.
GATGTTCGTCATCGTCGGTCAGGCCCATGATGGCCAGCGTGGTGATGGACTTACCGCAACCGGACTCGCCCACCAGGCCCATAGTCTGGCCAGGACGGACGTCAAAGTTGACATGGTCGACGACGTTGATATCGCCGTGGTGCTCAAACTGGATGCAGAAGTCACGGACCGAAAGGATCGGTTCGACAGACTCGTCGGGCACATGGCGATCGTCACGCTTGAGCTCGACATCGCGCAGGGCTCCAAGGCGAGCGGAGAGGGACTGGGCCTGCTCCTTGTAGGCGCGAACGGGGTCGGAGACCAGCAGGTCGGCCTCGCGGCGCTTGGAGGAATCGGTCGGATCCAGGGCGGCGGAGGGAGCAGCGGCCATGGCGTCGGTAATGCCCTCGGAGAGGATGTTGAGCGCCAGGCAGGTGATCATGATGGCCAGGCCCGGGAACAGCGCCTGCCACCAACGGCCGGCGAGCACGCCGCCGCGGGCGTCGGCTAGGATGTTGCCCCAGGTAGCGGTGGGCTCCTGGATACCAGCGCCGATGAAGGTCAGCGAAGCCTCGAAGATGATGGCGTCGGCGACCAGGGTAACGGTGAAGACCATGATCGGGGCGATGCAGTTACGCAGAACATGCTTGATCAAAATCCACGGAGCCTTGGCGCCGGAAACGATGACCGCGCGGACATAGTCCTCGCCGTACTCGGACACGATGTTGGCGCGCACGATACGGGCAATCTGCGGAGTGTACATAAAGCCGATGGCGAAGATGATCGACGGCACGGAGTTGCCCAGGATGGAGACGAAGACGGCCGCGAGGGCGATGCCCGGGATGGACATGATGATGTCCAGGATACGCATGATCGTCTCGGAGACGGCCTTGCGCGAAACCGCTGCAAGGGCGCCCACGACCGAGCCGCAGACCAGAGCCATGGCAGTGGCGCCAAAGCCGATAATCAGCGAGTAACGACCACCGTAGAGCATACGCGACAGAATATCGCGACCCTTATCGTCGGTACCGAAGATAAATCCGTTGCCGGGAGCCTGGCGAGCCGTAAAGATCTCGACCGGGCTATAGGGGGCAAGAAGGGGCGCCAGAATCGCAGTCAGGGCGACCAGCGCCAGCACGACGGCGGCAATCTTAGAAGACAGCGTCATCTTCTTCCAGCCACCGAGCTTGAGCCCCTTGGAGGCAGCCTTCTCGAGCTGCTCGGTTTGCTTCTCTCGAATCTTTACCATAATCTACACCGTCCTGATGCGCGGGTTGATGAGCAGGTAGAGCATGTCAACCACGATGTTGATGATGATGAAGGCAAGAGCAACGACGATAACGACGCCCTGAACCAGGTTCGCCTCGTTGCCCTGAACGCCCTGCAGAATCGCGGTGCCCATGCCGGGGAGGTTGAAGATAACCTCGATGACGACGGCGCCGCCCATGAGGTAACCGATCTTAAGACCGAGGGTGGTGACCGGGGTGATCAGCGCATTGCGAAGGACGTTGATACCGACGACGACCTTCTCGGGAACGCCGGCACCGCGAGCCATACGGACATAGTCCTTGTCGAGCTCCTCGACCATGGCGGTACGCACGATACGAGTCATCTGGCCCGTCAGCGGAAATGCCAAGGCGATGGCGGGCATAATCATGCGGCCCAGATAACCAGCCGGATTCGTGGTGAAGTGAGGCAGAGCACCCGATGCCGGGAGCACCTTAAGGTAGGAAGAGAACAGCAGGATCAACAGAACGGCAAGCCAGAACGACGGGGTTGCCAAGCCGGCGATGGAAAAGACGCGGATCACTTGGTCCGGCCATTTGTCGCGATACAGTGCCGAGATGACGCCGAGCAAAAACGAAACGACCGCACCGATGGCAAGGCCGATGAAGGTCAGCTGCATCGTGACGGGCAGGGCCGTGGAGATGCGCTTGGCAACGGAGTTGCGAGCAGCACCATAGGTGCCCATGTCGCCATGGATCAAATCGCCCATATAGCGCACGTAGCGCACGGGCCAGGGGTCGTCCAGACCATACTTCTCATGGTACTCGGCAACCGCCTCGGGCGAGGCACCGTCACCCAACGCCGTGTAGGCGGGGTCGGTCTTGGAGAACGACATAAGGAAGAACACCAGGACGGTGACGCCCAATGCCATGATCGGCAGCGCCACAAGACGCCTTCCAATCAAACGTAGCAAGTTGTTCACGTTCTCTCCCCTTTCTTTTGTCGGTAGGACCAACTGGTATATGAGTACGGATACTCATTACAAGACCCGAGCGACATCGAGGTCGCCCGGGTCTTTGTTTCAACTATGAGGATACGGTCCCAACGACCGACATCCTGCATACAGACTCAAGCGAGTCTTACGCCTTGACGGTCGCAACGCCCCTGAAGGACATGCTCGTCGTGCCGATGCCCTTGAAGCCATCGAGGGCCTCGCCGTTGGGCGCAGTGGACGGATCGTCCCAGGAAGCGGAGACGGTCTTGACGTGGACAACGGGGTACAGAACGGCGTTGTCGGCAATGATGTCGAAGCACTCGTTCCACTTCTTCTGCTGCTCGTCGCCCTCGGCGGCAAGAGCCTCGTCCATGAGACTGTGGAGCTTCTGCCACTCAGCGGACTCCTTCCACGGGCAACGGGTCTGCATCCAGACGTTGTCGCCGTACCACCAGTTGAGCAGCAGGTCGGGGTCGGCGCCGAAGCAGGAAGGATCGCCAGGGGCAAGGAGGATATCGTAGGCCTCGCCGCCGTCGATGGCAGCGTAGGTGGCCGGCGAGGTATCGGTCTGGATGGTGACATCGAAACCGAGAGCGTCGAGGTCGTTCTTGACCTGGGCGGCCATACCCTTAATCTGCTCGTTGTCGGTGGTGCGCAGGGTGATGGCACCCGGGGTGATGCCAGACTCCTCGATGAGCTTCTTAGCCTTCTTGGCGTCGGTCTTGTACACCGTGGAAGCCTCATGATAGTTGGTGAAGCTCTTGGGCAGGTAGCAGCTGGCAGCGGTGGCAAGGCCGGCGAAGGTGTTGCTGACCATCTTCTCGGTGTCGAGCGCATACATGACAGCCTGGCGGACCTTGACGTTGTTCCAAGGCTCCTTGGCGACGTTGAACATGATGAAGCGGGTGCCGAAACCCTGAACGTTATCGATCTTGCAGCCGGCGCTCTCGAGCTGGTCGACGGCGTCAGCGGTAACGAGCTCCATAACGAGCGTGGAGCCCTCCTGCTGAGCGGTAACGCGAGCGGTGGGGTCGGTCAGGATGCTGTACTGGATCTTCTTATCCTCGGCAGCATACTCACCGTTGTACTCGGGGTTGGGAACCAGGGTGATCTCGGTATCGGAGATAGAGTCGTACATCCAGGGGCCGGAGCCGATCGGCTGCTTGGCGCGATCCTCCTCGGTCTGGGTGGCCGGGGTAACGCGGACGATGGCCAGACGATCCTTGAGCAGGGAGAAGTTGGGGACCTTGGTCTTGACCGTCACGGTGCTGGCGTCCTTGGCCTCGATGGACTCGAAGGGCTGGAAGAACGGAGCATAGGTAGCGGAAGCGGCGCAAGCGGTGTAGGAGGCAACGACATCGTCAGCGGTGACCTCGGTGCCATCGGAAAACTTGGCGCCCTTGCGGATGGTGACCTCGAAAGTGGTGTCGTCCACAGACTTGGGATCGTCGGTGGCGAGCTCGTTGAAGGTGCTGTAGTCGTGGTAATCGATGCCGTAGAGGCCCTCGACGACGTGCCAGTTAGCACCCAGGCCCACAGCGGAGCCGGTGCTGGCGGGATCGAAGCTGGACGGAGCGTAAGCGGAACCAGCGGTGATCACGCCGCCGCCACGGTTGGCGGAATCGGTGGAACCGGAAGCGGAACCCTCGTCGCTAGAGCTGCCACCGCAGCCGGTGAGACCAAGCCCTGCGACAGCAGCGACGCTGCCGGTGAGGCCGAGGAACGAACGCCTGGACATACCCTTGTTGATGATGGCCATGTCTTCTCCTATCAATAGAGAATCTTACCCGGGAGCGCCTAGACGTGCCCCCGCGCAACTTGCGGACGATATATACCTTACCTACCGACGAACCCAACTGAGGTGCCGCGCTCGGCGACCGATACATACATACGCTTGAACGGTATTTGCTACCGTTCACCGAATTCATTGACAAACGATTCGCCAGACAGTATGTATCGACGAGGTGAGATATCAGTCTTCGTCAACCCGCAGGATAGCAGGGTTGTTCACCATGGCTAGTCAAACGTTTTAGCGTTAATAAAACCCAAAATCGGCTGGTAATCGCCGTGAAATACATGATTGAAAATCACGCAATCGTGTATATCAGTTGTTTAGAGGCGTGTTTAGTTTTCGGATTGCTTTGCCGCCATCTCGGAGCGCTCGGCATTCCACGCAACAAGTGCCTCGTGGACCGCTTTGGCGACATCGGCCGGAACGCCTCGAACTTCTGCAATCTCCTGCTCGCTCGCCGCGCGCAAACGCTTCATCGAGCCAAAATGGCGCATAAGGGCACGTTTTCTGGTGGGCCCCACGCCAGGAACGTCATCGAGTACCGAAACTGTCATGGCCTTGTCGCGCAATTCACGATGGAACGTGATAGCAAATCGGTGGGACTCATCGCGCACCTGTTTAATTAGATAGAGCGAGGCAGACCCGGTCGGCAGCACGACGGGGGTCTCGTCCCAAGGCACAAAAACTTCCTCATCGGCCTTCGCCAAGCCACAAACTGGTATATCGAGCCCAAGAGCCTCAAGTTGCTTGATCGCAGCGGTCAATTGCGGCTTACCGCCATCGACAACGAGCAGATCGGGGCACGAGCCAAAGCGCTCGTCGGCCATGCGCTCGGGAGCATAGCGTCGTCCCAAAACCTCGGACATCGACACGAAGTCGTTTGCCTCATCCAATTCGGTCTGGATTTTAAAACGACGATACTGGCTCTTGTCGGCGCGCCCGTTGGTAAACACCACCATCGAGGCGACCGTAAAGGTGCCATGCAGCGTCGAGATATCGAAGCACTCGATACGCAACGGCGGCGATGGCAGCGCCAACGCACTTTCGAGCTCCAGGAGCGCTTGATTGGTGCGGTCGTCAGCGTACCCCGTTCGCATCATGTAGCGCATGAGGGCATGGCGCGCATTTTTGGATGCCATATCGAGCAGACGGTGCTTTTCGCCACGCTGCGGCCTATGGAGATGGCAGGAACGCTCACGCTTGCCCGCAAGCCACTCCCCCAGCGCCTCCGCATCCTCAAGCTCGACGGAAAGGTTGACCTCAGCTGGAATATCAGCCGTCTCGTCGTAATAGCGCTTAAGAAAGCCCGACTGGAGCTCTTCCTCGTCAACATCAAGACCCTTGTCGAGAATGAACTCGCAGGTGCGAACTGTTCGGCCCTCGCGAACGACGAAGACGCAAGCGGCGGAGATGGTCTCCTCGCGATAGAAACCGATGACATCGATATCGACACTGGAGGGAAAAACGACTTGCTGACGATCGTCCAGACCCCTGATGACCTCCAAACGACGTTTGACGCGTGCCGCGCGCTCAAAGTCGAGCGCCTCAGCGGCATCCGTCATCTCGGAGGTCAGCTCATCGACGACATCCTTGCGATGGCCCGACAAAAAGCGCTCGACACGCTTGACGTTCTTGGCATAGTCTGCCGGGGAAATCGCGCCGACACACGCACCCGGGCCGCGCCCGACATGGTAGTCAAAGCAGGGGCGCCCGTTTTGCGCGCAAATCATATTGACGATGTCTTCCTCGCCCTTGTGGGACTCGACGATACGGCGACAACGACGCCACTCCGCACAGGATGCGGAGCAGATGGGGATAACCTTGCGCAGCGTATCTATCGTCTCACGTGCCGCGCGGCTATCGGTATAAGGTCCAAAATAGCGCGTTCCCGGCTTATGACGCTCACGCGTGTATTTGATAGCGGGATACAGGTCGCCCTTTGTAATGGCGATAAAGGGGTAGCTCTTGTCATCCTTGAGGTCGACGTTAAAGTACGGATGGTACTGACCAATCAAATTGCGCTCGAGCACCAACGCCTCGTGCTCGGTCTCCACCACGATATAGTCAAAGCTCGCCACCAGCTGCATCATAAGCGGGATCTTCTGGCGCTCGTCCTGCAGCGTCACGTACTGACGCATACGGGCGCGCAGGTTTTTCGCCTTGCCCACGTAGATGACATCGCCCTTGGCGTCTTTCCAAAGGTAGCAGCCGGGCTGCGTGGGAACGCGCGAAACCTGCTCGGCAAGCGTTGGAATGTTGTCGTGACCGGCCACGCGCACCTACTTGCGACGAATCAGCGCCGAGACCTCGGGCATCTTAAGGACGACGGCAAGGCCAAAGGTAACAGCAAGCGAGACGACACCCGCAACGCAAACGTAGCCAAGAGTAATCAGAATCGAGCCGCCAAGTGCCCCGACAAAGTGCTCAAGCGCCCACATGACGCCGGCGCCTGCGGCAGCACCCAGGCCACCGAACAAAAGGCCAAAGAAACCGCCATGCAGGATAGATTTAACCTGAAGACCACGCAGACGACGACGCAGCCACCACAGCGAGCAACCGACCAAGATCACGTAGTCGACGACATACGAAAGCGCGATTGCCGGCATACCGAAGCCCAGCACAACGCCAAACAGCAGAACCGAGCCGGCCTGGCCGATGGCGGAATACAGACAATAGCGGCTATAGGGCTTCATGTCGAGCAAGGCAGAGAAGCTCTTCTGCATCAGCACGACCACGCCGTAGAGCGGCAGGGAAAGTGCCAGGTAGATAAGGAACTCCGACACCAGCGCCACACCGGACTCATCGAACTTGCCAGCGCAGTAGATCATGTTGAGCGGACGCGCGAAGACAATCAGGTACAGCGCGAACGGAACCAGGAAGAACAGCATCTGGGCGACGCCACGCGAAATGCCCGTGCGAACGCTGTCGTAATCCTTCTCCTGTGCGTCGTGAGAGAGCTCGGTATAGAGCGCCGTCGAAAGCGAGGCGGCAATCAGCGCGTAGGGCAGCGTGTACCACAGGCGCGCATAGGCGATGACGGAAGGACCGGTCTCGGGCTGGACCACCAGCGCGGCAGCGTTCGTGATAGAAGTCGAGACAAACATGCACACCGTAGCGAGCAGCGTCGGGATACCGAGCGCAATCGTCTGGCGCAGTGCGGGGTCCTTAAAGTCGATATGGATATGGGGATGCACGCCGTGCTTGCCAAGCGCGGGGATCTGACAAGCCATCTGAACAAAGACACCGAGGGTCGTACCGGCCGCAATCAAGATGATGCCGGCACGTTCGCCAAACTGTGCGGACACGGGCGCAAAGCCCATAAAGCTCGCAATGACGATCACATTGTTGAGGACCGGGGCAAACGTCGACCAGAAGTAGTCGCGGTGTGCGTTGAGAACGCCCGAGAACACCGAGCCCAAACCATAAAACAGAATCTGGATGGCGAAGAAACGGAACATGAACGCAGCGGTATCCATGCTGCCGCCGTCACCCGAAAGGAACGATTGCGTCCAAATAAAGCCCGGAGCGAACACGGTCCCCAGCAACGAAATGCCACCCAGCACCAATAGCAGAATACCGAGCAGGTTGCCCACGTACTCGTTCGAGGCCTCGCGACCCTGCTCACGCCTCACGCCCATGTACACGGGCAAAAACGCCGTCACGAGCATGCCGCCCATCACGAGTTCGTAGAGCATATTGGGCAGGTTGTTGGCGACCTGATAGGAGGACGAGAGCAGCGACATGCCGATAGCGGCCGCCATTGCCCATGTGCGGATAAAGCCGGTGACGCGAGACACGATGGTCAGGATGGTCATAAGCCCGGCGGAACGACCAACCGTGGAGTAGTCCGACGAGCCCATATCATCAGTGCCATCTCGCGACGAAGAAGCTTCGGATGAGGGTGTCTGAGGCGCAGATTCTTTTGCAAAATGAGCTCCGCACTTCAATTCTTCCTGCGGCATCGCTCAGTCCTCTCTCGTAATCGGGGCGACCGTCGCCCCGCAAAATGCAATTAAATCATCGGGTGCAAGCTCAAGCTGATAACCACGCTTGCCTCCCGAAATAAAAATGGTATCCCAAAGGACACATGTCTCATCAATGAGCGTCCGGTAGCGTTTTTTCATACCGACCGGACTGCAGCCGCCGCGAACGTAGCCAGTCGCCGCAAGCAAATCCTTCACATGCATCATGGCCAAGGACTTCTCCCCCGCGGCACGCGCGGCGGACTTTAGATCGAGCTCGTCGGCAACAGGGATGCAGCACACGACGTGGTCGTTGGACGGCGTCACGCAGACCAAGGTCTTAAATCCTTGTCCGGGCTCCTCGCCAAGCTGCTCCGAAATCGCGACCCCCAGGCCCGCCGACTCATCACCATCGTCTTCGTACGTATGTAGAACATAGGAAATGCCGGCGCTTTCCAGCTCGCGCATCGCATTGGTTTTTGGCGTCTTTACAGCCTTTGCCATGGCATATCCTTTCCCTCGCATTCGGACGCAAGGATTAAGTATATGTCCAATTCGGCTGCATACGTCACTTCGACACAGCAAGCGCCATCGAATCACAAGGAGTCGATGGCGCCCATAAACTGAATCGCCTATTTATTGAGCATCAAGTTGAGCCTGACGCTCACGGTCACGCCTGAGCAACGGCGCCAAAAACTTGCCCGTATAACTCTGCGGACAGTCCGCAACCTGCTCCGGTGTGCCCGAAACCACGACGGTTCCGCCGCCGTTACCGCCCTCGGGGCCCATATCGATCAGGCGGTCGGCAACCTTGATGACATCAAGGTTATGTTCAATCACCAGCACCGTGTTGCCCGCATCGACCAAGCGCTGCAGCACATCGAGCAGCTGGCGGACGTCCTCAAAATGAAGGCCGGTCGTCGGCTCGTCCAAAATATAGAACGTCTTGCCCGTCTGGCGTCGATGAAGCTCCTTGGCGAGCTTCACACGCTGCGCCTCGCCGCCCGAGAGCGTCGTGGCGGGCTGGCCCAGGCTCACGTAGCCCAAGCCTACATCGTACAGCGTCTGGAGCTTTCGCTTGATCTGCGGGATATTCCCAAAGAAAGCCAGTGCCTCGGCCACGCTCATGTCAAGTACGTCCGAGATAGTCTTGCCACGGTAGGTGACCTCGAGTGTCTCGCGGTTGTAGCGTTTACCGCCGCAAACTTCGCAGGGAACGTAGATATCGGGAAGGAAGTGCATCTCGATCTTGATCTGTCCGTCGCCCTTGCACGCCTCACAGCGCCCGCCACTCACATTAAAGGAGAAACGACCCGGCGAGTAGCCGCGCGCCTTCGACTCCGGCGTACTCGCAAACAGCGCGCGAAGATCATCCCACAGGCCGATATAGGTAGCAGGGTTGGAACGCGGCGTGCGGCCAATCGGCGACTGGTCGATATCGATAACCTTATCGATACACTCGATGCCCTCGATTTTCTTATACGGACCCACAGGGCGCGTCGAACGGTGAATGGCATTCGTAAGGGCAGGCGCAATGGTATCGGTAACCAGGGAGCTCTTGCCCGATCCCGACACGCCGGTAACAACCGTAAGCGTACCAAACTCGATCTTGGCAGTAACGTTTTTGAGGTTGTTGGCTCGAGCGCCCGTAATTTTAAGGCAGCCGCGACCGGGCTTGCGCCGTTCATCAGGCACCCGAATCATTCGTTTGCCGGTCAGATAAGCGCCCGTCATCGACTCAGGACACGCCATGATATCGGCAGGCGTTCCCGCCGCGACTACGTGTCCGCCGTTGACGCCGGCGCCGGGCCCCATGTCGATCACGTAATCGGCGGCACGGATTGTATCCTCGTCGTGTTCGACGACGATAACGGTATTGCCGATATCGCGCAGGCGCTCGAGCGTCTTGATCAAGCGCTCGTTGTCACGCTGATGAAGACCGATCGAGGGCTCGTCCAGAATATAGAGCACGCCCATGAGACCCGCGCCGATCTGCGTTGCCAGGCGAATACGCTGCGCCTCGCCACCAGAAAGCGTCGCCGAGGCACGATCGAGCGTCAGATAGTCGAGTCCAACATCGACCAGAAAACGCAAGCGCTCCAGGATTTCCTTGACGATGCGCCCGCCGATAAACTGTTGGCGCTCGGTGAGCTCCAGGCCCTCAAAAAACTCGAGCGACTCACGGCACGACAGGCAACAAACCTCGTAAATGGACTTGCCGCCCACGGTGACGGCGAGCATCTCAGGGCGCAAACGAGCGCCGTGGCAGCTCGAGCACGGTTCCTCGCGAATGTACTTCTCCAAGCGCGCCTTGGTGTTCTCGTTCGTCGTCTCGGTATAGCGTTCGTACAGGATGTTGCGAACGCCCGAAAACTTGGTATCCCACTGGCTACGGCGTCCGTCGAGCTTTTGGTAGTCGACCGAGATCTTCGTATCGCCCAGGCCATCCAAGAATGCACGACGCACGCGAGGGGGCAAGTCCTCCCACGGCGTATCGGTGCTCACCTTAAAGTGTTTGCAGACCGCAGCAAAAATCTGCGGATAGTAGTTCGAATTGCCAAACAGGCTACCAAAGACTCCGTCGGCAATGGACTTCGAGGGGTCCTCGATCAGCGCCTCGGCATCAACGGTTTTCTTAAAGCCCAGGCCATCGCACTCGGGGCACGCGCCATAGGGCGCGTTGAACGAGAAATCACGCGGCTGCAGGTCATCGATGGAGTGTCCATGCTCCGGGCACGCCAAGGCCAACGAATACTCCAGCAGCTCGCCCTCGGTCCCCTCGGGAGCATCACGATCGGGCAGCAAGTATACGTTCACATTGCCGTGCGCCAGCGCAGTCGCCTGTTCAACGGACTCGGCGATACGGCCCAGAGAGTTCTCACGGATCACGATGCGATCGACCACGACCTCGATATCGTGCTTGAACTTCTTGTCCAGATCAATCGGATCGTCGAGCGAGCGCACTTCACCGTCGACACGCACGCGGCTAAAGCCCTCGGCGCGAAGGTCCTCAAACAGTTTGGTGTACTCGCCTTTTCGCCCGCGTACCACCGGTGCCAGCACAAACGCGCGGCGGCCCTCCCCCGCCGCCAGGACCTTATCGGCGACCTGGTCGGTCGTCTGGCGCTCAATGACGCGGCCGCATTCGGGACAGTGCGGGGTGCCCACACGGGCGAACAGCAGACGCAGATAGTCATAAATCTCGGTTACGGTGCCAACCGTCGAGCGAGGGTTTTTAGATGTCGTCTTTTGGTCGATCGACACCGCCGGCGAAAGGCCGTCGATTGAATCCAAGTCGGGTTTGTCCATCTGGCCCAAGAACTGGCGCGCATAACTCGAAAGGCTCTCGACGTATCGACGCTGGCCCTCGGCATAGATAGTGTCAAATGCCAGCGAACTCTTGCCCGAGCCAGAAAGACCGGTAATGACCACGAGTTGGTCACGCGGAATGGAAACATCGATATCACGGAGGTTGTGCTCACGAGCGCCGCGAATAACGATAGAAGAATCAGACATGGAAGCTCCTTGCCTCCTATTGCATCGAATCATACTGCCGATGAGTTTAGCGCACTCGACGCGCACAGATGTTCGTAATACAAGATTCGCAGACCTTTAGCTTTGCGTATCGGGCGCTTTGTTTCTCGAAATGCCGTGGAAAGGTTACAGTAATCTAATACTGAACTTAATTTGCTGTACCAGAGGAACGTCCATGACCGAAGATATCCCCCTTGAAATCACTTCGAGCGACATGGCCAATCTGCCCATATTCATCGCCGTCCTTATCGTGGCCGCCGTCGTCGTGCGCGTGTATTTTTCAATCAAACGCAACGAAAAGCCACCCATTGCCCGCGTCTTTTGGTGCGCGACGCTCCTCATCCCGCTCGGCGTGGTAGCTGCATGGGTTACGAATCAATTGCTCGTAAATGAGGGCAGCTCCCTATGGGTCCTTTCTTATTCGGCGCTCGGTGCTGCCGCCGTCATGCTTCTTGTCGAGCCCTTGGTTTCGGGACTTATCGACCAAACCGACCTTGCGACGGGAACGGTTGCCTGTATTTGCCGTGACATCCTTGTCATCGCCGCTGTTTCAGCGCTCTCGTTCGTTTCACTCGAAATTGCCTGCAACGAAACGTTCTATCGCATTCCCGCCAACTCATTCGGGTTTTCCGTCGGGCTGCTCGCGACGGTTCTGCTCTCCCTTTATTTGCTGGGACAGCGTCATGGAGGCGTCATGGCCCTCGTGCCCGTCGTCTGTTGCATCCTTGGCATTGCCGAGCACTTCGTCATAACGTTTAAAGGCGAAGCCATCCTGCCAAGCGATATCTTGGCCCTTGGCACCGCAATGGAAGTGAGCGAGGGATACGAGTTTACCTTTACCGCCGGAATCGTAACCTCTCTCGCCCTGCTGGAGATTTCCCTGGGGCTTCTTTCGCTTATCCGACCGCGAAAGCTCCGTACGCCAACCCATGTCTTCCCCGCAATCGCCGCTAACCTCTGCGCTTTTCTGCTCGTGACCGTTGTGGGGCTCTCGGGCTTTTCCAGCATCGACTTGGAGCAGGCACTGAATTTTGGATTTGACCGTTGGCAGCCCATCACCACGTATGCGTCTCAGGGTTTTATCACTTCGTTCACCGAAATGGTCAACGAGTTGCCCATTGAGAAGCCCGAAGACTATACGCCCGATGAGGCGCAGAGCATCGAGCAGGAGCTCGCCGCCGCCTACGACAGCACATATGGCTCGAGCGAGCAGCGCGCGGCGGCCGTTGCCCAGTTCAATGAAATCAAGCCGACGATTGTTGCCGTCATGAATGAGAGTTTTAGCGACCTTTCGTGCTTTGAGCAGCTCCAGGCGGCCGGGTACACCGGCCCCGCATTCTACAACTCGCTTCCCGACACACTTGTTCGCGGCACCATGCTCGCTTCGGTCGCCGGTGGCGGAACGGCGAACTCCGAATTCGAATTTTTGACCGGAGCGACAACGGCCTTTGTCGGATTAGGCAAGATCCCCTATCAGCTGTATCAGATGAATGGCGTAAACAGCCTGGCAAAGGACCTTAAAGAGCTTGGGTATACCACTACCGCTATGCACCCGCAAAACCCCGTCAACTACCATCGAGATAAAATCTATCAGCAGCTGGGCTTTGGAGACTTTCTTTCAATCGGCGATTTCGAAGGTGCGCCCTATTACCATGCCGGCGTATGCGACTACGTCACCTACGACAAGATACTCGACCTGCTTAGAACCGACGAAGCGCCGCAGTTCATCTTTGACGTCACGATGCAAAATCACGGCGGCTACGACTATGGCACCGTTCCCGCCGAAGAGCTGACAAACTATTGGGTCGAGGGAGCCAGCGAAGGCGCCAACAGCGCGCTCAACACCTATCTCACCTGCATCAACGCATCCGACCGGGACCTCGAGTACTTTATCAACGAGCTCCGCAACATCGGCAGACCGGTTGTTCTTGTCTTTTTTGGCGACCATCAGCCGAGCGCCGCAACGACTCTCAACGACGAGCTGTACCCTCAGGAAGATACGGCAAGCCACGCTTTCCGTATCTATCAGTCGACATATCTCGTCTGGGCTAACTATGAGATCGCCGGCAATACCGAGCTCAACGTCTACGACACCGTCGGGGCAAACGAGATTGCAGCCATTACCCTTAATAAGATCGGCGCCCCGCTCACCAATTACCAAAAGGCCCTGCTTGCGACAAGGTCAGATGTGCCCACCATCAATGTCGCCGGCTATCTCGGTGCCGACGGGCTGCGCTACGACTTGGAATCGAAGACAGCCCCTACGCCTCGACGATCGACAAGCTGCAGCGCATGCAATACCTCGAGTTCGCCAGCAAAGTTCAGTAAGCCCGCCCATTCGCTTGGGCCCATCGTATTGCAAGCACGCTCGGCCCAAACGCATCGCAAATGACTCCCGCTCGCAAACGAGGGTACAATGACGCTCGTGTCACATCGCGGGGCCCCGGCCCCAGCATATACAAAGGAGTCATACATGGGTTGCGAACACGCACAGGCCGCCGGCGGACAAACGTCGCCGTCGCAATTTGAGGAGAACACGCTGTCCGAGGTCAAGCGCGTCATCGCCGTGCTTTCCGGCAAGGGCGGTGTCGGCAAGTCATTTGTCACCGGTGCCATCGCCACCGAGCTTGCCCGTCACGGCCACAAGGTCGGCGTCCTCGATGCCGACATCACCGGTCCCTCTATCCCCAAGATGTTCGGTATGAGTGGACGCCACGTCCATGCCCTTGGCAACCTTATGCTGCCCGAAATCTCCGAGCACGGCGTCAAGGTCATGAGCTCCAACCTGCTGCTCCAAAACGAGACCGACCCCGTCCTTTGGCGCGGTCCGGTCATCGCAGGCGCCATTAGGCAGTTCTGGAGCGAGACCTCGTGGGGCCCCATCGACTACCTACTGGTCGACATGCCTCCGGGAACAGGCGACGTTGCGCTCACCGTCTTCCAGTCGCTGCCGGTCGACGGCATCGTCATCGTCACGAGCCCGCAGGATCTGGTCTCGATGATCGTCGCCAAGGCGGTCAACATGGCCGAGAAGATGAACGTCCCCATTCTGGGCATTGTCGAGAACATGAGCTATATTGAGTGCCCCGACTGCGGCAAGAAGATCGAGGTCTTTGGCAAGAGCAAGCTCCCCGAGGTCGCAGAGCGCTATAACCTCGACATCTTGGGCCAGCTTCCCATTAATCCGGCACTCGCCGAGGCCTGCGATAAGGGCGAGGTCGAGACTGCGCTGCCCGATGGCATGTTGCCCAAGGCAGTCTCTGCCGTCGAGGCTATTACCCCGCACGAGACCGACGAGGCCTAAGTGAACGCGAGCGCCCTCTATGACGTCTTGGTAATCGGCGGCGGGGCTTCAGGCCTCGCCGCCGCCATTACGGCCGCACGCGCTGGCAAAAGCGTCTGCATCGTTGAGCGCGATGTCGCCTGCGGCCTCAAGCTCCTTGCGACCGGTAACGGCCGTTGCAACCTCTCCAACGAATCGATTGATCCTCAGCGGTATAACCACCCCGCATTCGTCGAATCCGTCATGGGCCCCCAGCCCGAACAAGAGCTTATGGGTTTCTTCTCCTCGCTGGGCATCATGACAACCTCCGAGGAAGGCCGGCTGTACCCGCGCTCCCTTCGCGCCGAATCGGTGCGCGACGCGCTTCTCAGCGTTTGCGACCGCCTAGGTATCACCTTAATCTGCGGAGCCAACGTTGCCTCGGCGCACAAAGCTTCCGAAGGCTGGGCACTCCAAATAGACCGTCCGGCGCGGGCACTCAAGGCAAAAAAGCACGACGACCGAAAATCGGAGCTCCGCTCGCTTCGGAAAGCGCTCGCCGATGTCCCTCGCAAGAACGAGGCCCTGCAGGCACATGCCGTAATTATCGCCACGGGCGGCAACCCCACCGGTATCGCCGATACGTTTCGCCTCCCCCTCACTTCGCTGCGCCCCATCCTCTGCCCCGTATCGGCAACGGTCTTTGGCGATCGGGCGGCGCTCAAGACGTTGGATGGCCTGCGCGTCCGCGCCCGCTTGACGCTCGCCCGCAATCATAATGAGCTCTGGCACGAAGACGGTGAAGTGCTGTTTCGAACCTTCGGTATCTCGGGCGTCGCTGTCTTCAACCTCTCTCGTCGTATCCAGCACGGCGATACGATCCTGCTCGACGTTTTCCCCGACCTCTCCAAAGACGAGTTGCTCAATATGCTCAACCGGCGCGTTGAGCTGCTCGGCGGCTTTTCGCCCCGCGATCCCCGTTGGCTCGACGGCATGCTCGCCCCGCAACTCTCCCGCGTCGTCTGCACAGCGTTCGAGCAGTGCCATCCAGGCTCCAACGATGTCATCCACCTGGTCTCGATCCTCAAGCACTTTAAGTTGCTCGTCAAGGGAACAGCCGAGGAGCGCTCAGCGCAGGTCACGCGTGGTGGCGTATCTGTCGAGAGCATCTCAACACCCAGCCTACGCGCGCGCAGCGTTGTCGACGCCCCGCTTTACGTCTGCGGCGAAGCGCTCGACATCGACGCCGATTGCGGAGGCTTTAACCTTGCGTGGGCCTGGATCTCGGGCATTCGCGCTGCAAGCAGCCTGTAGCCGCGCAGTCTATAATCAAAAACGCATTCGGGCCGTCTGGGATACCGGACGGCCTCTTTCTTGCCTCTAAGGAGACCTCGATGATCGAAATCACCCAAGTCAACGCGTCGCTCGATGAAGCCGACGATGAAAATGCCTGTCTCATTGTTGGCAAGCGAGTCGCCAAGCGCGTCCTACGTTGCAAGGACTCCGAGATCAAGTCCATCGAGCTCCACCGCAAGTCAATCGACGCTCGCAAAAAACGAGACGTCCATTTTATCCTGAGCTTTCGTGTTGAGCTGACTAGTCCCCACCTCGAGCGAGAAGCGGTCGACAGCGTTGCCGAGCGTGACCGCTCGCGCGTACGCGCGATAGAAGACGATGAGCCTTCATTCCCCTCCCCCGCCTCCGACGCACCTCAAGAACGCCCTGTCGTTGTCGGCGCCGGATGCGCCGGCCTTTTCGCTGCGCTTACGCTCGCCGAAGCAGGTCTTAAGCCCTTGCTCATCGAGCGCGGCGACCCGGCATTTCGCCGCTCGCAGGCGATCGACCTCTTTCTAAAGGAGCGCATCCTCGACCCCGAGAGCAATATCCAGTTTGGCCTGGGCGGCGCGGGAACCTTCTCGGACGGCAAACTCAATACGGGAACCAAAAATCCCGCCCATCGCCTTATCCTCGAAACCTTCGTCGAGGCGGGCGCGCCCCGCGATATTCTATGGGATGCCAAGCCGCACATTGGCTCCGACATCCTTCCCACGGTTGTCACCGCTATATCCCAGCGCATCGAGCAGCTCGGAGGTGTCGTCCGTTATCGAACGAAGCTCGTCGACATTCGCATCGACGCGTCTGGCGCCATCACCGGTATTGATGTCCAATCGTCCCAAGACGCCGCTTGCGAGCCAATCGAGACAAATCACCTCATCCTCGCCTGCGGGCATTCTGCTCGCGATATTTTTGAGCTCCTTAAGGGCCACAACGTGGCCCTCGCACAAAAGACCTTTGCCATGGGCGTTCGCATCGAGCATCCGCAGCGCGACATCGACCGAGTCCAATACGGAGCCTCGGCGGGACATCCTGCCCTCGGAGCAGCCCCTTACAAGCTCGTCGCCCATCTTCCCAACGGCCGCAGCGTGTTCTCGTTTTGCATGTGCCCCGGCGGGCAGGTTGTCGCCGCCTCTTCCGAGCAGGGCCACCTGTGCGTCAACGGCGCCAGTCTCAATGCCCGCGGCGGACGCAACGCAAATGCCGCCCTGCTCGTTAACGTCACACCCGAGGACCTTCCCAACGATGACCCACTCGCCGGCATCGAGCTCCAGCGTGCCTGCGAGGCGGCCGCCTATCGCCTGGGCGGTTCCAACTGGAACGCACCGGCACAGCTCGTCGGAGATTTCCTCGCAGGACGTGCCAGCAAGGCGCCCGGAAAGGTAAAGCCCACCTATCCGCTCGGTGTGACCTGGACGGCAATTGACGAAGCCCTGCCGCAGCATATCGTCGAGTCGCTCCGCCTGGGACTTCCCCTACTCGGAAAAAAGCTACGCGGCTACGACCGCCCCGACGCCGTTCTTACCGGCGTGGAGACTCGTTCGAGCTCACCGGTCACTGTCGCCCGAGACCGAACGTGCCATGCCGTGTCGACCCCGGGCCTCTATCCTTGTGGTGAGGGAGCTGGATATGCCGGCGGCATCATGAGCGCGGCCACCGACGGCATCCGTTGTGCCGAAGCCCTGATCGCAGACCTCTAACGCACGAATTCCAACGCGCAAAAGACACAGGCCCCAAGCTCCACAGGGAACTCGGGGCCTGTTCACTATTTCTTAAACCGTGCACCCTGGCGTTTTCTGCCCGATGCGAACGTGGAACCCTTGCGGGCCTGCGAACGTAAGCGCTCGATCGTCTCGTCCTCAGACGCACCCTCGAGCATCGCTCGAATCTGAACGACGGCATCGCGCAGGCGCGCCGCCTCCTCAAAGTCCATGGCAGCAGAAGCGTTACGCATATCCTCTTCCATGGTTTCGACGATCCGCACAAGCTCGTCATGCGGCAGTTCTTCCAACTGCTCCGCAAGTGTCTGCTCGGGCGCCACCGTTTCCGGCACGCCACCCTCGCCCGACTCATCGGGCGTATAGAATGCGCCATGTCCAAGAGAGTCGCCCTTCGAGCGCCCCTTGGAACCCACGGTTTTTTCGGCCTCGGCAATAAAACTTGAGATGTCGTTGATGG
Source organism: uncultured Collinsella sp. (assembly GCA_905208535.1). Lineage (GTDB taxonomy): Bacteria > Actinomycetota > Coriobacteriia > Coriobacteriales > Coriobacteriaceae > Collinsella. The sequence goes on along the minus strand of CAJLPI010000001.1, from coordinate 3,281 downwards.
CCTTGCGCACCGTCTTGGGCACAATGCCATGCTCTTCGTTATATGCCATCTGAATCTCGCGACGGCGCTGCGTCTCCTCGATGGCCTCTTTCATCGAATCGGTCACAACGTCCGCATACATGATGACTTCGCCATCGGCGTTACGGGCCGCGCGGCCAATCGTCTGAATCAGCGAACGGCGGTTGCGCAAGAAGCCTTCCTTATCGGCATCGAGAATTGCCACCAGTGAGACCTCGGGAAGGTCTAGGCCCTCGCGAAGCAGGTTGATGCCAACGAGAACATCGATCTTGCCCTCGCGCAGCGTTCGCAGGATCTCGACACGGTCCATCGTCGCTGTATCGGAGTGCATGTAATTGACCTTAATGCCGGCATCAAGCAGATGGTCGGTCAGGTCCTCGGCCATGCGCTTGGTGAGCGTGGTCACCAGCACGCGCTCCTTGCGGGCAACGCGCTCGCGAATCTCGTCCTCAAGATCGTCAATCTGCCCACGAACCGGACGCATATCGATCTTGGGGTCGAGCAGACCGGTTGGACGAATAATCTGCTCAACGTCGTTTTGGCTCACCCGCAGCTCGTAGTCGCCCGGTGTGGCCGAAACATAGATAAACTGGGGTATCCTTGCCTCAAACTCATCGAAACGAAGCGGGCGGTTATCGAGTGCCGAAGGAAGGCGAAAACCATGCTCCACCAGCGTCACCTTACGCGAGCGGTCACCTTCGTGCATGCCGCGAATCTGCGGCACCGTCACATGGCTCTCATCGATGATGCAGAGCATATCCTTGGGAAAGTAATCGATTAGGGTAAACGGCGGCTCACCCGGCTTGCGACCGTCCAGATGACGCGAGTAGTTCTCGATGCCGTTGCAAAAACCCATCGTCTCGAGCATCTCAAGATCATAATCGGTGCGCTGCTGCAGACGCTGCGCCTCGAGCAACTTATCAGTCGCCTTGAGCTCCGCCACGCGCTTCTCGCACTCTTCGCTGATCGATTTCAGAGCCGCCTTGACCTTCGGCTTCTCGGTCACGTAGTGCGATGCCGGCCATACGGGGATGGCCTCGTACTCACGAAGCATCTCACCGGTAACCTCATCGATCTCGGCAATCAGCTCGACCTCGTCGCCAAAGAACTCAAACCGCAACGGATGCTCGGCATAAGGCGGATACACGTCGACAACATCGCCGCGCACGCGGAACGTGCCGCGCGCCAGGTCATAGTCATTGCGATCATATTGAATGTCGATAAGTGCATGGATAAAGTCATCGCGCTCGAGCGGCACCTTCTTGTCGACGTTTGGAGCCAGACCCGCATAGTCCTCAGGAGAGCCAATGCCATAGATACACGAGACCGATGCGACAACGATCACATCGCGTCGAGAGAGCAGTGACGCGGTCGCCTGATGGCGCAGCATCTCGACCTCTTCGTTAATCGAGGAGTCTTTCTCGATATATGTATCGCTTTGCGGCACATACGCCTCGGGCTGATAGTAGTCGTAGTACGAGACAAAGTAGACCACAGCGTTGTTGGGAAAGAACTCTTTGAGCTCGCTCGCAAGCTGAGCGGCGAGCGTTTTATTGGGAGCCATGACCAGCGTCGGCTTCCCCAGGGCCTCAATAGTCTTAGCCATCGTGAAGGTCTTGCCCGAACCAGTCACGCCCAGCAAAACCTGATAGCGATCTCCGTCCCTCACACCCTGCACAAGCGACTCAATGGCCTTAGGCTGGGAACCAGCGGGCTCGTATGGAGACACGACCTCAAACGGCACCTCAGAGCCCTCAACGCCAAAACGTTTGAGCTCTCCTCCAACACGCTCAACTTCAAATTCCGCCATGGATACTCCTAACTCATATATCTGCAGTATACGCAGGCGGCAGGCATAGTCCTATACGAACCGATCGGGATAGAGGGTCTTGTAGCGAACCCAGGCATTATTGACACGAATCAGATACGCCTGCGTCTCGGGAAAGGTGATTGCATTATGAAGCGACGTGCTCTGCTGCGCCCATCCGTCGACATTGCCCATGCCGGCGTTATAGGCGGCAATGGCGCTGTCAGTCGACCCGTTAAAATACGTTAGAAGATACGAAAGATACGCACAGCCAAACTCGATGTTCGTAGCGGGATCGTTAAGGTTGTCGGCGGAATACTCGCTACCATCGACAAGACCCTTGGCAATCATATCCTGGGCAGTCTCGGGCATCAGCTGCATCAATCCCCGAGCGCCTTGATTCGACTCAGCCTCGGGATCCCAATTCGATTCCGACTTTATGACAGCACACACCAGATATGGATCAAGATTGTGCGAAATGCTCGATTGCTTTACATACGCCTCGTAGTCAATTGGATACAAAGGCTTAAAGAAGGCGGCAGGAGCATACGAGTAGACGAGCGAAATAAAGCCGAAGACGAGCACAACGGCAAGTGGCGCAACGCGATACCACGTAAAGAAACGTGTCTTAGGCATCGGCCTCCTCCTTATCCGTTACATCCCCGAAGCCATGGCGCAAAAGCCATGCGTCCAGTTGTTCAAAGAGCGAATTATCGCCTCCCGCATTATCGATTACCGTCGTAGCGAGATTGCAAAGCGAAGCCTCATCAGGTTGGCATGCAGAGCGAGCATCAAAATCAGAGGACTCCATACCACGATGAATGGCACGCTCGCGACGAACTGCCAAAGGAGCACTGATAACCAGAATTTCATCAGCCAGGCCAAAAGCATCCTCAAAACCAGTCGGGGCAGAAACCTCGACAACCGCAAAGGGATAACGGGGGGACGAAACCGTACAACAAACCGGATCGAGAATCCTAAGCGAAAGCTGTTCAATGAGAACGGGGTGCACAAGGTCATTGAGCCGTGCGACCGAATCAGGAGAAGCGAAAGCTCGAGAAGCGAGGATGTTACGGCGAACGCCGCCCTCCTCGTCCAAAATATCCCAGCCAAATTCTTCCGCGAGGGCATTGACGATATCGGAGCCTGGCACATACAGCGATTTGGCAAGTTCGTCCAGATCGATGAGCATGGCGCCATGAGATTCGAGATAGCGGCAGGCAGTCGACTTACCCGAAGCAATATTGCCCAAGACAAAAACGGTAAACATCAAGTCCTCCCTAACGCCAATGGGAGTTATTATCGCGCAAATACAAAAGAAGGACTCAAAATACAGCCAAACAGTAAGACAAGCTAAGAGAAGGCGAGTTCTTGTATTACAGCTCTCTATAAAACGCAAAAAAGGGGGAGGCCGCGAGGCCTCCCCCTTCTTCAAGTCAAGCGTACGGCTCGGTGC